>JASHOQ010000048.1 GCA_030041045.1 Acidobacteriaceae bacterium
GACAACGTGAACTCCATGGCCTCCAACCTGACCGGCCAGGTGAGAAACATCGCGGAAGTTTCGACCGCTATCGCCAATGGAGACTTGTCGAAAAAGATCACGGTGAACGTGTCGGGCGAGATTCTGCTGCTCAAAGAAACCATCAACACCATGGTGGATCAGCTGAACCGGTTCGCCGGCGAAGTAACGCGCGTGGCCCGCGAGGTGGGTACGGAAGGCAAGCTGGGCGGCCAGGCCAACGTGCCCGGAGTGGCCGGAACCTGGAAAGACCTCACGGACAACGTCAATTTCATGGCCGGCAACCTGACCGGCCAGGTGAGAAATATCGCCGAGGTGACCACGGCCGTGGCCCGCGGCGACTTGAGCCGCAAGATCACCGTGGACGTGAAGGGCGAAATTCTCGAGCTCAAGAACACCATCAACACCATGGTCGATCAGCTCAACGCCTTCGCCGGCGAAGTGACGCGCGTAGCCCGTGAAGTGGGCACCGATGGCAAACTCGGCGGCCAGGCCATGGTGCCCGGCGTGGCCGGAACCTGGAAGGACCTCACGGACTCCGTGAATTTCATGGCCGGCAACCTGACGGCGCAGGTGAGAAATATCGCCGAAGTGGCGACCGCCATTGCCAATGGAGATTTGTCGCGCAAGATCACTGTGGACGTGCGCGGCGAGATCCTGCAGCTCAAGGAAACCCTCAACACCATGGTGGAGCAGTTGCGCTCCTTCGCGGCGGAAGTGACGCGCGTGGCGCGCGAAGTAGGTTCGGAGGGCCGGCTGGGCGGCCAGGCCAACGTGCCCGGCGTGGCCGGAACCTGGAAAGATCTGACGGACAGCGTCAACGGCATGGCCGGCAACCTCACCGCTCAAGTGAGAAACATCGCCGAGGTGACCACGGCCGTGGCCCGCGGCGATTTGAGCCGCAAGATCACGGTGGACGTGAAGGGCGAAATTCTCGAGCTCAAAGACACCATCAACACCATGGTGGACCAGCTCAATGCCTTCGCCGGCGAAGTAACGCGCGTGGCCCGCGAAGTGGGCACTGACGGCAAGCTGGGAGGCCAGGCGCAAGTGCCCGGCGTGGCCGGGACCTGGAAGGACCTTACCGACAACGTGAACTTCATGGCCGCCAATTTGACGGAACAAGTACGCGGCATTGTGAAGGTGGTTACTGCCGTGGCCAACGGCGTGCTCACGCAAAAACTCACCGTGAACGCCAAGGGCGAGGTGGCCGCGCTGGCCGAGACCATCAACAACATGACGGACACCCTGGCCACGTTTGCCGACCAGGTGACCACGGTGGCCCGCGAAGTGGGCGTGGAAGGACGGCTGGGCGGCCAGGCCAACGTGCCCGGAGCGGCGGGAACCTGGAAGGACCTCACCGGCAACGTGAACTTGCTGGCCGACAACCTCACCAACCAGGTGCGCGCCATTGCCGAAGTGGCCACGGCCGTGACCAAGGGCGACCTGACGCGGTCGATTCAGGTGGAAGCGCGCGGCGAAGTGGCCGAGCTCAAGGACAACATCAATACCATGATCGACAACCTGCGCCTGACCACGGACCGCAATACCGAGCAGGACTGGCTGAAGACCAACCTGGCGCGGTTCACCAGCATGCTGCAGGGCCAGCGCGACCTGGGCACCGTGGGCCGGATGCTTTTGAGCGAGCTTGCTCCCCTGGTAAACGCACAACAAGGCGTGATCTACCAGATGGGCGCCGAGCCCGCCGTGGCAAGCGACGGCACGCTGGTCTTGCTTTCCACCTTTGCCGACACGCCGGAAGGCAGCTTTGCCGAGGTGAGGATCGGCGAAGGGCTGATCGGCCAGTGCGCGTCAGAGAAGCGGCGCATGTTGATCACGGAGTTGCCGAGAGGGACTGCCCCCATTCGTTCCGGTTTGTTCAAAGCCAAGCCCAGGAACGTAATCGTGCTGCCGGTTCTGTTCGAGGACCGGGTCAAGGCGGTGATCGAGCTGGCCAGCCTGAGCGCATTTACGGCCTCGCATCTGGCGTTTCTCGAGCAGCTCACGGCCTCCATCGGCATCGTGCTCAACTCCATTGAAGCCACCATGCAGACTGAAGGCCTGCTCAAGCAATCGCAGCAACTGGCCGCCGAGCTGCAGACGCAGCAGAAGGAGCTGCAGCAGACCAACGAGCAGTTGGCGCAGAAGGCGCAGGAGCTGGCCGAGCAGAACTACGAAGTGGAGCGCAAGAACCAGGAGATCGAGCAGGCGCGGCGCGCGCTCGAGGAAAAGGCACGCGAGCTGGCGCTCACATCGAAGTACAAATCCGAGTTCCTGGCCAACATGTCGCACGAGCTGCGCACCCCGCTCAACAGCATTCTGGTGCTGGGCCAGCAGCTGGCGGAAAACCCCGACGGCAGCCTCTCGGCCAAGCAGGTCGAGTTTGCCCGCACCATCCACGGCGCCGGCACCGACCTGCTCAACCTCATCAGCGACATTCTCGACCTTTCCAAGATCGAGTCGGGCACGGTTTCCGTTGACGCCGAGGAAATTTTCTTCGGAACGCTGCTCGATACCGTATCGCGGCCGTTCCGGCACGAGGCGGACAACCGCAAGCTCAACTTCGAAGTGGTTGCCGAACCCAACCTGGGCCGCAGCCTGGTCACTGACTCCAAGCGGCTGCAGCAGGTGCTCAAGAACCTGCTGTCGAACGCCTTCAAGTTCACTGAGCAAGGCAGCGTGCGCCTCAAGGTTGCTCCGGCCGCGGGCGGCTGGAGCGCCGACCATCCTATTCTCAGCGGCGCGGGATCGGTGGTTGCCTTCGAGGTGACCGACACCGGCATCGGCATTCCTCCTGAAAAGCAGCGCATCATCTTCGAGGCCTTCCAGCAGGCGGACGCGGGCACCAGCCGCAAGTTCGGCGGAACCGGCCTGGGCCTTGCCATCAGCCGCGAGCTGGCCAGCCTGCTCGGCGGCGAGATTCAGCTTAAGAGTGCGCCCGGCCAGGGCAGCACCTTCACCCTTTACCTGCCGCAGACCTATGTGGGTCCGGCGGTGGCCAACGTGTCCAAGCCGGAAAAGAGCGGTTCGCTGTCGGCCAAGCCGGTGTTCCTGGCCACGGCGGCAGTCGTGGAGCAGGATGCGCGCATTGAAGACGATCGCGCAAACCTGGTCGAGGGCGACGCGACTCTCCTCATCGTCGAGGACGACCCGCATTACGCGCGGGTGCTCCGCGACCTCTCGCGCGACAAGGGATTCAAAGTGCTGATTGCCGGCACCGGAAGCGACGCGCTTACCCTGGCGCGTGAATTCAGCCCCACGGCCATCTCGCTCGACGTGTTCCTGCCCGATATGCTCGGCTGGACGGTGCTCAATCATCTCAAACAGGATCCGCGGACGCGCCACATCCCGGTGCAGATCCTCACCCTCGACGAAGACCGCCACCACGGGCTCTCGCGTGGCGCATTCGCCTTTGTCACCAAACCCTCCTCGCGGGAGGATCTGGAAGCGGCGCTCACCCGCATCCACGCCTACGCGCAGCCGCGGCGCAAGCGGCTGCTGGTGGTCGAGGACAACCCGGCCGAGCAGCTCAGCACACGCGAACTGCTGGGCCACGAGGACATCGATATCGACATGGCCGATTCCGGCATGGCGGCGTTGAACGCGCTCGACGACGGCAGTTACGATTGCGTAGTGCTGGATTTGCGCCTGCCCGATATGTCGGGGTTCGAGGTGCTGGAGCGGCTGCGCGACACGCCCAAGCTGAAGGACCTGCCGGTGGTGGTTTTCACCGGCCGCGAGCTGACGCCGGAGGAGGACGCGCAACTGCACACGTTGGCGCGCAGCGTGGTGGTCAAAGACGTGGAATCGCCCGAACGGCTGCTGGACGAGACGGCGCTGTTCCTGCATCGCGTGATCGCCGATCTGCCCGAAGCAAAGCAGCGCATGCTGCAAAGGCTGCACGAGTCCGACGAAGCCCTGACCGGGCGCAAGGTGCTCATCGTGGACGATGACGTGCGCAACATTTTCGCGCTGAGCAGCGTGCTGGAGCGCCGCGGCATGACCGTGCTTTCCGCGGGCACCGGGCGCGAAGCCATCGAGACCATCGAATCCACATCCGATCTGGCGATCGTGCTCATGGACATCATGATGCCGGAGATGGATGGATACGAAACCATGCAGGTGATCCGGCAGAACCCGGCCGTGCGGCGGCTGCCGATTGTGGCCCTTACCGCGAAGGCGATGAAAGGCGACCGCGAGCGGTGCCTGGAAGCAGGAGCATCGGAGTATCTGGCCAAGCCGGTGAACACGGAGCAACTGCTCTCAGCCTTGCGCATGTGGCTGCATCGCTAAGCGGCAAGGGACCTGGGCCAAGGAGACGGTGGCATGACAGCGGACGACAAAGTCAACATTCTGATGGTAGACGACCAGCCGGCTAAGCTCCTCAGCTATGAGGTGATCCTTGCCCAGCTGGGTGAAAACCTGATGAAGGCCACGTCCGCCCGGGAAGCGCTGAACGTCCTGCTCAAGAATGACGTGGCCGTGGTGCTGATGGACGTGAGCATGCCCGAAGTGGACGGCTTCGAGCTGGCTGACGTCATCCGGCAGCACCCGCGATTCCAGAAGACGGCCATCATCTTCATCTCCGGCGTGCACCTGTCGGATTCCGACCGGATTCAGGGCTATCGCAGCGGCGCGGTGGACTACATCTCCGTGCCCGTGATTCCCGAGGTGCTACGCGCCAAGGTGGGGGTTTTCGTAGAACTTTATCGCAAGACGCGGATGCTTGAAGCCCTCAACCGCGATCTGGAGCGGCGGGTGGCGGAGCGCACGGAGGAGTTGAGGAAGAGCGAGGCGCAGTTCCGCGTGCGGGCCGAACTGCTGGAACTGGCTTCAGAGGCGATCATCGTGCGCAGCCTTGAAGGCGAGATCCGCTACTGGAATTCGGGCGCGGAGAAAACCTATGGCTGGAAGCGCGAAGACGCGCTCGGCCGCAACATCCACACGCTGCTGCACACCGTATTTCCCACGCCGCTCGAACACGTGGAGGAGCAGCTGGGCCAGACGCGCACCTGGCACGGCCGCCTGACCCATACGACCAAGGAAGGCGACAAGATCGTGGTCGAGAGCCGGATGACGACCAACGAAGACGGCGATGCGGTGCTCGAAGTGAGCCGCGACATCACCGCCGAGCTGCGCGCCGAAGAGGCCTTGCGCGAGACGGAGAAGCTGGCGGCCATGGGCCGCGTGGCCGGCATCATCGCGCACGAGGTGAACAACCCGCTGGCCGCAATTACGAACATCTTTTATCTGCTGCGCAACCATCCCTCGCTCGACGAAGAGGCGCGCCGTTGCGCCGACCTGGCCGAGCAGGAACTGCAGCGCGTAAGCCATATCACGCGGCAAACCCTGAGTTTTTATCGTGAATCGAAGCAGCCCATCCCGGTGGTGGTTCCGGAGCTGCTCGACGAGGTGCTCACTTTGCAGGAGCGCACGCTGCAGGCCAATCACATTACCCTGCGCAAGCGCTATCTCGTCGCCTGCATGGTGCAGGGATTTCCCGTGGAGTTGCGCCAGGTATTTCTGAACCTTATCGGCAACGCCATTCAGGCCATGCCCGAGGGCGGCGTGCTGGGCGTGTGCGTGCACGAGGCCACGGATTGGACGCGGCAGGTGCGCGGCACCGCCATCTCCATCGTCGACACCGGCGCCGGCATCCGGCCGGAAGATTTGCGCCGGCTGTTTCAGCCCTTCTTCAGCACCAAGGCGGCCAAGGGCACCGGACTGGGCCTGTGGATCAGCAAAGGCATCATCCAGAAATACGATGGCCGCATCACCTGCCGCAGCCTTCGCCTCGGCTCCCACTGCGCCACCTGCTTCCGGGTCTTTCTCCCCGTAAGCGGAACGACGAGCGCCCCCACCGGCGCCGGCGCGGAATCGAACGGCCTCGAGCGGGAATCGCAGCGCGAAGCACAGCCGGTCGGCCGCGGACACACGATGCTGCAGGCCATCATCTGAGCCTCAGGATTGCAAAGCGACGGCCGCGAGAGCGCTGATTTTCACCTCTGTCTCCCGCAATTTGAAGTAGCCCTTTTCCCGCGCTCGTACGCGGAGTAGACCGGTCCGCAGGGGGAACTGCCCCTGGCGGCCGGGCATCCAATTCATTCTTGTAGTTAACGGGAGCGCCGAGTCCAAAGCCGAAGCGCAAGGAGACGACTGAGCGCCATGCCCGCTCAATTCCACATCACGCATCCTGAGAAGGTGCTCGACCGCGCAAGCGGGATGACCAAGCAGGATCTCGCAGACTATTACTTCGCGGTTGCCGGGCACATGCTGCCGCACGTAGCCGATCGCCCTTTGAGCGTGGTGCGCTGCCCGGAAGGGAGCGACCGGCCCTGCTTCTTTCAAAAGCATGTGGGGCGCGGTCTGCCGGAAGGCGTAGACAGCATCGCCGTGCCCAACCGGAAGACGGGAAAGAGAGAGGAATTTCTCACTTTGAGCAGCGCGGAGGGGCTTGTCGGCCTGGCGCAGATGGGCGTGCTCGAGGTGCATCCCTGGGGCTCGCGGAACGAAGCGCTCGACTGGCCCGACCGCATTGTCTTCGACCTCGATCCGGATGCGGCCATTCCCTTCCCTGTGCTTGCAGAAACGGCCCGCGCCCTGCAGAAGCGGCTTGAAGAATTCAACCTGGCTTCGTTCCTGAAGAGCACCGGCGGCAAGGGCCTTCACGTGGTTGCGCCCGTTGAGCCGGAACACGAGTGGGGAACGATTAAGAAATTCGCGCACGCGCCCGTGCTGGAAATGGAAGCGCGGCAGCCGGACCTTTACATCACCAGGGCGTCAAAGTCGGAGCGCCGGAATCGCATTTTCCTCGATTACCTGCGCAACGATCGCGAGGCAACGTCGGTGGCTCCGCTCTCTCCGCGCGCACGCAGCGGAGCGCCGGTGGCGATGCCGCTGGCGTGGACGGAGTTGAAAAGCGGAGAAATGCCGGTTTATCGCGTGGCCGATTTCGGTGATTGGCGCAAGCGCCTGGCGCGCGACCCCTGGAAGGAGATGCTCAAAGTGAAACAGCGCCTCAATGCCCAGGCACTGCGCACCGCGGAGGACAAGATGCGCCGGCGCTAGGCAACCCGCCTGCGCTCTTCCTCCCTGCGTTCTTCTTCTTTGATTGCCTTTTCCACGTGCACTGAAAGCAGCTTCCGCGCTTTCTCCAGCTTCCTGCGCCGCGAGGGGCTCAATTGGCGGCTCGAGCGCGTGAGGTAAAAGCTAAGCACACGCATTCCCGTAGCCGGCCCCTGAGGAGAGACCTCCTTGGAGGCGAGCGAGTTCGCTATTTTTTCCGGGTCCATGGCGAAGAGCCCGGCGGGCATGTGAACTATATCTTCTTTCAAGGTCATTCCTCCCACGCGTCTGGCCTTGCGGCGCCTGCAGCTTATTCAGTTCCGGTATCGCCCTCCGGGCAGCAGCTTCAGCCGGCATTGCGCGTTATCCCGGCCGAACCGGATCCACCCGAATCCTTCAGGCTGAATCGTGCGCAAGCGGCGTCCGGTTTTCCCGGGGAGTTCCGCTTGCCGGCCCGGCTCAAATTATTCGGCTTTCCACCCATCCTGTTCGCGCTCGAACGGAGGCGAACTCTTGCGGTCCAGTGCAGGCTCGCCCGCGCGCGGCGCAATCTGCGTTCATTGCCTCAGGCTTACAACTCGCTCACGGTCGCCCCGCGGTCTCTGGCTGCCCGATGTCTTTGTGATGCCTGCATCTGCGCGGCCAGTTGCTCACCGCTGGCACGCCGCATGCATCCGGCGCAAAGTGCGGTTTCAGCACCAGATTGCGGCAACCGTTCCGTCGTGAATCCTGCTAATCCAGTGTGAGTGAACCGCGATTGACGCGCTCACGGGCGCGCACGAAGAGCCGGGAAAGCCGCTCGACGGTTGCATCACGCATCTAAGTCCTCACAACCAGTTGGGCCAGGACTGTCTTGAGACCGTCAACCCCCGCGCTTCGATGCGGAAATTCAAGGGATTGCCCGAGTGCCGATGAAATTTCTTTTTCTCCTGCTGTGTGCAGTGCTTGGCGCCGGCTCCGTAAGCTTTGCGCGCGCACAGGAAGGAGCTCGGGAGCCCGCATCGGTCACACCTGATTTTGCCGTCGACGAAAACCGCGCAGCGGGTTCAGCCTACGTGCCCATGGATAACTGGATGTACCCTGCGCTCGACCGCCTGCATGCGCTCGGTTACGTTGACACCGCGTACCTGGGGCTCCGCCCATGGACGCGGCTGAGCATGGCGCACATGCTGGAGCGGAGCGCGGAAAGCATCGAATCCGATTCCGGCAATGAAGAGGCGCGGAAGATCTATACCGCGCTGATGCGGGCCTTGCAGCCGGACGTCGACCGCGCCGAGGGCTCGCAGCGTCTGCATACCGATTTGGACAGCGTATATCTAGTCTTCCGCGGCATCCAAGGAACGCCGCTCCGGGACAGCTACCACCTGGGCGCGAGCCTGGTGGACGATTACGGCCGGCCCTACGAAAGCGGGTTCAACAACTATTCCGGTTTCAGCGGGCGCGCGGAGGCAGGGCGTTTCTCACTTTATTTTCGCGGCGAAATCCAGCACGCGCCTTCGGCAGCGGGCTACTCGCCGGCGCTCGCCACCTATATCGCGGACACGCTCGACATCGTGCCTCTCACGCAGGATCCGGTGCAGGACACGATTCCCGAAGGCCCGATCGCGGCGGCGAACGATGTGCGCGTGATGGAAGCCAACCTGTCCTACCATCTGCTCGGGCACGAATTCTCCTTTGGAAAAAGCGATCACTGGCTGGGGCCGGATGAGGGCGCGGCCATGTTGTGGAGCGACAACGCCGAGGACATCTACGATTTCGAGATCGACCGCGTCGAACCGCTGCGCGTGCCGCTGCTTTCGCGGCTTATCGGCCCGGTGCGCTACGACTTCTTTGTAGGCAGCCTCAAAGGACACACTTATCCCAACGATCCCTGGGTGCATATGGAAAAAATCAGCTTCAAACCGACGCGCAACCTGGAGTTCGGATTTGACCGGTTGACGATCTGGGGCGGCAAAGGTCACGAGCCGATCACGCTGCACACGTTTCTGCGCAGCTTCTTCAGCTTCCAGAACGTCACGCCGGCGGTGAAGTACTCGCCTGAGGATCCCGGGGCGCGCTTCGGCACCTTCGATTTCAGCTACCGGCTGCCCTTTCTGCGGCGCTGGGTCACGCTGTATACCGACTCGCTGGTGCATGACGACGTGAGTCCCGTGAGTGCGCCGCGCCGTTCGGGCGTGCACCCCGGCCTTTATCTGGTGCGCTTTCCAGGCCCCCTTCCCGGGCTCGAGCATCTCGATCTGCGCGTAGAGGGCGCCAGCACCGACACGCCCAGCGCTTCCATTCAATCGGGCCAGTTTCTCTATTGGGAAGACGTGCAGCGCCAGGGGCCCACGAACAAAGGTTTCCTGGTGGGTGATTGGGTGGGAAGGCAGGGCAAGGGCGGGCAGGCGTGGCTCACCTATCATCTTTCTCCGCGAGAAGAGGTGCAGTTCGAGTACCGCCGGGCGAAGGCCGCGTCGGCGTTCATCCCCGGCGGAACCACGCAGAACGATTTCGCGGTGGAAGCGCGCAAGCGCGTGTACGCGGACCTTGAGCTCCATGGCCGCGTGCAATACGAGGGATGGAAAGCTCCGATTTACATGACCGGGGCGCAGAGCGACACCACCGCGGAACTCGAAATCGTCTGGACGCCGCATGCACCGCAATAGGCTCATCACCAGGCTTCCCGAGCAACCGAAGCGCTGTTTGACAGCATCAACATAATTGTTGTTTTCGGAGATTTCGATCGGCGCGATACAACGGCAACGCGAAGGCGCGGCACGCAATAGCGGCCGAAGAACGCCGCGTGGCATCTTGCGTTTGTCCTGGGTGCATGACTTGCGAATCGAATGGAACTGATGGCTCTGCGGCTGCGGCCTAACTCGCCAAGCACTCCAGGTATGTTCGAGAATCGGCACGAGCCGGAGGAAAATCGTCGCTCCGGCTGGCGCAGGCACGGCGCCTGCCCGCTCGCGCTGCTGGCTGCGCTGTTTGTGCTCGCTGTCGCTCTTCATGCGCAGGTGCCTGCGCCGGATGAAGACCAGTCGCAGCTCCCTGCGCAGGGCACCTCCACAGAGGGCATCAACAATCCCAGCTCGTCTGACTGCTCCGACCCCCTCGTGGCATCCACTCCGCTGTGCGCGGCGCAGATGCAGGGCATGGGCAACGCGGGCTTGAATCCGCAGTTGCAATCCGGCGCCGGTGGCGTGTCCGCAGGCGCGTCCGGCATCGGCTTTCCCCTGCCCAACGCGGCGGCAAATTACTTCGATGTGGAACAGCCCTCGGCGCAACACGGCGCTCAAAGCGCATCCGAACGCGGTCTGCTTCCCGAGCCCCTGACGGAATTCCAGAAATTCGTCGCCTCCACCACCGGTCAGATTCTTCCTATCTATGGCGCCAATCTTTTTCGCCGCGTTCCATCTACCTTTGCGCCGCTGAACCAAACGCCCGTGCCGCCCGATTACGTGATCGGGCCCGGCGATGAATTGCGCATCCGCATCTGGGGCCAGGTGAGCACGCAGGCCAACGTGACCGTGGACCGGGCCGGCGACATTTATCTTCCCCAGGTCGGCCCCGTGCACGTGGAGGGAATTCCCTTCTCGGCGCTCGAAGATCATCTGCGCGACGCGATCAAGCCCGTCTATCGCAATTTTCAGCTAACGGCCGACCTGGGCCAGACGCGCGCCATCCAGGTGTATGTAACCGGAGCGGCGCGTAGGCCCGGCGTTTATACCGTCAGCTCGCTGAGCTCGCTCGTCGACGCTATTTTCTCGAGCGGCGGCCCTTCCGTCGATGGCTCGCTCCGCCACATTGAATTGCGCCGCAGCGCGCAGGTGGTCGCGGTCTTCGATCTCTACGATCTGCTGATCCGCGGCGACAAATCGAAAGACGCAAAGCTGATGGACGGCGACGTAATCTTCATCCCGCCCGTGGGCCCGCAGGCCGCGCTCACCGGGAGCGTGCAGAACGCCGCCATCTACGAGCTGCGCCCCGAAGAAACTTTGGGCGATCTGATCCGTGACGCGGGCGGCACGTCCGCCGTAGCTGCGCAAACACGCATCTCCATCGAGCGCATCGACGCGCACCGCGACCGCCAGGCCATGGAGGTCGCCTACGATCAACAAGGGCTCGCCCTGCCGCTTGCCGACGGCGATCTGATCCGCGTCTTGTCGATCACGCCGAGTTATCTCAAGACCGTCACTCTCCGCGGAAATACCGCCAATCCCGGCCGCTTCGCCTGGCATCCGGGCATGCGTCTCAGCGAGCTGATTCCCGACAAGGAGTCGCTGCTTACGCGCAACTACTGGTGGAAGCGCGCGCAGCTTGGATTGCCGGCTCCGGAGTTCGAGCCCATGGCGGACTTGTCGCGGCTGCGTCAACCGGTCGAAGGCCGCGCCACTGAAGTCGAGCTTTCGCCCCAGCAGGTGCAGAACACGATCAGCGCGGCGCAAATGCAGGCGGCGCAGGCTGCCATGGAGGGAAACGCGGCGGCGGGCACGGCGGCGGCGCAGAGCCAGGCGCAGAACCTGCCCGTTTCGCCGCAAACGGCCGCGCTTGCCAGTCAGGTGGGGCCGGCGCAGAATGCGGAGCTCAGCGCGAGCCAGCGCGCTTCCAGTTCGGCTCTGGCGGCCGAGGAAACCGCGCCGCCCGAGCGCATGGTTCCACCCTCGGAGAAAAACCAGGTGCAGCTTCTTGCTCCGGAGATCGACTGGAGCTACGCGGTCATCGAGCGGCTCGATCCCGATACGCTGAAGACGAAACTGGTGCCCTTCGACCTGGGCAAACTGGTGATCGATCACGATCCCTCGCAGGATCTCGAGCTCGCACCCGGCGACGTGGTGACCATCTTCTCCGATGCCGACATTCGCGTGCCGGTGACCCAACAGACCAAGCTGGTCACTCTCGAGGGCGAATTCCTGCATGCAGGCGTGTACTCGGTAGGTCCCGGCGAAACGCTGCGCGACCTTGTGGCGCGCGCCGGAGGGCTTACGCCGCAGGCCGATCTTTACGGCTCCGAGTTTACGCGTGAGTCCACGCGCGCCATACAGCAGGCGCGCATCAATGAATATGTCCAGAATCTCAATCTTGAAATCCAGCGCGCCACGCTGGCCATGGAAGCCATGCCGGCCGCCTCACCTGCTGACCTGGCCAGCACCGCGGCGGCCGCAAGCAGCGAGCGCGATCTGCTGGCCACGCTGAGCCAGATTCGCGCCACCGGGCGCG
Source organism: Acidobacteriaceae bacterium (assembly GCA_030041045.1). GTDB lineage: Bacteria > Acidobacteriota > Terriglobia > Terriglobales > Acidobacteriaceae > Telmatobacter. The sequence goes on from JASHOQ010000048.1 coordinate 12,286, forward strand.
TGGTGCTCGAATTCAAGCCGGAGAGCCAGGGCGTCACCAGCATCCCGGCAATTGCTCTCGAGGACGGAGATCGCTTCAGTGTGCCGCCGGTTCCGGCCACGGTGAATGTGGTTGGGGCCGTGTACGATCAGAACTCGTTCCTTTTTGCGAACGGTCATCGCGTGGCCGCTTATCTGCACCTGGCCGGCGGTCCCAACAAGAATGCCGATCGCAAGCACGAGTTCGTCATCCGTGCCGATGGTGAAGTGATCAGCCACGAAATGACCAAGGGGCTCTGGGGCAATGAATTCGACGAGCTGACCATGAACCCCGGCGACACCCTGGTGATTCCGGAAAAGACGCTTAAGCCGTCCCTGATGCGCGGCGTGCTCGATTGGTCGCAGTTCTTCTCGCAGTTCGCACTGGGCGCCGCGGCCCTGAGCATTATTGAATGACAGAGAAGGCAGCCTCAGGACCAGAGCTTTTTCGAACCGGAAGCACTGTTCTTTTGATTTCCATGCAGCCTCTGGCGAACAGCGCCCAGGATTGGCAGAGAAGGTTGTGGATAATCGCAGAGGGTGCGATTACGCCGAAACGATACCGCGCGCCACGGCATAACGCGTCAGTTCCGCCGTGGTGCGCACGCCCAGTTGATCCATGAGGCAGTTGCGATGGTATTCCACGGTCTTGGGAGAAATGCCGAGCGCGGCGGAGATTTCCTTCGTGGTCCTCCCCTCGGCCACCATCTGCAGCACTTCGCGCTGGCGCGGCGTAAGCGCGCCCCCGAACAGCTCCGAAGGATTGATGGCGGAATTGAACCGGGTGTAATTGGCAGCCTCGCCTCCGGCATGCGGGGTCACGTAATAGCGGTTTTCCAGGGCCAGGCGGATGGCAAAAATGAGCTCGGTGGACGCCGACTGCTTGGCTACGTAGGCGGACGCGCCGGCATGGAACGCGGCGCGAAGATAAGCCGGATCGAGCTGCTGGGTGATAAAAACAATCTTCACCCAGGGCATGGCGCGATTCAACCGCCGCGCGGTCTCAATGCCGTTCAGTTCCGGCATGCCCACGTCGAGCACCACCACATCGGGCTTAAGGTGCTCGGCTTTTTCAAGCAGCGCGTGACCGTTGGAGGCCGACCCGACAACCTCGTATTCATCCGAGAGCAGGCGCGACAAACCCTCCAGCATGAGGGCATGATCGTCCGCGAGCAGCACGCTCTTACGCATGGCCAGGCAATGGAATGTTGACGGTTACAGTGGATCCCTGGCCAAGCTGAGACTCGACTTTCATACTGCCTCCCGCCAGTCGTGCCCGTTCCTGCATCGAGATCAATCCCAGACCGTGGATGGGAGTGTCCTCTTCCACATCGAATCCCACTCCAAAATCCGTTACGCGGAGCTGAAGCCGGTGGTCGTCGCCGCTGAGCATCACTTTGACGTGCGTCTTGCCCGCGTGCTTGGCCACATTGCGCAGCGCTTCCTGGGCGATGCGGTAAATGGCCGTGGCCGCCTCGGCCGGCCAACCTGGGGGAAGATTGTTCGACATGTAGGTGGCCGGCATCTTTTCCCGCTGCCCGAATTCGTCTACCAGCGCCCTCAGCGCCTCAGACAGCCCCAAATCCTGCAGCGCGGTTGGATGCAGATGGTGCGAGATCTGGCGCACATCCGCATTCAGCGACTGCAGGTGCTCCTGAGCCTGTCGCATGCGGCCCGCATCCTCAGAAGTGCAGCCGGCGGTGTTCACTTCAGACAACAACAGTTCCAGCAGACTCAACCTCTGGCTCACGTCGTCGTGCAGTTCCCGCGCCACCTTCTGCCGCTCTTCCTCCTGCACGGTAAAGAGGTGTCCAGCAAGCCCGCGCAGTTCTTCCTGCGTGCGATTCAGCCTGCGGGCGGCGACCTCGATTTCGCCTTCCAGAGCCTCTTTCTGCCGGGAAATCAGCTGTTCCGCCTCGTGCCTCTGGGTGATGTCTTCGACGATCAGCAGCAGAACGCGGCTCCCGTCGGTTAAAAGAGCCTGGCCCTTGATGAGCAGCGTCCTTCGATGCCCGTTGCTGGACTGATGTTCGAATTCGATGGCTGCGCCCGATGGGCCTTCCAGCAAAGATTCCAGCTTCCCGCGCAGGCTCTTCAATCCCCATAAATGGCTGGCCAGGTCAGGCAGCGACCGGCCCTCCAATTCCTTGGTCTGCATCTGCGTGAGCTGCCGGAATGCCGTATTCACACTGCGCACCGAGAAGTCCTGGTTCAGGACCACGATGGGCAGAGGCACGCTTTCGACCACCGAGCTGGCGAAGTCGCGCGCATCCATCAGGCCCTGCTGGCTGCTGCGAAGCTGGTCGATATCCACCAGCACCACAACCAGGCCTTCAATCTTGTTTTCCGCGGTGCGGTAAGGGCGCACGCGCAACAGGTGCCAGCGTCCCTCCCGGTCCTGCACTTCGAGCTCGCGCGTTCCCAGCGTCTCCAGCACGTCTTGAAGGATCGGCTCAATATTCTCGATGCTCAGCTGCAGCCGGATTTCGCTGATGGAACGCCCCACGTCGCTCGAGCGCACGCTCAGCAGCCGTTGCATGGGCGGCGTGAACTGGCGGATACGCAGGTCGTTGGTCAGCATCAGGAGCGGGATGTTCACGCTGTTCAGCAAATTGGACAGATCGTTGCCCGTCTGCGTGAGAACGTTGTTCCGCTGCTGCAGTTCGTCGTTCACGGTTTGCAGCTCTTCGTTGGCGCTCTGCAACTCCTCCTTGGTGGTTTCGAGCTCCTCATTGGTGCTCTGCAACTCCTCGTTGGCCGATTGGATCTCTTCGTTGGCCGAGACCAGCTCCTGGTTGCGCGCGTCGCGCTCTTCCACCAGCGATTGCAGATGGAACCGCGTCGACGTCAGGTCCTGCCGCAATTGGGCCACCAGCCGGTCTTTCTCATCTGTGGTCAGCTGCAGGGGAGCGGGATTATCAAGTTGCCGCGCTTCCCCATTGTTGTCGACCTGCTGGAAGAGGATAAGGAAGCATCGCGGGCGCGACGAGGCGCTGGTGACCGGGAATACGTCGATTTGCACCCGCTGCTCGCGCGATTGCTCATCGATAATCGAAGCCTGTGTGGAAGTAGGGACGTTCTCCTGAATGGCGCGCTTTGCGGCCCCGCGCACTTCGTTGGCGATTCCGTCGCGCAACACGCGCATCAGATTCCAGCTCACGGCTCCCGGGGTCAGGTAAAGGTAGGGCGAGGTCTGTCCTCGCGATTGCAGCACGTTCATGCGCTCGTCGACGATCAGGCCCGGCGGCCCGAAGCGCGCCAGGACCAGGCGGTCGGCGGCCCGCTGCAGCTCGATTTCGGGCCAGACGTTGGCCTCCATCTCGGCGGCCTGCGTGCGGTCCGCGAACGGCATTTGCGCAAGCGCGTAGTTGCGGGGAAGCTCGAAATGAAAGGGCAGGTTATTGCCCGTCTTCATGTAGATCTTGGATTTCCGGTCGACGGCGGAAAACACGTCGATGTAGTCGCGCAGGCCCTCTGACATGCCCAACAGCATGAACGCCCCCACTTCCAGCGCATAATGAAATGTGAGCATCACCTGCCGCTGCAGCGCCTGATTGAAGTAGATCATCACATTGCGGCAGCTCAGGATGTCGATATGCGAGAAGGGAGGGTCGTTGCAAAGATTCTGGCGTGCAAAGATGCAGGTGTCGCGCAGACGCTTGGAGACCTGGTAACCCCGCTCGGTCTTGATGAAATAGCGCCGCAAACGCTCGGGCGAGACTTCGGCGGCAATGGTCTCCGGATAAACCGCAAACCGGGCGGTATCGATCGAACGCTCGCTGGCGTCGGTGCCGAAGATCTGCACCGGAATGTCCAGCCCATGCTGCGCAAGATACTCGAGGATGATGATCGCCAGCGAGTAGGCTTCCTCACCCGTGGAGCAGCCGGCGCACCACACGCGCAGCGGCTTTCCGACGGCGCGGTCCTGGAAGAGAATCGGCAGCACGTTTTCCCGCAGCGATTCCCAAAAACCCGGATCGCGGAAGAAGCGCGTGACGCTGATCAGCACGTCCTCCTGCAGGGTGTGCAATTCGTCGCTGCGGACCTGCAGGAAGCGGAGATAATGCGAGATCTGCTCCATGCGCAGCAGGATCATGCGCCGGGCGATGCGCCGCCGGATGGTTTCCGGCTTGTACTGGCGCAGGTCGAGCCCGGAGACGCCGCGCAGCATCTGCAGAATCTTCTGGAATGACTGCTCGTCGTCGGGGGCAACGGTGCCCTCTTCGAGCGAGCGCACTTCGGGCCGCGCAAACTGCTGCGCCAGCCGGCCCAGTTCGACGGCGATTTCCGCCGGTGGCAGCACCAGGTCCACGTGATCTGAGGCGATGGAGCTGCGCGGCATGCCACTGTGCTGGGCCGTATCCGGGCTCTGCACCAGCGCGATGCCGCCCTCACCCTTGATCGCCTTCAGGCCCAGAGCGCCGTCGGCGTCAGCTCCTGAAAGAACCACACCGATGGCATGGTTCTTCTGGTCGGTGGCGAGGGAATGGAAAAACTTGTCGATGGTCCGCGGCACGCGCTCACCGGCCGGCCGCGCCTCTACGCGAAACTGGCCCTCGCGCAGCGTAAGCGACTGATTGGGCTGAAGAACGTAAAGATGATTCTGCTCCGGCCGCTGCCCGTCTTCGATGGATTGCACCGGCATCTGCGTGTAACGCTCGACGATCTCCGACATGAAACTGCGCTGGTCGGGCGCCAGGTGCGTGACCAGAACAAAGGCCATTCCGGTATTTGGAGCAAGGTTTTCGAGGATCTCCCGAAACGCCTGGAGCCCGCCCGCCGAGGCGCCAAAGCCGACCACGGGATACAGAAGCGATGGAGAATGTTGCTCTTCTGGCTCGGCTTCAACGTCCACGGTAATGGGGCTGAGAGCGGCTTCCCCTTCCCCGTGGCCAGGCGCGATTCCCCGCCCATCGCTTGCCGCACTCGCCGCTTCACCGTTTCCCAGCACTGGCGATGGCGGCGGATCGGTCGGCGTTTCGGGGGTCAGCTTTTTCTCTGCCTTGCCTTTTGCCATGATCGTTCTCGCGCGGACGGATATAGCATATACCCGCTGAGGGTTCACAGGTCGCCCGCCGCACGCCTTAAATCGGCGCCGGCCACACCGCCACCGCCCGGGCACAAACTCTCGGCGCAAGCAACTTTTTTGCCCCCTGGTCTTACGGAGTGGCCAGTCGCCGCATCTATGCCTTTAGAGGCAGCATCCAGCTATGGATTCAGAGACGTTGCGCGTGTTGCAGGAGTCGAATGAAATCGGCATTCGGTTTTTGCGCACCGAGATCACGACCGGGCACACGCTGCTCGACGTTGTGGAATTGACCGGAATTACCACCACCAGGGTGCGCACCCTTGAAAATGCCAATCGAGCCTACGAGTCAGCCAGCCGGCTGATACAGCGCCTAGATCTTTCGCCCGAGGAAGAGATGGAGCTGAAACGCGAGCTCGTAGAGCTGAAACGCCGGCTCGACTCTGAACCACCCGCTTCAACCTAGGAAAACCCCGGGGAGACAAGCGCGCCGCCGAAGCGTAGGATCGCTTCAGCTTCGAATCAGCGCGTACCCGGCATTCAACAAACGAGTGTGCCGTTCTCTCAAACGGTGCCGGCCCCCTACCGACGCGTGTGTCGATCCCCAGCGGACGAGAGCCCAGGAAAGAAATATCGTTTGCGCTTAGGCCGACGAGCCCGACCGTGAGCAGGTAGAGATGCCGTTTCTTAGACAAGTTGTCTTTGTCGTCGACGACGAGAAAGTGATCGCCGAGACGCTGGCTACGATCCTCAATGGCGCAGGGTTTATCGCCCTCGCTTTTGACGATCCTTGCCAGGCGCTGGTCTCCGCGCGTGAAACTCCGCCGGATCTCCTCATTTCCGACGTGATGATGCCTGGAATGACGGGCGTGGACCTCGGCATCCGGTTGCGTGAGATTACCCCGGAGTGCAGAGTGCTGCTGTTCTCAGGCAAACCCCTTGGCGATCTGGCCGAGACCCTCCGCAGCAGCGGCGCGGAGTTCGAAGTGCTTCCCAAGCCCATGCACCCCACCGACCTCCTCAAGAGGTTGCGCACCGCCTTTGAAGAAGATGGATTGACGGCGCTCGGGGCCAATTGCAGATAGACCGCACCCACTTGCCGGGATCGGCCAAAGCGTCGAATGCGGGAGTCTGGACATGCAATTCCCTCCGCGCTACGATGTGCGAAGAGAACACTCGCCTCCATCCGATGTGTCCAGATGCGGCCAATAAAAGCGGTCAAAGCACCACGCTGCCGATGCATGTTCTGTCGTGTCCGGAAAGGGATGAACTCGACAGGCGGCTCAACGAAACCCTGTGCGAGCTTTCGGAAACCTCCCGCCAGGCTTCAGATCTGGCCCGCGAAAACGGTGTCGCCCTTAAATTTGCCGCCATCCAGGCCCAGCATGACATTCTGGCGGAACGGATTCGGGTGCTTCGGGAATGCTTGCACCTGCACAAAGACTGGCACGGTTGTTGACCAGGCCGCGGCGCAGCGTTGGCTGCTTCTCCTTCAAAATGCACTCAGACCGTCGCCGCCCTGCGCGGATCTTGCTTCTCGGCCGGTCTCATCAGTCTGCTCGTTTAATTCGAACAGACCTGTGCGGCAGCGCTTGCCCCTGGCGGAGTCAGAATCCGGGTGAGGGGCCGCTGGCAACGGGCAGCGCGATCCAGTCCATGCCTTCGTGCTTACTGAAGCGATGTGCTGATGTTGCTGAATACATTGTTGATCGCCGACGCCACGCCGTTGATGCCCGCCACGCACGCAAGTGCAACCAGGACAATCGTCAGCGCATACTCAACCAGGTCTTGACCTTCCTCGTTGTTATAGACCCGGTCGTACGCCTTCAAATAGACGCTCTGCAACAGGGTTTTCATTTTTCTCTCCGAATGTTGGGGAACTGACTTTCGCGGTTCGACTCTCGTGCCGGGCCCCGGAGGAACCTGCGACTTTGGAACCATTGGACTCCACCTTTTCTGTCACATCAATAGTACTTAAGGTTCTAGCGAATCATTAGTACTTATGGGTCCATGCTTGGCAAGTCCCCCGCATGTCCCCGCTGAAGAGCCCTCGGCGCGAGAAGCATGCCGGAGTCTCTCCTGACTCAGCGATTGTAAGCCGCTCATTCTAAATTTGCCCCGTAGCTCAGGTGGCTCGTCCGCAGGAAAATTCGAGGCGTCCGCAGGACGAATCGAAGGTTGACCAGCAGTTTCCTGAAACTGCTGCGACAATACTTTCAGGCGTGGCCCCGTAGCTCAGGTGGCCCCGGCCCGCAAGGGCCGAAGCCAGAACAGACCAGCAGTTTCCTGAAACTGCTGCGACAATACTTTCGGGCGTGGCCCCGTAGCTCAGGTGGCCCCGGCCCGCAAGGGCCGAAGCGAGAACAGACCAGCAGTTTCCTGAAACTGCTGCGACACAAGGCCTCAAAGTACAATTGAGAATCGAGCCGGCGACAGTCCAGGCGTGGCCCCGTAGCTCAGGTGGATAGAGCAGCAGTTTCCTAAACTGCGTGTCGGAAGTTCGAATCTTCCCGGGGTCACCAGCTCATTCCGCTGGGCAGCTCAACGCGCGAGGGCGGCCAGGCCATCACCACAAACTGGCCTGGCGCGGCGGGCGTCTTCAGCCGGGGCTGGCAGTCGGGATCGAAAGCGACCGATCCAGTACGCAGCACCTCCTCCACGCGGGCATACTGGTAGCCGGAATCCGGCTTGGTAAAGCCGGGACTGCCCTGGCACATGTCAAGGTGAATCGCGTTCTCCGTGATCTTCGAGCCGTCGGCGTCCAATCCCTTGCCGATCTCCACGATGGCCGCTCCCCGCGGGACCGGAATGGAGCCCATTCCATCGTTATCGATGGCCAGATTTGTCCAATACTGCCCGTCCGGAAAGGCGACCCGGCGCCGGCCGTTCGGCATCGAAGCGTCTTCGACGTAGAACGCGATGCTCACCAGCTTGTTGCGGATGGGCTTGCCGCTCCTGGCTTCAACCAGGCGAATGGTCAGAATTGGCGCCGGGGTCTGCGTCGGAGCCGGTGCCGGGGTGGGCGTCGGGGTCTGCGCGGCCGCGCCAGGCCCCCATAGGGCTGCGCCGGCAAGGGCAATGACTCCCAGAAGACGCTCGATTGTCATCACCTCCACGCTCCCCAGCCGCGCTCCGGCGGTCTCCATTTCGGTGGTTTGGCTCAGGATACGCCCGCCCATGGAACGCCCTCAACGTGACCTTGGTCCCGATTCCGCGATCGCTCTGCTGCGAATGGCTTCCTCGCCGCGCTTTTGACTTGCCCGCATACGGGCGCGTATAAGAGTTCATGTCATGGAAATCGCTTCCATGACGTGATTGCAACCTGTGCCGCAGCCCCGCGGTTGCGGCCTCATCAATCCAGCAATCGCCAGGATGCTCGGGAAGGCGGTGAAAATCCGCCACTGCCCCGCAACTGTGAGCGCGCCCATGGTTGAGCCCGTCTCCTTGAGGAGATGGGCGAACCCAAGGGAGTCCAGCCACGGTCTTCCGCCCGACGCGGAAGTGACCGCCAAGCCACTGGAGTCGAACCGTTTTGGCTCGGCTTTGGGAAGGCGGCTGGACGATGCGCAAGTCAGGAGACCGGTCCTCGGCGTTCAACCGCTTTCCCGTTCCGAGGGGGACGAAGGAGCTGCCATGACTGTCTCTTCCTTCCGGCGCGCTTGGCCGCGTTGGATTCTCCGACAATTCTTCGCTGCGTTGCTTTTCGCCGCCGGCGCGCGCGTGTGTTGCGCTGCCTCCGTGCATGGTTTTGTCGCCGATGCCACCGGCGCCAAGGTAACCGGCGCGAGCGTGGCGCTGGTAAGCAAAGGGCAGGTGGTCGCCTCGTCGGTTTCCGCATCCGACGGCAGCTTCACCCTGACCACCGGCGCCGCCGGCCATTTCTTCCTGGTGGTGACGGCGGCCAGCTTCCGCCAGTTGCAGACCCCGGATTTCTACGCCGGGCAGTTCGATTCCGTGGAGCGCCACCTGGTGCTCGAGCCGGAGTGGGCGCGCGCCTCGATCGTGGTGACCGCAACCGGCGTACCCACGCCACAGCCGCAGACCAGCGCCGCAACCACGGTGCTGAGCGCGCTTGATCTGGAAGTGCGGAATGACTTCACCAGCGTGCTGCGCCTGATGCCGGGAACTTTTGTGGTGCAGACGGGCGAGCGCGGCGCGCAGACCTCGCTGTTTTTGCGCGGCGGCGACTCGGACGACTCGAAGATTCTGCTCGATGGCGCGGATGCCGGCGACCTGGGCGGGCAATTCGACTTCGGCACTTTATCGACAACCGCCGTGGAAAGCGCTGAAGTCTACCGCGGGCCCGATTCGAGCCTGTACGGCGCCGACGCCGACAGCGGCGTGGTGAGCCTGACCACGCCCCACGGCACCACCAGTTTTCCCTCGCTCATCTTTCAGGGCGAGGCTGGCAACTTCTACACCTCAGACGAAGAGCTCGATCTTTCGGGCGCGCGGGGCAAGTTCGACTACCTCGGAGCTTTTAGCTGGCTCCAGACTGACAATTCCCTGCCCAACGACGAGTACCACCTGTCCACGCTGGCGGCGAACCTGGGCTGGTCGCCCTCGGCGAGCACGCAGATTCGCGGCACGGCGCATTATGGCGTGGACGCAACCGGCGTACCCAATGCGTGGGATTTTTATCAGGTGGCCGACGACGCCACGGAGAAGGACCAGAACCTCTACATAAGCGCTTCACTCGACAACCAGACCACGCCCACCTTTCACAACCAGGTGCGCTACGGGGGAACGCGCAAGAACGAGCAATACCATCAATGGAGCCCCGAGGGGACATGCATTCCCGCGGGAGGCTGCGGCGGACCGGGCATTCCACCCACCTATAGCGGCGCGAATTACTACGGCATGCCGGTGACCATCCTTGGCGCCAACGGATACAGCGCCTCGGGCCAGGCTCTGCTCGACTATAGCTGGGACGATGGAGCGATCTATCCCAGCGAAGTACAGCAGGTGAACCATCGCGATGCCGTCATCTACCGGGGCGATATTGCGATTACGCCGCACCTGGGCGGGTTGGTGGGCTTTCAATACGAGGACGAGCGCGGCGCAGAGACCTATTACTCGCCCGTAGAGCGAACCAACTACGATTACATCGCCGCGGTGCACGGAGACTTCAAGACCCGTTTCTATTACACTCTGGGCGGCGCACTGGAGCACTACTCCCTCTTCGGCGTGCAGACCACGCCACGTGCAGGCGTCTCCTATTACGTGCTGCGGCCGCGCAGCGGCGTCTTCAGCGGCTCGCGCGTCTTCGGCAACTTTGGTGAGGCGGTGCGCGAGCCCTCGTTGGCGCAGCAGGAGGAATCGCTCTATTCGTTCCTTCAGACCAACGGCGGGCAATCCACGATCTCCGAACTGGGCCTTCACCCCATCGGCGCTCCGCAATCGCGCACTTACGAAGCGGGATTCGAGCAGACGTTTCTGAGCGAGCACATCGTCTTCCGCGCAAGCTATTTTCACAATGAATTCGGGCGCGAGATTGAGGGCGTCGGCTGGCAACTGGTTCCCGAACTGCTGCCCAACCTGAGCGCGGCGCAACAGCAGCAGCTTGAAGCGAACCTGCAGACGGACAGCGCCTACGAGCTGGATCTCAACTCCGAGGCCTTTCGCGCGCAGGGCGTGGAAGTCTCGGTCGAGAGCGGGATCGGCAAGAATCTCTTTTTCCGCGGAGGGTATACGTACCTTGACGCGGTCGTGCAGCGCTCCTTCACCAACGACGACGAGGCGCTGCTCGGGCCGATTCCGACCTTCGACGGCATTCCCGTCGGCCCGTACTCGCCGCTCACAGGCGCGCGCCCCTTTCGCCGCCCTCCGCACACGGGGTACTTTTCGGCCACCTACTCAGGCAGGAAACTCACCGGCATCTTCAACGCGGCTTTCGCCGGCCGCAGCGACGATTCGACCTACCTCGAGGGCGAAGACGCAGACGGCGGCAACAACGGCAACGATCTTCTGCTGCCCAACCGCAATCTCGACTTCGCCTACGCCAAGCTTGACCTGGGCGGGAGCTTTCAACTGCTCAAGTGGCTCGATATCTACGCCATGGGCGAAAATCTGGTCTCGGACCAGCACCTGGCGCCCATCGGTTACGTGAGTCTGCCGGCAAACCTGCGCGCGGGCCTGCGCATCGAGTGGGGCATCGGCAGCGGCCATTAACGGAATATTCATGAATCCCGCCCATGGTGGCGGCCTGAGGGGAGCCCGGCGGAGCGCAAGAATGCTCGCGGGCGCCCCGCACCGGATTTGCGGTTGCCCGCGGATTTGCACTTGCATTTCCGCAGCCGCTTGCTAAAATTCCCTCCAAGGCCAAAGAGCCGCTTCCAAGAGCGCCGGCCCCACAGCAAACTGAAGTTCTCCTCCTTTCATTTTTTAAAAGAATCAAGACCTTCTCCTTCTTAGCTGCCGTACAGTACATGCGGCGCGCGTGCATCAGGAGCACCGGGGAGGGCGCCTTTGCAAGCTGCCGGGATTGGGGTTTCATCGGCAACACAGTAGCTCCGGCCGGGCGGCGTGCCGGCCAGCATTGCAAGCAATTCAAAAATCTTGGAATGAAGCGAGGAAATCATGAATTGTGGTTTTCGCAGGAGTGTCGTTGGTCTTATCCTGGCTCTGCCAATCCTTGAATTCACTGCCTTGCCTGCATGGGCCCAGCAAGCGCAGGGTTCAATCAACGGAACTGTATTGGACTCCTCGGGCGCGGCTGTTCCCGGAGCCACGGTTACGGTATCGGATGAAAGCATTAACATCGTTCGTTCCACTATCAGTCAGCCGGACGGTTTCTTCCAGGTCTTCAATTTGCCCATTGGCGCCTACAAGATCCGCGTAACGCACGATGGCTTCGATACAACCCAGCTGGACGGCATCCTGGTGCAGGAGGCGCATGCATCAACGGTCCAGGTGATAATGAAGGTTGGTCAGGTCTCCACCTCGGTGGAGGTCACCGCCAATCCCCTGCTCAATGCCACGGACACCACCAATGGCTACACCCTCGACAAGCAGGAGATCGCCGAGACGCCGCTAGCCACCGGTAGCTTCACCCAGCTCGCCATCCTGGCCCCCGGCGTCAGTTCGCAGTTCCTCGCCGGCGTGGGAACTAATCAGGGCCTTGGGAATCAGAACATCTGGGCCAACGGCCAGCGCTCCACCTCGAACACGATGACCGTCAACGGCGTTGATGTAACCAATCTCTTCAACGGTCAAACCGCCAGCGAGCAAGCCTCGCAACGATATCAGTTCAATATCGGGGAGGGCACTTCCACCGCCGGCCAGTACCAGGACAATATCGCCGTTTACGGCTCCAACGGCAACGGCCTTGCATCCCCTCCGCCCGAATTCATGCAGGAAATCAGTATCGTCACCTCCATGTACGACGCGCAGCAGGGCCAAACCAGCGGCGCCCACATCGGCATCGCCACCGCCAGCGGCACCAACGGCCTGCACGGACAGATCTATGGAATGCGGGGCACCAACTGGATCAACGCCGACCCCTTCTTCTACAAGCAGGACGTGCTGCTGGGCACCATTCCGGCCGCCGATGTGAGCCCGCAGTTACACAAGTGGGACGCAGGCGGCACGCTCGGCGGGCCGCTCAAGAGAAACAAGTTGTTCTACTTCCTCGGCTACAACCACCTCTACACATCGGATCAGTACGGAGCCCTGGGCCAGGGACAGGTGCCCTACGGCCTCAGCAGCGATCGCAGCACCGCGGGCATTCTAGCTGCCTGTAACAGCTACGAAGCGGCCACCGTCTACGGCACCACCAAAACTGCCAAGTCATGTCCCTCGAGCTCAGACTGGAACGCTGCTGCTGTCAGCCTGCTGTCCGCCACGCTGCCGAACGGCCAATTTCTGATTCCCTCAGCCGATGCCGACGCCATGGGCCAGGTGGAAAGCAAGGAGTACGACGTCGCGCAGGTGGGCACATCCGTCTTCAAGGGCGATCAGGCAACCGCGTCACTGGATTTGAACGCCACCGGCAACGACCATTTGGCGGCGAAATACTTCTATCAGCACATGCCCACCACCAGCCCCTACGCCAGCAGCAACTTTGCCGGATTCCCGGAAAACGAGGACAACGGCGCGCAGGTGGCTTCGCTCAACAACACCATCAACATCGGTACCCACATCAACTGGCAGCAGTTGCTCGGATTCTCGCGCCAGAAGGTCTATAGCAACTTCTCCGAGCAGCTCAACGCGAGCAGTGTCGGCGTGACGCTGCCCAACAGCACCGCCTTCCCGGGGTTCGAGTTCGAGGACTTTGCGCAGGACAACTCCAACTCCATTTCCTCTTATCTGGGCCCCTACAGCTCGTTTGTCGATTCAGGCTACTTCGAAAATCGCTACTCACCGTCCACCGATCTGATCTGGTCGCGCGGCAAACATACCGTGACCGTCGGCGCCAGCTACAGCTACGATCAGTTGAACATCCGCAACCTCGACGAGGGCCATGCCAAACTGGTGACGGAGAACTTCCCCGATTTCCTCGAAGGCAAGCTGTATAAGGGTTCAACGATTTTGAACGGCAACTCCAACCGCTATTACCGCTCCCACGACATCGGCGCCTATGGGATGGACAAATGGCAGCTCCTGCCCAACTTGAGCATCTCCGCCGGCGTCCGCTACGACTTCGACGGACCTCTGAGCGAGGAGTACGGAAACCTCTTCAACTTCGATCCCACTCTCTATTCGGCTACCGACGGCGCGGTCTCTAACAGCGGCTTTGTCGTCGCCGGCAATAACAAGCTCTATGGCACACCGGGGGTCAGCGACTCGACTCTCAAAGGGCGCCAATGGGGTATTGGACCGCGCCTTGGCGTAGCCTGGGCGCCAAAATTTGATCACGGAACCGTCGTCTGGCGGGCCGGCGCGGGCATGTACTACGACCGCGGCCAGTACTTCCAATACCTTTCCCCGCCAGCCGGCGCCGGCATCAGCGGCCCCTTCGGCGTCACTGAGGAAGCTCCCTTTGCGGCCTACACAGAGACAAGTTCGAGCAGTACGCTGAGCAACCCGTTCCCAAATGGCCTTGTCGCTCCAACCACGCCCTCCAGCCTGGCCTCAATCATGCCGACGGTCGATTCCATCGAAACCGCCTGCACAGCCTATAACATCTACCAGGGCTATAACGTAAATGGCGATTTTGTATGCAACGACGGCCAACCCGACGCCATGCTCGTCATCGGCAATTACAACGTCAACAACAAACTTCCGTATACCGAGGATTGGATCCTCGACATGCAGTGGCAGCCCAGAAGTGACCTGGCCTTCGACATCGGCTACGTGGGCAACCGCGGGAAACACCAGATCATTCCGCTGCCGTTCAATGAGCCGGTCCTGTGTACCCCCGGCAACTATCAGACGATTACCGCCTGCCACGGCCAGCAGTATTCCTACGGCGTTCAGGTCCTGAGCAATGTCAACGCACCTGCCGGATACTACGGTGCGGGTAACACTTACACCACCCCGTACGTCATGGCCAATGAGCCTTACGACTCCTACAGCGGCGGCAACATCGATTTGCGTGTGCCCTACGTGGGCTACGATCCCAACTCTGCCTCCTTCAGCGCCGTCGGCGTCTCCGCCTATGACGCGCTGCAGGCTCACCTCACCAAGCAGATGTCCCACGGTCTTCAGGCCGGCGCCTCTTACACCTGGTCGCATACCTTGGACGAACAGAGCGACGTGGGCCTCTTCTTCACCGGCGACAATCCCGACGATCTGCGCAGCTCCTACGCCAACGCCGACTTTGATTCCACCAACAACGTAACCTTCAACTTCGTGGCCAATATTCCCAACGCCGTCAAAGATCAGGGCAATTGGCTGAAACACGTGGTCAACAACTGGTCACTGCTGGGCATTGCGGTATTCGAAAGCGGCCAGCCCTACAGCATTTACGACTATTCCGGATCGATTGGCACCCAGTATTTCGGCACCAATGCGGAAATCATCAACCCCATCCTTCCTCTCCAACCTGGAATCAGTCCGACTGCGGCAAAGACCGGCAAGTCGGGTGCGTTCACCTCTCTCGGCGCAAACGGCAGCGCTGTGTACAGCCCCGCGCTGAACGCCAGCGACTTCGAAATCCCGCTGATGACTCCGGGGCAAGATGGCGTGCCTCCCTGCGACACCACCACCGACGGCGGAAATGCCGGTCCCGGCGGCGGCCCGCTCTGCGACGTCTATGAGAGCAGCTTCGTCCCCGGTCAGCGCAACATCTTCCGTCAGGCATTCCAGAAACACCTCGATGTCACCATCCAAAAGAACATACCCATCAAGGAACGATACAACATCAACTACCAGTTCGAGGTATTCAATGTCACCAATACCCCGAGCTTCGACGTTCCGAACAACGAAATCACCCTGAATCCGGGCTACAGTGAACTGGGCAATGACGGCGGGGTGCCGACGCTCGAATACACCAACGGGCAACAGGTTCAACCTGTGCCGAGCACTTCAGTGTCCACGCCATCCGGCACCGGAACTTGCCAAGGCGCCACGCAGGCCTGCGCCTACGAGCTCTACACGGTTCCCGGCGCCTCCAGCAACAAGCTCGGTGTGGTCACCAACACCATAGGCAGCGGACGCATCGTCGAGATGTCGATGCACCTCACCTTTTAGAAAGCACATCTCCGTTACTACTTGGTCGAGGCTTCTGCGGAAGCCTCGACCTTGTCTGCTCGGCGGTGTGGATATCCTGCTTTTCCACAACTTGAGACGCTGCGGTTACGCGAGGGCGATTTTGCAGGTGACCGCCGGTTGCGATGTGTGAGAACATAGCGTCAGGAATTAGAGATCGACGCCGGTACCGAAGCAACCGTTCTGCCCAGCCTTGGGCGCTGCCCGGATCGATGAATTCTTTGGTTGCGCACGCTCTGTCCCGGCGCCTCAGTACTGTTCACCGAGAATTCATCGTAAGCGTGTAAATTCCAGACTCGGGGGAATCACTGCAATCGCGTATCTCAGGGCGCAGCCTTGCGCCGGATTCTGAGCCTGCGTGCGAAACCCCTCCGGCAGCCGGCCCTGTTGGAAAAGTTAGACCGTTGTCTACAGCGGTTTCACAGTCGCTGTATCCCGAAGCCGCAGATGCTAAGTGGCTTTTTCACCAAGAAAAAGCCACCTTCCGCAACTGTGAAATATGGCTACATATACTGTGGAACCGCTCTAGCAGCGCCGTCAAGTCCTTGGTACCAATGTAAGTTCTAAATCTGGGAATCACTGCAATCGCAGCTCTCAAGACGCAGCCATGCGCCGAATTCTGAGCCTGTGTGTGTGAAATCTTCCCGGCAGCCATCGCTGACTGGACCGGCGGATCGCTGTCCAGCTGCGCCATCAATTGCTCATTGCACCTGGTTGCTCATTGCATTTGATCACCAACATAACTTTTGCGGAGGACAGTTATGGCATTCAATCGATTTCGCCTGGGCTTTCTCGCCCTGGCGCTCTTGGCTCTTTCCACCTGCATTACGGTAACCCGGCTCAACGCGCAATCCACCACGCAGGGCGCCATCGCGGGAACCGTGGAAGACCCGACCGGCGCGGTGGTGGGCGGCGCCGCGGTAACCATTCGCAACTTGGCCACCGACGCCACGGTGCAGGTGACGGCCGACGCCAGCGGCTACTTCAACGCACCTCTGCTCGAGCCGGGAACCTATACGGTGAAGGTAACGGCTCCGGGCTTTGCCACGTACACGGCCAACGACGTCTCCGTGGTGGTGGGCCAGCTGACCAGCGTCTTGCCGCACCTTGCGCTGTCCTCGTCCACTGCGGAAGTGGTGGTCACCGAGCAGACGCCGGCCATCAACCTTTCGTCGCCCGAATTTACTGACACGCTGAACACCCGCGCGCTCGAATCCATTCCCATCAACAACAAGCGCTGGTCTGCCCTGGCCATGACCACTCCAGGCGTAGTCTCCGACGATAACGGGTATGGGCTCGTCAGCGTGCGCGGCATCAGCACCCTTCTCAACAACGTGGAGATCGACGGCGCCGACGACAACCAGGCCTTCTTCTCCGAAGAGCGCGGCCGTACGCGCGAAGCCTATTCAACCACCTTCTCCGCGGTGCGGGAGTTCGCCGTCAACACCGGCGTCTACTCGGCCGAGTACGGCCGCGCCGCCGGCGGCGTCATCACTTCAGTCACGAGAAGTGGAACCAACCAGATCCACGGCCAAGCCTACTTCTGGGACCGCGAAAGCAATTGGGAGGCCTATACTCCCTACTCCACCATCACCAACTTTGTGGACGGCTCGAATGTCACCACTCCCCTCAAGCCCGAGGACCTGCGCAAGATTTATGGCTTTACCCTCGGCGGTCCGCTGAAGAAAGACAAGCTCTTCTGGATGTATACCTACGACCAGCATACCCACGTTTTTCCCGTGGTCGGCGTTCCCTATAGCAACTCTGTGTTCTACACCTCGCCGACGGCTGCGCTCCCCACCGGGGATACCTGCTACGACGGCGTCGACAACGCCAACCGCACCGGCGCAATCGAGAGCGCGTCCGGGGTGGTCAGCCACAGCGCGGTGCCCACAAACGACGCCGATGCTTGCGCGCTTGCCGCACGCCAGGGAATCAGCTACACGCAGGCCGCCTATGACTGGGATGCCCTCACCTACGGCAGCGCCAATGCCGCCACGGGGAGTTACCCGGGCGCGGCCGCCATCAGCGATCCCGGCATCGTCGGCGACATCGGCGAATCGCCGCGCTTCGGCTATCAGGAAATCAACATGCCCAAGCTCGACTGGCAGATCAGCCCCAGGATGCATTGGAGCATTCTCTTTAATCGCCTGCGCTGGGATGCGCCGGGCGACGTGCAGACCAATTCCACAGACCATTATGGCCGGGACACGAACGGCGACGACTTTGTCAAACTGGATTACGGCGTCACCAAGCTGACCACGCTGCTGAGCAGCAACATCAGCAACGAAGTCCTCTACCAATACAGCCGCGAACTTAATGACGAAGGACAGCAGGCATTCACGCCTTACACCCTCGAGGACGTAGACAACAAGAGCGGCAATATTCCCGAGGTCGAGGAGTATGAGGACGGCGTCGATTTCGGCTCGCCGTATTACTCCTATCGCAAGGCGTATCCCGAGGAGTGGAAGTGGCAGGCCGGCGACATCCTTTACTGGAACAAGGGCAATCACAGCCTGCGCTTCGGTGTGGACGCCGTGCACAACTACGACCTGATCAACGACACCGTCGATAGCAACGGCATCTGGGACTTCGACTGGGATGGCAACTACTTTAACGATCTGCTCAACTTCAAGAACGGCGTCACTCCTTCCGCCACCAACAGCAACGGCTGCGCCTCGAGCGCGCCGGAATATTACTCGAGCTCCAGCGTCATCGGAGACTATACCTGCGCGTACGAGTTTGAGCAGGGATTCGGCCCGCCGCAGTTCGCCATCGCCACCATGGACACCGGCATCTTCGCCCAGGACGACTGGAAGTTGACTCCGCGCCTGACCCTCGATCTGGGTCTCCGCTGGGATAAGGAAGCCCTGCCTGGTCCGTCTGCCAGCCTCTCCGCTGCCGCGGGAGCTTTTGTTCCCTATGAGGGCCTGCTCAACAACCCCAGCCAAAATGATGCCTTCGGACCCCGCGTCGGGTTTGCCTACGACGTCTTCGGCAAGGGCAACACCGTGCTGCGCGGCGGCTGGGGCATGTATTACGGCCGCATCCTCAATTCAACGCTCGAGAGTGTCCGGGTGGGTACCGGCAGCCCCAATGGACAGTTCACAGAACTATGGGAGCCCAAGTCCAGCTACACGGGCACGCCGGTTTATCCGGCCATCAACGCCGGCGGTGCGGCGTCGGGCAAGCCCACCTCTTACTTCATGGCGCCCAATTTGAAATTGCCTCAAGTGCAGGAATTCGACCTTTCGGTGCAGCAGGCAATCGGCAGGGGAACGGTCCTCGAAGTAAGCTATCTGGGAGCCCTGGGCCGCGAACTGCCCAACTTGCTTGACGTCAACCTCAACCCCGTCACCACGGCCACAACGCTCACCGTCGCCGACGACTCGAGCGGCGTAGGCCCATTAGGCGCAAACGGGGCCACGATCTCGGTTCCGGTCTTCACCGGTTACGGCAACACCAGTGACCCGGAACTCAATGCCACCAATGGCTCCGGTTCTGCAGCATCGGATTTCAATGAAATCGGCGAATACTTCAGCAACATCAACTCCAACTACAACGCCGTTGTGGCTGAGATTCTCAACCGGACGTGGCACAGCCTCCAGTTCGACGCCAACTACACTTGGTCGCACGGGCTGGACTACGGCCAGAACACCAACACCACACTCACTTCCTTCAACGATTGGTATAACCCTTACGGCGAATACCGCGCGAATTACGGCAACTCGGCCTGGGACGTTCCCAACCGGTTTGTCGTCTATGCGCTCTACAATCTGCCGGGCATCCACTCGAACAACGTGCTCCGGTGGGTGGCGAACGGCTGGAACCTCGATGACAGCTTCCAGATGCAGAATGGCCTTCCCTTCACGGCGGGCGTCGACGGCTATCCCAGTAACGGCATCCTCAGCGATCTGAATGGCGCCAGCGGCAGCTCGCTCATTCCCCAGATCGGTGTCGACACCTATCGCAATCCGCGCCAAATCGTCGACGATGCGCGCGTGGAGAAGAGCTTCGTATTCGAGGGCGGCCACAGCCTGCAACTCGACCTCAACGCCTACAACCTGGCTAACCACCAGAACATTACCGGCTTCGAGGCCACCTACCTCTACTACTTGTCGGATAACAACCTGGAATATACGGGCGTAAACGGCCAAGGCAGCCAGAATTTCATGGTGCCTGACGCCGCCAACAACAGTGGCTTCCTTTACACGCCGCGAGAGCTCGAGATCTCAGCTCACTTTACCTGGTAGAAACGGCTCTGTTCTTGAAGGGTGCGGGGGCTTTGCCTCCGCGCATTTTCTCTGGGCACTGTCTCCTGCGTTCGCTTGCCAATCCCTCACGAATGAGTGCAGAAAGATTTCCACACGGCACCAGTCGCGTAACATAAATGACACAAACGGGTGATGGACGGAGTTACCTGAAGCGGATTACCTTCGTACTTGAGAATCACCTATTTGCTGTTGAAAACACAGTGGAAATCCCACTAAGGTGAAATTTTCCTGGTAATTGCATTTGTGGTTCGGTTGCCTTTATCCGACGCCCCGAGGTGTATTTTATGGTTTGCCCGAAGTGCCAGTCCAACGCGGTCTCCGTCTTTCCCGCTGAGATCCGGCTTTATCGCAGTACCGCGCGCATATTAAGCCATCCCCCGCTCACACCTTCGCCCGACATTCAGGTCTGTGTTGACTGCGGCTGGAGCGAGTTTGCCATTCCGCAGTCTTACCTGTCGGCCGGCTGGTTGCGTCCGCCGCGTCCGCAGGCGGTGCCCAGCGCGCCGTCCATCGGGCACGCGAAGATCGCCCTCGCCAGCTAATGGCAGTTGCTTCAAGCGGCAAGGACTGACGCCCACCTCAGGGCAAAGTCCCGCTGCGCAAGCCAACCGACGTTTCAAAGGAAAAGGCCTCCTGCTATTCGGAGGCCTTTGTTTGTCTGGGGGCAATTTCTACGGTCGTCTTGCCCGCCCGTTCAAAGAGGCACCTTGTCCAGTGGAGCGATGAATCCAATTCCGGGAACATTGAGCGAGAAGAGATGGGTGTCATTGGTGATGAACAGATCGACGCCGAAATGAGATGCGCATGCAAGTTGGATAGCGTCGGCGTTGCGAAGTGTATGCGTAGCCCGAAGAGATGCGTAGCGCCAGGCGACGGAAGGATCGAAGCTAACAACTTTCGCGGTTGAGCGGATCGCGCGATCATACTGTTCAATCAATGAAGCCTGTCCGAGCTTCGTAGGCTTAACCAAAACCTCCCCAAGCGTCATCGCCGATGTAACAATTTGGTCCCGGCGATCGATCATCCGCTCTCGAATCGCCAGCACTCGGCTACGATACGGCTCAAGGCCCTCAAACATGTAGATGAAGAGATTCGTATCGAAGAAGACCTTGCTCAAATGTCTTCCCTCCGAAGGTTCTCGACATATTCGTCGGCGTGCTCGTCGGCCCAGATGTGCTTGCCGGAGCCAATGAGGCGGATGAGAGGATCGTCGTCGTAGTTCGCAGTCCCTGGCGGGGGCTGTTTCGAGATCCAATCGTCGTACCAGTCAAGAAGCGAAAAGTAATCCGGCGAGACCTTTTCGCGCTCCGGCATATGTTTGGTTAGCTTTCCGATTTGCCGTAAAGGATGAACGGGATCATCCGGCCGAAAGAGGCGAAGGTAGCCAGGACGGGTCTCATAGAGCATCCGATAACGCGTCGATGAAGGCGGGACGTTCGCAACCATGTGCTCTTTGAGATGGGCATGAATCGAAGTCCGCTTTAGCCCCATATCGAGGCCTGAGTCGGTAAGTTTCTTTCTGATCTCTTCCCGTGAAAAGTCTTGGCGGTCAGGAAGATCGCGGTGAAGCATTGCCACCGCCAACCAGATGCGATCAGCCAGGAGAAGGTCGATGCCAGTGGAAACCATGAGAGTACCTCGCGTGGAAGTGTCCGCAATTAGGAATGTATCATGCATTCCTAGGAATAGGAAATCCTTCTTGAAAAAACACAGAAAAGGCCCCCGGACAAAGCCGGAGGCCCTTTTCTGCTCTTCGCGCGATCAAAGTCCAGGATTGGGGCCTTTCATGCTGACCCCTGATCCCTGAAACCTGACCCCTGTTTTCAGTACATGCCGTCCATCCCGCCGCCGTGGCCGCCCGCCGGAGCAGCCGTTTTCGGCTCCGGCAGTTCGACAACCAGCGCTTCGGTGGTCAGCAGCAGGGCTGCGATCGAGGCCGCATTCTGCAGCGCCGTGCGCGTCACCTTGGTGGGATCGATGACGCCCGCCTTGACCAGGTCCTCGAACTGCCCCGTAAGCGCGTTGTAGCCGAAGTGCGGTTCCTTCGAATCCAGAACCTTGGCCACCACCACGGCGCCCTCTTCGCCGGCGTTGCCCACGATCTGGCGCAATGGCTCCTCGAGCGCGCGCAGCACGATCTGGGCGCCGATCTTCTCGTCGCCTTCAAGCTTCTCGGTCAGCTTCTGGACCGCCGGGACGGCACGCACCAGGGCAACACCGCCTCCGGGAACGATACCCTCTTCCACCGCGGCACGGGTGGCGTGCAGCGCGTCTTCCACGCGAGCCTTCTTCTCCTTGAGCTCGGTCTCCGTGGCCGCGCCCACCTTGATGATGGCCACGCCGCCCACCAGCTTGGCCAGCCGCTCCTGCAGCTTCTCCTTGTCGTAGTCGGAGGTGGTCTTCTCGATCTGCGAACGGATCTCCTTCACCCGGCCCTCGATCTCGCTCGCCTTGCCGGCGCCGTCGACGATGGTGGTGTTGTCCTTGTCGATGGTCACGCGCTTGGCCTTGCCCAGGTCCTCGAGCTTCACGCCTTCCAGCTTGATGCCCAGGTCCTCGGTGATAGCCTTGCCGCCGGTGAGGATGGCGATGTCGCCCAGGATTGCCTTGCGGCGGTCACCGAAGCCGGGTGCCTTGACGGCCGCCACGTTCAGCGTGCCGCGCAGCTTGTTCACCACCAGCGTGGCCAGCGCCTCGCCCTCCACGTCCTCGGCGATGATCAGCAAGGGCTTGCCGCCGCGGGCAACCTGCTCCAGCAGCGGGAGCAGGTCCTTCATGGCGCTGATCTTCTTCTCGTAGATCAGGATGTAAGGATCGTCGAGCACCGCTTCCAGCCGCTCGGCGTCGGTGACGAAGTAGGGGCTCAGGTAGCCGCGGTCGAACTGCATGCCGTCCACGGTCTCCAGGCCGGTGTGCATGGTCTTTGACTCTTCGATGGTGATCACGCCGTCCTTGCCTACAACCTTCACGGCCTCGGCGATGATGGCGCCGATCTCCTGGTCGCCGTTAGCGCTGATTGCACCCACCTGGGCCACGGAGCCCTCGTTGACAGGCTTCGACAGCTTGCCCAGCGCGCCGTCCTCTGTCCACTTGCCGTCCTTGTCGCGCGTGCCGATCACGGCCGTTACGGCCTTTTCGATGCCGCGCTTGAGCGCCGTCGGGTTCGCGCCCGCGGCAACCGTCTTCACGCCTTCGCGGAAGATGGACTGCGCCAGCACAGTGGCGGTGGTGGTTCCGTCGCCGGCCACGTCACTGGTCTTCGAAGCCACTTCGCGCACCAGTTGCGCGCCCACGTTCTCCAGCGGATCCTTCAGCTCGATCTCTTTGGCCACCGTCACGCCGTCTTTGGTAATGGTGGGCGAACCGAATTTCTTCTCGATCACGACGTTGCGCCCCTTGGGGCCCAGCGTCGCCTTCACAGCGTCTGCCAGCGTGTTCACGCCGCGCAGAATCGCCTGACGGGAATCTTCACCGTGCAGAATTTGCTTTGCCATTGTTTTCTCCAGTGATCAGTGAACAGTGTTCAGTGATCAGTTTTTTTTGCTGACTCGCTAACTTGCTGACCCGCTGACTCGCTGGCCTACTTTTTCACGATGCCGAGAACTTCTTCCTCGCGCATGATCAGGTACTCTTCACCGTCGATCTTGATCTCGGTGCCGGAGTACTTGCCGAAGAGAATTCGGTCGCCTGCTTTTACATCGAGCGGAAACACCTTGCCCTCGTCGTTGGATTTTCCCTTGCCGACGGAGATCACCTGGCCCTCCTGCGGCTTCTCCTTTGCGCTGTCGGGGATGATGATGCCGCCGCGAATGGTCTCGGTCTCCTCCACGCGGCGGACGAGAATCCGGTCATGGAGCGGAGTGAACGTAGTGGTAACGGACGTTGCTGCCATTGCTTCGCTTCTCCTTCACGCGCGGACCGGACAATGCCGAACCGCGGGATTTGAGTCGTTGATGAATGGGTTGGAGTACTGCGGGACTTGCCCACTTCGGCTGGCGAAGATACCGGCACGGGCGCTCCAGCACCCCGAGTGCTAGCACTCTCGCCTTCCAATTGCTAACAATAGAGGAGCATAGCGTAATTTGTCAAGGGGCTGAAGGATTAAAGTTGAGTGTAATTCACTCATATTGTCTGCGTTCTACGGAAAATCATGGCTCCTGGACGATTCTCGTTCGCAAGAAGTCTCTGAACGGTTTGAGCTCGGGGCCTCAAGGATGCAAATCGCTGCACAGCCGGACCGAGCCCTTTCGCAGCCAGCCAACGGCCGCGGCGCCAGCAGCCTCCCGACTCAGACACGAGCATTTGCCCGCGTGGGCTCTCGAAGCAGCATATATCGCCTCTCCCGCCGAAGTTCAAAAGCATTACAATGGAGGCCATGCTTCGCCGCTTTCTTCCCGTCTGCGCCGTTCTCGTGGTTCTTTCCTCCATCCTCGTCCCGCCTGCAACCCTGCGTGCCCAGGACGACTCAGGCTCTTCCAGCAACAAGTGGACGCGCAAATACAAGGCGCCGCCGCCCTCTTCGCGCATTTCAGTGACGGTGCTCAAAGACGACAACGGCAAGCCGATTGAAAACGCTGCCGTAATCTTTCACCCCGTCGAGGGTGACAAAGACAAGGGCTACATGGAGCTCAAAAGCGACGAGGACGGCAAGGCCGTCATCGACGTGATCCCCATCGGCGACACGGTGCGTCTGCAGGTGATTGCCAACGGCTTTCAGACCTACGGCGGCGACTATAAGGTCGACAAGCCCGAGATGTCGATGCAGGTGCGGATGAAGCGGCCGGGCGCGCAGTACTCAATCTATACGAGCCAGAACTCACCGGCGGGCAGCAGCGGCAGCTCGGGCGCGGACAAGACCGCCAGTCCGGACAAGAATGCGGCGCCGGCGCAGAACGGAAAGAGCGGCAGCTCGGGGAACTCGGGCAATTCGCAGTCGGGTTCGCAATCCAAATCGCAATCCGGATCCCAATCGGGATCCCAATCCGGACCCTCGTCCGGCCAGAGCCAAAATCAGAACCAGGGCCAGAAACAGAACCAGGCGCAGAACCAATAAGCGCGCCTGCGGCCAAGCTGGCAGCGTGAGCTTCAGATGGCGAATCGACGGCTCGAGGGCAAGGTTGTCCTGGTGACGGGCGGTGCGCGGCGCCTCGGCCGGCGCATTGCGCTGACGCTTGCCGAAGCCGGCGCCGACGTTTCCATTACCTATCGCACTTCAAAGAGCGAGGCTGCGCAAACGGCTGACGCGCTGGCGGCTTTCGGCGTGGGCGCGCTGGCCATCGAGTGCGATGTGCGCTCTGAAGAGCAGGTGCGCAATGCGATCACCACCGTCGCCAGCAGCTTCGGACGGTTGGACGTCTTGGTAAACAATGCCGCCGTCTTCGCCGCCGAGCCGCTCGAGAGCCTGAGCCTGGAAGCCTGGGATGCTGTCTTTGCTGCCAATGTGCGCGGGCCGTTTCTGGTGGCGCGGGAAGCTCTGCCCCATCTGCGCGCAGCCGAGGGACGCATCGTCAACATGGGCTCGCTGGGAGGGCTGCGCGCCTGGGCCACGCACGCGCACTACTGCGCCTCAAAGGCTGCCTTGCACTCGCTCACGCAGGCCATGGCCAAGGCCTTTGCCCCGGAGGTGAGCGTAAATTGCGTGGCGCCGGGCTGGATTGATTTCGATGCAGGGACCGATGTGCAGGCGGGGGCGCCCCATCCTTCGGTCGCCACGGCCACCGAAGCGGAGCGCAGGACAGGATCGCAATCGGCTCACCTTGCCGCCAAGACTCCCATGCGCCGCAACGGCTCCGCGGAAGACGTGGCGCAGGCGGTGCTGTTTTTCGCCTCCGGTCCGCACTTCATCACCGGACAGATTCTCGCCGTCGATGGTGGATTGAGCCTGGCGTGAGCGAAGCGCGGTTTTACTCGCGCGCGAAGAGCCGGTCCCACAGGCCGCGCAGGCCGGTTCGAGGCGGGTCGGGCCATCCCGCGTGGTTGTCTTTTGGCGGGCGCGACTCCCTTGACCTGCCGGCAAAGCGCTGCGCGTCGAAGGCGAGCGGCTCATGCTCCCACAGGCCGATGGGTTCGAGTTGCTCCGGCCACGGCCTTCCTTCGACCGCGGCAAGCGGATTGGATTCGCAAAGCCGCCGTGCCGTCTCCTCGCCGGCGCGCGCGCTCACGTATTCATAAGCCTTCTTGAGGTGCGGCGGACGCCAATTCATCCGGTGCGCATCCGTGGCCACAAAATGCGCCCAGTTGCGGTCAAGCAGCTCATTGGCCAGCGCCTCGGCCGCAGGGCCCATGCGCCCATAGAGAGAGCATGCGGTGATCTGGATGAGGTAACCCGCGCGCAGCCACTCGCCGATGAGGCCGGGATTGGCGTGCACCGCCGGGTAGCGCTCGGGATGAGTCACGATCACCGTGTAGCCGGCCGACTGCAGGCGGAAAAGCCCGTCCGCAAGCTGCGGCGCTATGGAGACGTTGGGAAACTCGACCAGCAGGTAACCCCTGCCGTCGATCGAGTAGCTGAGAGGGTTGGCCAGCGCGGCAAAGATGTTGTCGGCGGTGAGGTGAAAATCGCAGCCCAGGCTCAGGCCGACTACGCCCTGGAGACGCTCGCCGAGCTCCGCCAGCCGTGCTTCGACGATTTCTTTCTCGTACGGGTAGCGCTCATTCGCGTGCGGCGTGCAGACGATGTGCGTCACGCCTTCGTCCGCGGCTTCATAAGCCATGGCAAGCGATTCGTCGAGATCCGTGGCTCCATCATCGACCCCGTAGATCAGGTGCTGATGAATGTCGATCATGCCGTCAGCCTTTGCCTAGCCGGGCCCATCAAGTCGTCAGCGCCTCCACACCCATTGCGTGGATCCCGAGCGCATTGATCATCGACGCGAAAATTTTCCAGCCGTCGGAGGAGCCGAGCAGCCGCTCGCTGGAGCGGTCAGGATGAGGCATCATGCCCAGAACGTTCCGCCCCTCGCTCAGAATGCCGGCGATATTGGCGAGCGAGCCATTGGGATTGGCTTCCTGCGTGACTGCGCCCGAGCGCGTCGCGTAGCGGAAGGCAATGCGATCCTCGGCTTCGAGGCGCTTGAGCTCCGCGGGCTCGCAGAAGTAGTTGCCCTCCATGTGGCCGATGGGCACCTGGAGCACCTCGCGCTTTGCCAGTTGATTCGTGAAGGGGCTATCGGTGGTTTCCGTGCGCAGATAAACCTGCTTGCAGATGTATTTGAGGCCGGCATTGCGCATCAGCGCGCCGGGAAGCAGGCCGGCCTCGGTGAGAATCTGAAAGCCGTTGCAGATGCCCAGAACCATTCCGCCGCCCGCGGCAAACTTCTTCACCGATTGCATCACCGGCGAGAAGCGCGCAATGGCGCCGGTGCGCAGATAGTCGCCGTAGGCAAAGCCGCCGGGAACCAGCACCGCGTCCACGCCCTCAAGATCTTCGGAGTCGTGCCAGAGAAAGGTAACCGGCCGGCGGGCGATTTCAGCAATGACGTTGTAGGTGTCGTGATCGCAATTCGACCCGGGGAAGACCAGAACGCCGAACTTCATAACCTCAGGTTAACAGTTTCACGCGCGGCCAAATGTCACTTTCGTGTCATTCCGCGGGAACGAGGAAAACGAGGCGGAATCTGCTCCGGAAATGGTCCGAATCCATCCCGAAGTTAATCTTGACACAGGAAATCGACACGAAAATCGTGTACACTGGTTTCGTATGAAAAACATCACCCTTAGCGCCGATGAAGATCTGATCGAGAAGGCACGCGCGGTCGCCCGCGCGCAGCGCCGAACTCTCAATGCCGCCTTTCGTGACTGGCTCGCCCAATTCTCCGCGAGCGAGGGAGACGCGCAGAGCTTTGACGCCTTGATGCGCCGCCTGCGGCACGTCGATGCCGGAAAGCGCTTCACCCGGGAAGAACTGAATGAGCGATAGATACTTCCTGGACACCAATATCTTCGTATACACCTTCGATCGCAGCGCGCCCCCAAAGGCGAAGAAGGCCGAACAGCTTATTCGTAAAGCGCTGACGACGAAAAAAGGCGTCGTCAGCTTCCAGGTAGTCCAGGAGTTCTTCAACGTAGCCCTGAAGCGATTTTCGCGCCCCATGAACCTGGCGGACGCAGAACAATATCTGGCTACCGTATTCCGCCCCCTGCTCGGCGTGCACTCGTCTGCCGCGCTCTACGGGGAGGCTCTACGCATGCAAAGCACCGCGAGACTATCGTGGTATGACGCGCTGATCGTCTGCTCTGCTCTTCAGGCGAATTGCGACCTAATCTATTCCGAGGATCTCCAAAACGGACAAAAGTTCGGTGCTCTTCTGGTGAAGAACCCCTTTGTCTAATCCAACTTGGTCGTCAGGCTTTCGCGACTTTTACACCAGGCGTCGGCGTTTGACCTACCCAACTCCGCCCATCGCCCATTCACCGATGTAGCTGCTAACATTTTCCTGAAGTAGCGCGACAGCAAAATGACTCTCGCACCGGGTCCCACGTCACCGCGGATCTATATACCGAGCCCCGTCACGAAAGCTTTCTGTATCTTGGCTGGACTGATACTCCTTGGCGTGGGGTTGGGTCCTGTCCTGCTGCTTACTCCTGCTGCTGGATTCACAAACGCATCCCTGCCGCAGGCCCCCTTGTTCGCATGGATACTGGTTGGATGTGACGCGCTAATTCTGCCGACCATCGCATTTCGTTTCCTGAGGCGAGCGCTCCGGGCAAGAGTCATTTGGTCTCAACATGCAATTGAGCTCTTTGGAAGAAGGGGACACCAGGTGCTGCAAATCAAAGATATCGTTGGAAGGAAGAGCGTTCGTGAAGAGCGGGGTTGGAGCGTCGAGCTTATGTCAAAAGATCGCGACGCGAAAAGATTCGTTCTACCAATGGAGTGGGTCCTGCCATTTGACGCAGACTTCAAAAACTGGATACGCGCGATCCCTGAAGCGGACGCCAAAAGCTTGGTATGAGAGCATTCAGAGCCGCAAACAGCAGACGCCCCCGTCCTGACTAAGGTCGGAGCGGGGCCGTCGCAGCCGTCTCGCTTTCACCCGACAGCTTCCGGGCAGAAATCTCTCGCACCGCCCATCCGGCCAGCAGCAGGCTGGGCGCCTGCACTTCGGCAGCGGCACGGCCGAGCTCGCCGAGTGTGGTGTGCAGGATGGCCTGCTCCGGCTGCGCGGCGTGCGAGATGACGGCGCAGGGCAGGTCGGCGGGAAGGCCTTCGGCCATCCACTCCTCAGCCAGTAGGGTCACGTCGCGGCCCGGCATGTAGACCACGCGGGTTGCGTCTTCAAGCGCGGGGAGGGCTGCACGATTGTGTGATTGCGCATGATGGCCGGTGGAAAAGATCACGTTTGAGGCCCAGTCGCGGTGCGTAAGCGAGCAGCCAACGGCCGCCGCCGCGGCAAACGCCGCCGAAACGCCGGGAACAATCTCGTACGGCACGTCTGCTTCCGCGAGCGCAGCCAACTCTTCCGCGGCACGTCCGAACAGAAGCGGATCGCCGCTCTTCAAGCGCACCACGCTGCGCCCGGCCTGCGCGTGCTCGATCATCAGCGCATTGATCTCTTCCTGCGTAATCGCCTTTGCGCCGCAGCGCTTGCCCACATTCACCACCACGGCGCGCGATGCGGCCAGGTCGAGGATCGCCTGAGGAACAAGATCGTCGTGGAGGATCACATCGGCGGCGGCGATAAGGCGTGCGGCCTTTACCGTAAGCAGATCGGGATCGCCCGGGCCTGCGCCGACGAGATAAACCGCTCCCGGCACGGTTCGTTGACGCGCAGCTTCCCTGCCTTTGCGCGCCAGCTGCTTCGTTTCGCACAAGGGCGATTCGCAAATCTGCCGGTGGGCCAATTCATGCAGCAGCAGCCGCCGCTCTTCGCCGCGCGGATGCGTCGAGAGAACCTCGCGGCGCAGCTTGCCCAGCTCGGCCAGCCACGGACCGAGGTCGCCGGGCAACTGCTCGTCAATTTCGCGCCGCAGCCGCTGCGCCAGGGCGGGGCTCTCGCCCGCCGTCGAAATGGCGATCTGCAGGTCGCCGCGGCTGACCACGGAGCCGAAGAAGAAATCGCAGTTGGGAATGTCGTCGACGCTATTCGACCAGATGCCGCGCTCCGCGGCGGCGCGATGAACGGCTGCGTTGACCTCGGGCACATCTGTGGCGGCGATGACAAGGAGATTGCCATCGACGTCTTCGGGCGCAAAGGGGCGCGCCATCCATTCGAGCCTGCCTTCGGCGGCGAGCGCGCGAATCTCCGCGCACGCCTCAGGCGCAACCACGCGCAGGCGTAACCCTGTGGGCAGCAGCGTGCCCACCTTCTCGAGCGCGACCGTACCCGCGCCCACAAGCAGGCAAGGCCGGCCATCGAGTTTCAAAAATATTGGCAATAAGTTCATAGTCAGTGGTCAGTGATCAGTGAACAGTGGTCAGTCGTCAGTGATCTGTTTTCCCGTCCGCGTCCCTGCTCTCTGCTCCTCGCCCTCTATTCCCTGTTCCCTACTCCCTATTCTCTGGTCCCTAGTCCCTGCTTCTATCCCTCCGCCACGCCATGCGGCACCGGCGCCGTGGGCAGGTCGCGCTCCACGGCTGCCAGCACTTCGCCGGCGAGCTGAGAGCGCAACTCATCGTTCGAGTGGCGCGCGAACCACGCACGCAAACTCTCTTCCGGCGCGCGAAAAGCGAGATAGTGGCGCAGCAGCCGCTCGATCGCTTCCGGCACCAGCGGCGCCGGGCAGCGGTAGCCCACCGGCCGCGCCACGCCCGCATACTGGCCCACGGCGCCACCCAGGCAGAAATAAAAAGCGTCCGTCATCTTGCCCTCGTGCTTGATCTTCTTGCCCTCGAGGCCGATGTCGGCGATCCAATGCTGGCCGCAGCCGTTGGGACAGCCGGTCACGTGCAGCTTGAGCTGCTGATCGAACTCGGGCAGCCGCTCCTCGAGCTCGTCGACCAGCCAGCGCGTAAAGCCCTTGGTCTCCGTGATGGCGAGCTTGCAGAACTCGGTACCGGTGCAGGCAATGGCGCCGCGCCAGAAAGCGGATCCTTCCACGTGCAGACCGATCTGGCCGAGTTCCCGGGCCAGCTCGCCGGTTCTGGCTTTGGGCACGTCGACAAACACCAGGTTCTGCGAGATGGTGAGGCGCAGCGAGCCGCTGCCGAAGCGCTCGGCGAGCTCGGCCGCGGCCTCGAGCTGCTCACCCTTGAGCCGGCCGCGCAAAACCGAAGCGCCCACGTAGCACAGTCCCGGCTGCCGCTGCGGATGAATCCCGGCATGATCGCGCAGCGCATCGTCGGGGACCTCTTCCGGCACACCCGGCTCGAGTCTGTAACCCAACCGGCGATTCAGCTCATCTAAAAATCGCTCGGCGGTCCAGCCCTCGCGCATGAAGAGGTACTTCAACCGCGCGCGTTCGCGGTTTTCGCGCAGGACCTGCTGATCGCGGAAGATTTCCGTCACGCCGCGAACCACGCGCACCGCTTCTTCCGGACGCACGAAGGCGTCGAGGCGGACGGCAAGATGCGGCTCGTTCGAGAGGCCTCCGCCGACGCGCAGCGCATAGCCCACGTCCTGGCCGCGCCGGACGGCTGTGAGCGCAACGTCGTTGATCTCGGGGTAATTGCACCAGGAACGGCAACCACTGGCAGAGATTTTGAATTTGCGCGGCAGGTTGAAGAAGTCGGGATTGCCCTTCAGCTCTTCGGCGATGGCGAAGGCGATGGGCGAAGCGTCGATCAACTCATCGGCGGCCACGCCGGCGAGCGGGCAGCCGGTCACATTGCGCACCACGTCCCCGCAAGCGCCCTTGGGTGAAAGGCCGATCTTGTCCAGTTCGCCGATGATCTCCGGCAGCGACTCAATGCTCAGCCAGTGCAACTGAATGTTCTGGCGCACGGTAATGTCGGCCAGGTTGCGGGCGTGCTCACGCGCCAGCCGGCCGATGGTGCGCAGCTGGCTGGCAGAGACAATGCCGTTGGGAATGCCGATGCGCAGCATGAAGAACTCGGTGGCCAGGCCTTCGCCGCCTTTGCCGCCCACCGCGCCCACGCCGTCGCCCTGCGTGTAGACGCCCCACCATTTGAAGTAGGCCGAAGCCCACTCCGGGGTCACACTGGAGCGGCCCGCGCGGGCAAAGGCGCGCACCTCGTCAAAGGCTTGCCAGGGATTCTTTTCGCGCTTCAGGCGCTCCATCCTCTGGGCTTTGGTCTCTTTCTGCGGAAGAGCTTCACTCATGACGTCCTTTTACTTGCGCCGAAAATACAAAACCCGCGGCAGCGTGATGGCTTCGCGGGCATTCAGATGAAACGTCGGATTCTGCTTAACGATCGGTCAGACCCACGTCAACTGCGCGCCCAGCGGGGCATACAGCAGCGACAACAGGTCTTCGCGTCCATGTACAAATCATAGATGCAAGCGGCGGAAATTGCAAATACTCCCCTGCCCCGGGGTCTGGTGTACCATGAAGCTCAAGATGCGGCGCGGGTTTTCCATCTTCCTCGTCCTGCTCTTCCTGCTCTCTCCGCTGGCGCCGGCGCTTGGCGCCGGGCAGGACTTGAGCCTGCCGGCCTGTTGCCGGCGGCATGGCGCGCACCACTGCGCCATGGCCATGGGCACGCCGCAGCGGATGGAGCAGGCCCAGAACGGCTCAGGGCCGGCTTTTTCTGCGCCGCTCACCTGCCCGTACTATCCCGGACCGGCTGCGCTGATGAACGGTCCTGCACCGGCCCTGGCGAGCACCGCTGCCGGCCTGCCCGCGGCTTTCGCTGAAACGTTCGCTCGCGTCACGTGGCCATCGACCATTCGCTCGCATCCCGCCATAACCCATGCCGGCCGGGGACCTCCACGGCGATCTGACTCCTAACCTGAGCTGAAGACGTTGGGCCACGTTCGGCCGGCGCGCAACTGCGCCTGCCTGACCAAGCGCGCATCCGTCTGCGCACGGATGCTTCCTCGCTGCTTGTCTTCAGCGGCGCCCTCCGGCCTTTTGCGCCGCAGGCGCGTGTTCCGGCCTATGAATTTTTCTGCCGGCTTTTTGGAGGTTGTTCATGCCCCGTTTTATCTTTCTTGCCGTCTTCTGCGCGGCCACTTCTCTGCCCGCCTCCGCCACCATCTTCGGATCGGTTCGCGGTATCGTTCATGATCCTCAGCATCGTCCCATCCAGGGCGCGCACATTACGCTGAAGGCGCAGGACTCCGATTGGAGGCAAGCGCAGGACTCCAACGGCAACGGAGAGTTTGTCTTCACTTCCGTGCCCATCGGGAACTACACGGTCACGGTGCTGTCGAAGGGCTTTGAGCCGGAGAGCCAGGCCGTGCTGGTGGAGTCCGACACTGCTCCGGTACTCCATCTCCAACTGACCATTGAAGGTGCGAAGGAAATTGTAACGGTTTCGGAAATCCCTGTGCAGGCCACAACCGACAGCGCTACGCCCACCACCATGCTGGACCGAACAGACATCGAACAGACTCCGGGCGCAGATCGCACCAACGGCATGGAGATGATCACGGATTATGTCCCGGCCTCCTACGTCACCCACGATATGCTGCACATGCTCGGAGGCCACCAGGTAGAGTGGCTGATCGACGGCATCCCCATTCCCAATACCAACATCGCTACCAACCTGGGGCCGCAGATCGATCCCAGAGACATTGACGATCTCGAGGTCTTCAGCGGCAGCTACGACGCCGATTACGGAGATCGTACCTACGGCGTCTTCAACGTGGTGCCGCGCACCGGCTTTGAACGAGACCGCGATTGCGATCTGGTGATCACAGGAGGGAATTTTTATCAAACCGACAACCAGCTTAGCTGCGGTGACCACTCCGAGCGCTTTGCCTGGTACTTGAGCGGGAACGGCAATCGCAGCGCCTACGGGCTGCAAACCCCGATTCCCCAGGTTGTGAACGATGCGGAGAACGGCTTTGGCGGCTTTGCTTCGTTCATCTTCAATCCCGACACCAAGAATCAATACCGGCTGGTCACCTCGCTGCGGCGGGATTATTACCAGATCCCCATCGATCCCAACCCCAACTCATCCGGAAACCAGATCCTTGCCTCCTCAGGTGAGTCGCCAAGTTGCAGCGTGAACACCAGCACGGGCGCAACCCAATGCTTGCACGATGCCGAAGTAGAGCCGGACGGCTACGCAATATTCTCCTGGATTCACACCTTCAATCCCAATACTCTCCTCACCGTTTCGCCCTTTTATCACTACAACGGAGCGGACTACAATGCCAGCCCGAACGATCTAACAGCCTCAACGGTTCAGCAGAATGCCAACTATGCCGGAGCGCAGACGGACGTGAGCAGAACCTTCTGGAAGAACGATCTTCAGGCAGGTTTTTACAGCTTCTATCAGCACCAGTACAACTACTTCAACAACGTATTCGCCAATCCCACTCCCAGCACTCCGAACGTCGGCCCTTCGTCGATCGGGGTCAATGGAGGAGTCGTCGCCGAGTTTGTCAACGA
This sequence comes from Acidobacteriaceae bacterium, assembly GCA_030041045.1. Lineage (GTDB taxonomy): Bacteria > Acidobacteriota > Terriglobia > Terriglobales > Acidobacteriaceae > Telmatobacter. Next base: position 46,713 of record JASHOQ010000048.1, read on the forward strand.
CAAATTCAAAGTCACTCCCTGGTTTACGCTGATACTCGGACTTCGCGAAACGCAGTTCAGCTCAACCTCCATCACAGAACATGGGACCGATCCGCGCATTGGCGCCGCGCTGCGGGTGCCGCGACTGAATTGGGTGTTCACCGGCTTTTACGGCTACTACTACCAGGCGCCGCCACTATCTACGGCAACTGGCGCTCTCCTGGGCCTGGCGACGAGCCAGGATTTCGGCTTTGCGCCCCTGCACGGCGAGCGGGATATCCAATGGCAGTACGGTGTCACGATTCCGATTTACAACTGGACCCTCAACGCCAATAACTATGAAACCCGGGCGAGGAATTGGCTCGACCACAACAATATCGGCGAATCGAATATCTTCTGGCCCATTACCTGGGCTTATGCGCAGATTCAGGGGTGGTCGCTCACCTTGCGCTCGCCATCCGTCCTGCATCACGGTCAGTTTCACCTCGCCTATGCCAACCAGATCGCGCAGGCGACCTCGCCCATCACCGGCGGTCTCATCTGCCCACCCTCGGTCGGAACCGCATGCCCGCTCGACATTCCGCCCGGCCTGGCGCCCGTCGACCACGACCAGAGAAACACCTTGAACGTGGGCTTCAACGGCACGCTGCCCTGGAGCTCCTTCGCATCCGCGAACGTTTATTACGGCTCCGGCTTCACCAACGGATTGTTTGGCATGCCGAACGCACAATATCCAGGCCCATACCTGCCCAGTCACACCACCTTCGACCTGTCTGCCGGTAAGACCTTCGCGGAAAAGGTCACCGTTTCCGCGAATGTGGTGAACGTAGCCAATCTACGGGTGCAGCTGGATAACAGCTTGACTTTCGGTGGATTTCACTGGAATGACCCGCGACAGATTTATGGCGAGATTCGCTACCGGTTCAAATATTGAGCCCGATTTGCAGATTATTTCCTGGAATTCGCTACCATGGAAATTGAGGGCGGCTGAGACCGGACACACAATCCGCGATCGGCCGCCCGCATTGTTTTTGGGGGAAACGGAGCGAAGGAGGAAATGATTCATGGCATCGACACGGCACGAGTTGTGGCTGACACAAAAGGAAGTGGAACGCGCGGCGCGCAGTCAGGATCTGCACGAGGCGCCCAAGCGCGCCATGCTGGACCGCGCGGAGGAAGATAACTCCGAGGGAACCATCGTTCCCACCGGCGGCGCAGAGGCGCACGGACAAGAATCCGGCTCGGCGACCGGATATTCGTTCAGCGAAGACGTGCTCTTCGACCCCACCACCAAGCGGCTGAATCGCGTGCAGAGGCAGTGGTAGATCGATCAACCAAAGGTCGGCCCGGCGGCGAGCGGCCGGCTCAGCCTTCGACGTGGAAAAAGCCCGGCAGAACCTGGCCGGCCTTGCCCTCCACCACGTGGGTGAAGGCGTCGGCGTTGAGCGGCCGCTCAGGGCCGATGTAGACCCTGCGCGCGCCCTCAAACCGCGCCCAATGGACGAAGTTGGCCGCCGGGTACACGGATCCCGAAGTGCCCACGACAACCATGAGCGTGCACCTGGCAATCTCCCTCTGAATGCGGTCCATTTCCAGCGGCATCTCGCCGAAAAAAACAATGTGCGGGCGCAGGCGTCCGCCGCAGGCGCAGCGGCCCACTTCGTCCAGGCTCGCGTAGACGGCATGATCTTCCACCGGCTCGGCGCCGCACTCGCGCTCGCAGCGGGATTTGGCCAGCTCGCCGTGCATGTGGATGAGGTTCACGCTGCCGGCGCGCTCGTGCAGGTCGTCCACGTTTTGCGTGCAGAGAAGGAAGCGGCCCCCGTCGCGTAAGTTGAGCGCGCGCTCGAGCTCGACCAGGGCAAGGTGCGCGGGGTTGGGCTGGGCTTTTTTCCCGGCGGCGCGGCGCGCGGAGTAAAACGCCCAGACCGCCGCGGGGTCCCGCTGCCAGGCCTCAGGCGTGCACACGTCCTCAATGCGGTAACCCGCCCACAGCCCGTCGGAATCGCGGAAGGTGGGCAGTCCGCTTTCGGCGCTGATGCCGGCGCCGGTGAGAACGAAGACGCGGTCGGCGGGTGAAATGGGGATCGTCATAACGATGGCCAGTGAACAGTGGACAGTGAACAGTGATCGGTGGGCAGCCGACGGTGGACAGTGAAGAGTGGTCAGGAATCGGTCTTCAATGATCGATTATCGAAAAACTGCCCCCTGCCCCCTGTTCCCTGACCCCTGTCAACTGTCTCTACGGCACCAGCAAAATCTTGCCCGTGGTTTTGCGCTCTTCCAAGTCGATCTGCGCCTGGGCGGCTTCGGCCAGCGGATAAGTGTGCTCCGTGCGCAGCTTGAGCTCACCCTTCGCCGCCCAGTTCAGCACGTCGCCGGAGCGCCACTCCAGCTCGGAACGCGTGGCCAGGTAATGCCAGAGGGAGGGCCGGGTGAGGAACAGCGAACCTTTGGTGTTGAGCTGGGCCAGATCGAACGGAGGCACGGGGCCGCTGGCCGCGCCGAAAAGCGCCAGCAGGCCGCGCGGGCGCAGGCAGTTGAGGCTTTTCTCGAAGGTCGTTCTGCCCACCGAGTCGTAGACCACGTCCACGCCTTTGCCATTGGTCAGGCGCTTGACTTCAGCTTCGAAATCCTGTTCGTTGTAAAGAATCACTTCGGCAGCGCCGGATTCGCGTGAGAGCTCCGCCTTGGAGCGCGTGGAAACGGTGGTGAAGACGCGCGCGCCGATCTTGGCCGCCATCTGCGTGAGCAGCAGGCCCACGCCGCCGGCGCCGGCGTGGATCAGCGCGGTGTCCCCGGCCTTGAGCGGGAAGGTGGAATATGCGAGGTAATGCGCTGTCATGCCCTGGAGCATGACTGCCGCAGCCTTTTCCGGCGCAAGACCGGCGGGCACCTTCACCAGCTGCGCAGCGGGTACGAGGGCATACTCGGCATAGCTGCCCAGCACGCTGGCAGAGGCCACCAGATCGCCGGCGGCAAAGCCGCTCACGCCCGGGCCCAGCTCTTCTACGGTGCCTGCGGCTTCAGTGCCCGGCGTGAACGGCAACGCCGCCTTGTAGACGCCCTTGCGGAAGTAAATTTCCACGAAGTTGACGCCCGTGGCCTCCACGCGCAGCAGCACCTGGCCAGGCCCCGGCTGCGGGATGGGCAGATCGACAAGGCGCAATACCTCGGGTCCACCCGTCTCCTGAATCTGGACCGCTTTCATGACAGGGTTAAGGATGAACTAAAAGCGTCCTTGAAAGCAAGCAACTTGCTGATTTTCCAAGAGCATAATAGCCGGAAAACTGCGGATACCCCGCCTCGTTGCGCAATTTAGACCGAAATCCGAAAGCGAGCGGCTTTTGACTGCTCTTCAGGACTTGCTTGACCCGGTCGAAGTCATTTTCCCGCTCTCAGGCAACCAGGGTGTTATTTGTGAAAAAATCAGAATACCGCAAGATCCGAATCAATTTTTCCCCACTTGGAGTACCTTCGAGTGTTTACAACTCAACCCTTCGTCCATCGCACCAATGCGGACGGAGTCATCGATTCCTTTTGCCGCAAATGTCTAATCACCATCGCCTCTTCCCAATGGGAAGCAGAGTTGGACCGCGCGGAGAGAAACCACCAGTGCGATCCGATTCAGTTGGAATATGTGCGAGGGGTTCTCAACCGTCCGCAGGCATCGGGCACGAGTGCCTCTGAAGCGCCGCCAGGCTCCCTCCAGCCCCCGCCTTATGGCAATTCCTGATCAGGCATAATCCCGGCCCAAAAGCTCCGGATCGAGGTGACCGGCCGATGTGGCCGTGCCTAGAAGTTGCCTTCCTGGCGCTCGGACATCAGGCTCTGCTCGTCGGCAGAAGCAAGGCGCACCAGGCGATCGACCGTATATGAGGCCGGGTGCTGGCCGGTGTAGTAGTGACGCACCTGCAACTCGCCCAACAAGCCAAGGGCGAGCAGCTGGATGCCGGCCACGATGAGCACCGATCCGATGACGAACATGGGGCCGTGATGGTCCATCATGTTTATTTGCGGATGCAGAAGCTTCGATACCAGCAGCACCATGGCCATGGCTCCGCCGGTGAAAATGCTCATCACGCCCAGACCGCCGAAGAAGTGAAGCGGCCGGCCCATGTAGCGGAGCAGAAAGCGGATCGTGAGCAGATCGAAAAACACGCGGAAGGTGCGCCCAAGGCCATAGTGGCTGCGGCCATTTCTGCGATTGACGTTGTGGATGGGGATCTCGCAGATTGAGGCGCCGTACCAGCTTGCCAGTGCGGGAATGAAGCGGTGCATCTCGCCGTAGAGCGGGATATTGTGAATGATCTCGCGGCGATAGGCCTTGAAGGTGGTGCCGAAATCGTGAATCTCCACGCCGGAAAGCTTGGCCATCATCCAGTTGGCGCAGCGCGAAGGGATGCGGCGGAACACGAAGTTGTCAATGCGCTCCTTGCGCCAGCCGGAGACCACGTCGTAGCCCTCGTCGAGCTTTTCCAGGAAGGCAGGAATGTCGTTGGGGTCGTGCTGCAGGTCCCCGTCCATGGCCAGAATAAACTCGCCTGAGGCGTGGTCGAAGCCCGCGGCCAGCGCCGACGTCTGGCCGAAGTTGCGCCGCAGCTTGACCACCAGCACACGGCTGTCCACCGCGGCAATCTCTTCGAGCAGCTTGTAGGTGCGGTCATTCGATCCGTCGTCGACCAGGACAAGCTCGAACGACTCACCCACCTGCTCCATCACCTGCTTCAGGCGCGCGTAGAGAACGGTCACGTTCTCTTCTTCATTGTGGAATGGCACAACAATCGAGTACTTTGCCATAACTTCTTAGACGCTAAATAGATGAGCGAGGACGATGCAGCGTATCGAAAAATGTTGCGGGAAGGTCATAAAGGAGTTCTAAAGAACAATACGTCGCACTCCGGACGAATTGCAGGACGCCCGGGTTACCGGTCGAGCTCGTCAAGCATGGCCTGCATCTCGCTCAGGGCGTGGCTATTGCCGTTGCGGGCGGCGCAGCTGATGCCGGCCTTGAGGCGGTCCATCGCCTCAGCCTTGCGCCCGGCCTGGGTAAGCGTCTGCGCGGCCATAAAGTAGCCCGCGGTATAGTCGGGATCGTTGGCCAGCAGGGTGTCGAATTCGGCCAGGGCCGCGGCCGTATCTCCGCGGCTGACCAGCTCCATGGCGATGCCGTAACGGACGAAGCTGTTCCTCGGATCGAGCGCGAGAATCTCCTTGAGGCCGGCGATCTTGTCCATAGCGTATCGCGCTCCCGCCCCCGGCTTGCCTGAGGGCGCAATGGGATTGCGTAAATGGCTGGGATTGCTGAAACTGAAACTGAATCGCAAAAGCCAAGGCCCGTGGGGCTCAACGCCCGCGTGCTGCCGCTTCAAGCTGCTGCCCGTACCTATTGTAACCGGAACGCAGCCCCGGGGCGCGCACGGCAACCGATGCGGCCGCAAGGCGAAAAACACGGCAAGGCAGGAGCAAGAAACGCATGAGCGAAGCAAAGCGGAACCCGGCCGCGCGCACGCCGGCCAGCACGCAATCGGAGATGACGGAGATCATCCTGCCCAACGACACCAACATCCTGGGCAATCTGCTGGGCGGCCGGCTGATGCATTTCATTGATCTGACCGGCGCCATGGCCGCTTACCGGCACGCCCGCACCCACGTGGTGACGGCGGCCATGGACCACATCGATTTCATCCGGCCCGTGCACCTGGGAGACCTGCTCACGCTCAAATCCAGCGTAAACCGCGCCTTCTCCAGCTCCATGGAAGTGGGCGTAAAGGTGTGGGCGGAAAACACGCGCACCGGCGAGGTGGCGCACGTGGCCAGCGCCTATCTTGTCTTCGTGGCCATCGACGAGCGCGGCCGCCTGGTGAAGGTGCCGGAGCTCCGGCCGGAGACGCCGGATGAGCAGCGCCGCTATGCCGACGCGCTGCGCCGCCGTGAGCACCGCGAGGCGGAAAGCGCCCGGCGCAAGGCGGAGCGGCAGGAAACGGCTGGCCGCGAGCCGTGAGGCGTTTTTCCTCGCCATGACGATTTCCCGCCCACTGGCGACATTCCCCCAGATCACAGCGCCAGCGGTTTGCGGGCTGCGCTGTGCCGCCAACCCATTCGGCCCGCATCCCGCCCTCTCCATCCGCGCTTCACGGCTGAGGCTAAAGCGATCGCAGGAAGTCGATGATGTCTTGCTGCTCCTGTGTGCTCAGCCGATTAAAATTGTCGATCACCTTGTTGGCCTCGCTGCCCGGGCTCTTGTGGTCTTCGATGGCTTCCACCAGGTTGGAAGTGCGTCCGTCGTGGAGAAAAAAGACGCGCTGGCCTGCGCCCCAGAGCGGCGCGGTGCGGAACTCGTCGGGGCCTGCGCCGCCTTGGGTGATGCCGTCCTCGAGCCTCTTGCCCATGTGATGTACCAGCAGGTCAGAGAACAGATTGACGGTTTGATTCGACAGGGCAGCGCTCGGCGCAGTGGCGGAGCCGCTGGCAATGCTGCTGCCCGTGGTGAACGACGGCGTATGACAATGGACACAGCCCACCTTGGTGAAGGCTGCGCGTCCGCTCACAGTGGAGGGCGTATCCGGCCCGGGCGCAGGCGGAGCCAGCATGCGCATGAAGTTGGCGAACGCCTCGATGTCGGAGATGACGGCCGGATTCACGGCGCCGGTGGAGGTAGTGGTGAAGTTGAGCGTGTCGTTGGGTGAAGGAACGTAGAGGCAGGAGGGGGTCTCGTCGCGTTCCTGCGGGAACAACTGGTTCGAGATCCCCATTTCCACGTTGTAAGCTTCGCCCGCGAACATCAGCAGGGACTTATTCTGCGCCTTCCATCCAAAGCGGGTGATGGTGCCGTCGTTGGCACTGATATTGGCATTGCCGCTCAAAATGGCGTTGGGATGCCCGGAGATGCCCAGCGCCGCTTTGGCCGATGCGTTGACCTGCATGTTGGCCAGAATGGCTGAGTCGGGGATTGCCTCAATGAGGCCGGCGCCGAAAAGCGGCGTGGGGATGCGGAAAATGATGTTGGCATTTCCACCCTGACCGCTGAGTGGATTCCCCGCCGGCGTGAAGTCCGGTTGGGCGATGTTGCATCCCGGTGCGTCGGTGCGGCCGGTGATGACGAAGACATTATGCACTTCACCATCGTTGGTCCCGTTGGGATTGCGTTTGAACCGCGCCTCCCGCACCGGGCCGTTGGCGGTGATGAACCAGGGAACGGCGTTTTTTGCCCCGTCGAGCGTGGCCACGGCAATCAAGGGGTTTTGCCCGGGGCTGGTTCCACCCGGAGCCGGCTGCGCGTGGCAGGAGAGGCACTGGTTGGAATTGAAGCGCGGTCCAAGACCGGTGTTGTTGCCGCCCTTGACGGTTTCAACCTCCGCGAACCGGCCCTGCCCGTCCTGAAAAAACGCCGCTTCATCTGCGGTCAGGTTGTTCAGCGGACCTCCGGCGCCGGGTGTGCCGGCCCGCACTCCTGGATCAACCGCGCCCATTGGCTGCCCGCCTGCCCGGTGACAGCTTGATATCGCCCATGCCGCAACCACGACAGTGGCCAGAATCAGCAGCGCCATCTTCGCCCGCGTCATCATGATCCTCTTCCTCCTCTGATGCGATCTATGTGCTCAATGTCCCCATCGGACCCGATGCCGCTCGGCTTCCGCGGCACCCTCCTCATTCGAGTATCCAGCGTCCGCGCCATTGCATCGCACGCGCAAACCTGCGCGGTCACAGTCCGGTCACCCGGGTCCGGTCTACCAGGCAAAGGTTCAGTTTTCTGAATCCGGGGGAGTGCTTTCAGGCTGGGGAGGAAAAGGTCGTTTCGAGGTTGAAAATGGCATCATTATATGCCCGCCGGGCCTTGCGGCGGGCGGCAACTTTTACAATTTTCAATGAAGGAAACGCGGCTTCCATTGTCCTGCCCTTGTCCCATGCCATTCCAATGACGGCCACGCACTCCCAGTATCCGCGGCGCATCGTCTGCCTGACCGACGAGACCACGGAGACGTTGTATCTCTTAGGCGAGCAGGATCGGATTGTCGGCATCTCCGCCTACGCCAGCCGGCCCCAGGAGGCGCGCAGCAAACCGCGCGTCTCCGCCTTCCGCGACGCGAATATCGAAAAGATTCTCGCGCTCCGGCCCGATCTCGTTCTCGCCTTCAGCGACGTGCAGGCCGCCATAACACAAGAATTGGTCCGGCGCGGCTTGACCGTGCTGCACTTCAACCAGCGCAGCGTGGCCCAGATCTTCGAGATGATGGCCACGCTGGCGCGCCTTGTCGGCAAGGAGCGCGAAGGCGAGGCGCTGATCGAGGGATTGCAGCGCGGGCTGGACGAGATTCGTATCGAAGCTGGAAAATTTCCGCGCCGGCCGCGGGTGTACTTCGAGGAGTGGGACTCGCCGCTCATCAGCGGCATCGAGTGGGTGGAAGAGCTGATCGAGATTGCCGGAGGCGAACCCATCTTTCTAGAACTGCGCTGCCGCGGCAAGGCGCAGGACCGCGTGGTCGACCCGCCTGAAGTCGTCGCCCGCGACCCCGAAGTGATCCTCGCCTCCTGGTGCGGCAAGCCGGTGAAGAAGGAGGCGATCGCCGCGCGGCCGGGCTGGGCCGCGATCAGCGCGGTGCGCAATGGGCACGTGTACGAGATTGAAGGCGACTGCATCTTGCAGCCCGGTCCGGCTTCGCTCACCGACGGCGTGCGGCAGATTCAGGCGATTCTTGCGCGCGTGTCAGCAATCCCCGTGGACGCGAGCGGTCACCCAAGCCCTTGATAATGCCCTGAATGTCATTCTGAGCGCACGGGGCCCCCAAACCTCCTTCCGTTTGGGGGTGGTAAGCGAAGAAACTGTGGTTGCTTTTTCGTCGATACGCGGCTCTAGCGCCTCGATCGGGCAGAAGAGGCGAGAGACCCGGCGACGGTCGTACGCCCTGCTCAGATCATCCAGACTTGCATTGTGCCGCCCCTGTAAAATTGAATCAGGAGAACTCAAGATGGCGCATGGCCATGCAATGCCCGCTCCGGTGGCGCTGCCGGGGGTTTCGAAGATCGTCGCCATCGGCTCCGGCAAGGGTGGGGTGGGCAAAACCACCGTGGCCGTGAACCTGGCCATCGCGCTCATGAAGCTGGGCCAGCGCGTGGGCCTGATGGACGCCGACATCTACGGTCCCAATGTGCCGCTGATGATGGGCTCGAGCCAGCAGCCTGCCGTCGGCCCTGGCAATATCATTGAGCCTAACCTCACCCACGGCCTCAAAACCATCTCCGTCGGCTACATCTCGCCCGGCGACAAGCCGCTGGTGATGCGCGGCCCCATGCTGCACCAGATCATCCGCCAATTTCTGCAGCAGGTGAACTGGGGCGAGCTCGATTACCTCATCGTCGATCTGCCGCCGGGCACCGGCGACGTGGTCATCTCGCTCGTGCAAACCGTCCCGCTCACCGGCGCGGTCGTGGTTTCCACGCCCAGCGACGTGAGCCTGGAAGACGCGCGCAAGGCGCTGGCCATGTTTGCGCAGGTCAACGTCGAAGTTCTCGGCATCGTCGAAAACATGAGCCACTTCACCTGCCCGCACTGCCACCATGAGATCGATATTTTTTCGCGCGGCGGCGCGGAGCGTACGGCGCAGCAGTTCAACGTGCCGTTTCTCGGCTCGATCGAGCTCGTGCCCGCCATCCGCGAGGGCGGCGACCGCGGCTTGCCCGTGGCGCTTGCCGGACCCAAGAGCCCGCACGCAGCGGCGTTCTACTCGGCGGCACAGAAGCTGATGGAGCAGGCCGAAGCCGCCGCGGCGCGGGCGAAAGACGTGATCGAAATTCAGTGACAAGTGGACAGTGATCAGTGGTCAGCGGATTCCGGCTGCGAGAGCCCGTTGCGAAAGTAGTCGTGCAAAAGGGCGCGACGGGTAGGTCAGGGCTTCAGCCCTGACTGTCGAAGGAGCCGCAAACGGCCAGGAAGCTTTAGCCCCTGAGGTAAGCTTCCTTGCCATGACAAACCGTTTGTGCAGCCAGTCCTATTGAACCGCGGTTGGAAGCGGGCAGAAAAAAGCGGGGCGTTGCGCCCCGCTTTTTCCCGTGTTCGACTTTCTTGACCGCGACTCGAAGTCCGCGACGTGGCTAACTTAGCTAACTCCGCTAGCCCCGCTGACTCCGCTCGCTTCTCTTACCGCCAGTGCCCTTCCACCAGCACGTAGCCGCCGTTCTTGTGAACCCAGCGATGAGCAACCCAGACCGCGCCCGGATGCGGAGGCGCGACCCAAATGCCGGCGTGCCACACGTACCGGTTGCCGTCCCAGACGTGATAACCGGGCTGCCACACCCAGCCGGGATGCGGGGCGGGGCCATAGTGCTCCACCACCGGAGCCGGCGGGGCCACGTGCACAACCACGCCAACCTGGGCGATCGCGGCCAGCGGAGTCATACAAAGAGCAAGCAGGACTGTCAAAGCAGTTTTTTTCACGATGTGTTTCCTCCATGGGGATCGAAACAATACCGGACGCGAGCGAGCGCTCCGGCTGAAGGATTGGAACGCAAAAGCGGGCCTGAAAGTTGCTCTGGAAAACCGGCCAGAGAATGTGACTTTTGAGTCATTTACAACTTGCCCAAGGCATTCCTTGCCCGCCCAAGGGGCGGAATTGACGCTTCAGGCCGCGGAATGGGCCCGCTCCCGCGGCGCGAAAAGGTTGCCCAGGCGCTGAATCTGCGCACCCGCCTGGGAGAGCTTCTCCTCAATGCGCTCATAGCCGCGGTCCATGTGATACACGCGATCGACCACGGTTTCTCCCTCGGCAACCAGAGCCGCCAGAACCAGCGAGGCCGAAGCGCGCAGGTCGCTGCACATGACTGCCGCCGCGGAAAGCCGCGCCGGGCCGCGCACCGTGGCCGTGCTGCCATCCACCTTGATGTTCGCGCCCATGCGCACCAGTTCCTGCACGTGCATGAAGCGGTTCTCGAAGATGTTCTCGCGCACCAGGCTCACGCCCTCGGCCTGCGTGGCCAGGGCCATGTACTGCGCCTGCATGTCGGTGGGAAAGCCCGGATACTCTTCCGTGGAAATGTCGGCTGCGCGCAGCGGCCCATCCGCGCGCACGCGCACTGCGTCGGGCGCGAGCACGTCGACGCGCGCACCGGCCTCTTCGAGTTTGGCCATCACCGCGCCCAGGTGCGCCGCGCAGCAGTTGGCCACGGTCAAATCCCCGCCGGTGATAGCGCCGGCCACGAGAAACGTGCCTGCCTCGATGCGGTCGGGGCTGATGCGATAGCGCGCCCCATGCAGGCTGCTCACGCCCTCGACGCGGATGCTCCCCGTGCCTGCGCCCTCGATTCGCGCGCCCATGGCGGTGAGCAGCGCCGCCAGGTCGGCGACTTCAGGCTCGCGCGCGCAGTTCTCCATCAGCGTTTCGCCTTCGGCAAGCACGGCGGCCATCAAAAGGTCCTCGGTGCCCGTGACCGTAATCTTGTCGAAGACGATATGCGCACCGCGCAGCCGCTCGACGCGGGCCTCAAGGTAGCCATGTTCCTGCGCGATCTCCGCGCCCATTTTCTCCAGGCCCTTGATGTGCAGATCGATGGGCCTTCCGCCGATGGCGCAGCCGCCGGGCATGGCTACGCGCGCCATGCCGGTGCGGGCGATGAGCGGCCCCAGCACCAGGGCGCTCGCGCGCATGGTCTTCACAATCTCGTATTTGGCCACCGGATCGGAGAGCGTACGGCAACTCAGGATGGTGCGGTCCTCGCGCAGATCCACTTCCGCGCCCATCGAGGCCAGCAGCCGGCGCTCGGTTTCGATGTCGCGCACCTGGGGAATGTTTTCGAGCGTGACCGCGTCGTCGGTCAAAATCGCAGCCGCCATGCACGGCAGGGCGGAATTCTTGGCGCCGGAGACGTGGATCACGCCGGTAAGCGGATTGCCGCCGCGAATCACAAATCTGTCCATATCGAAGCCTGGCTGCCTGCGAAACCCAATTGGAAAGCCGCTCTTGAACGAAAGGGTCCTGCCAAGACGCGCTTCCGAAATTCCAGTGTAAATGCGGCTCGGGAGTTACTCCTTGGGAAAACCTTTCCCCCGGAAAGCATCCGTGCGGCCAGCCCACCGCATCGTAGGTGTTGCTGTGGTCACAAGCCCTTCGCAAAAGCTGGCCCGGATACTCCGCGACACCCTTCGGCGCGCGGATTTGAGCGCAGACATCATCCCGGATACCCGCGCATTACTGGAGCTGAGGCGCGCTCTTCTGCTCAGGATCGCTGCGCTCGAAGAGGATGCCGCAAAGCCCGAGGCCGATCCGGCTGAAGTGGAGCAACCGCTCCGTGCGGCTTGACGTCGTGGAGCCGGATTGCGCCGCGTGAGCAGATGATTGCGCGCGGAAAAAAGAACGGGCGCCGCACCCTGTACTCGCGACGCCCCCCAAAAACCCTCTGGGAAAATCTAGTTCTGCGTGACCGCCCCCGCGTCCGCAGCGCCCGCAGGCTGCGCACCGCTTGAAGAATCGGAGGGTTGCGTGTCCGGAGCCGGCTGGGCCTGGCCCGGCTGAGCCTGGCCTGGCTGAGCCTGGTTTGGCTGAACTTGATCCGGCTGCGTCTGGCCGGGCTGAGCGTTTGCCGGCGCAGCGGGCAAGGCAACGGCCAGGTTGAGCGGTTCCGTGAGCGAGAACAGGAGCACCGCACCCGGTTCCAGCGTGGCTTGCGGATGGTTCACGAGCAGGTGCACCGTAACCGCGCCTGCGCCCACCAGCGTTCCCGCCAGCGCGCCCGCGGGCCCGCCCAGCACGCCGCCGGCAATGGCGCCCGCGCCTGCAGCGCCGCCATACTCAATACCGTCTTTCTTCAGGCGCGATCCCGGTGAGATGGTGCCTTCGCTGCCCACGCGGGCATCCGAGTCCGGCGCGCCGGTGGTTTGCGCGTAGAGATGGAAGCGCGAGCCGTCAGGCAGAGTCACCGTCTCCGGCCGCAGCAGCATGGAGCCGTGGCCGCCGAGATGGCCGGTGGAGACGTCCACTACACCGCCGTCGATCTCGGCTCCGGCGGGAATCAGAATCTCATCGCCTTGAAAAACATCGCTGGCCACGCGGCAGCGGAAAGTGTCGCCGGGGTGGTTCCACGCGGTGGAAAGCCGGTCGAGCAGGCGCACACGAATCTCGGTACCGGCGCCGAGCATCCCCGGCGGCAGCGGTGCGGGATGAACGATGTCGCCGTCGGGGTCGGTCACTGCCGCGCGCTCATTCAGCTCGGGCTGGCCAGCGCCGGGAGCGACCTGCACAATGCCGTCATCCGTGCCGTCGGCGGGATTGGCGGCTTGCGGCACGGGCTGGGCGGGCGCCGCCGGCTGCGTCATGGGTTGCATGGGGGAGGGCTGAGCGGGGGCGAGTTTTGAGGGGGAGGGCTTTGCTTGAGGCGCCGCCGGCTGCTGCTGTGTTTCGTCGATGATGCCTGTGTCTGGGGGAGGGCTCGAAGTTCCGCTGTAAGGATTTTGCTGTGCGCTCTGGCCGGCAAGTGCGACGGCCGTAAGCAGAAACAGGGCGCACACAAAAACAGGGCGATTCATCCTGGGCTCCTTTGCGGAATTCCTTTGTGGGGACCCACGAAGCGGGCGCAAAACTCCCTGCCTTGTAAGACCCCAATCTTGGAAAAAGGTTGTGCGCCGGCCGTGGTTTCAGCCGGGCGGCGCAAAATGCTTCCATCTCAGGCTAGCGCGGAGGCGCGGCGCGCGCATCTTCGCCAGTGTGCCGGGTGCCTTGGGCGCTACGAATCGAAACAGTTACCCCTTTTGAGAGCGTGCCGCAAATGGGGAAAGCCGCGCGCCCGCCGTGATGGCGGACACAGGGTTCCGTAAGGCCCGGTTTGCTAGAATCCAAGCGGAATGCCGCCATTCTTTGACCCATTCACGCGCGCGGGAGTTTAACCAGGTGCGGGAGCTTCTGAGCACCATCCAAAGCGCCGCCGGGGAAGCACTTGCCGTGGATCGCCGGCCAAAATTGAACGACCGTCTGCTGCACCGCATCACGAGGAGCGAAATGACTGAAATTGTTTCCATCCGCGCCCGCGAGGTCCTGGATTCGCGCGGCAATCCCACCGTGGAAGCGGACGTATTTCTGGAGGGCGGCGCCATGGGCCGCGCCATTGTGCCTTCGGGGGCTTCCACGGGCGAGCTTGAGGCCGTGGAGCTGCGCGACGGCGACAAGAGCCACTACCTGGGCAAGGGCGTGCTGCAGGCCGTGGCCAACGTGGAGACGGTGATTGCGCCCGAGCTCGAAGGCATGGATGCCGCCAACCAGCGCCTGATTGACCAGACCATGATCGCGCTCGACGGCTCGCCCAACAAAAGCAAGCTGGGCGCAAACGCCATCCTCGCGGTTTCCATGGCGGTTTCGCGCGCGGTCGCGGAGACCTTGGAGATTCCCCTCTACCGCTATCTGGGCGGCATCAACGCGAGCATTCTGCCTACGCCCATGCTCAACGTGCTCAACGGCGGCGCCCACGCCGATTCGAACGTGGATTTTCAGGAGTTCATGATTATGCCCGTGGGCGCTTCCGCGTTCAGTGAGGCGTTGCGCTGGGCCGCGGAGACCTTCCACACGCTCAAAGGCGTGCTTAAGAAAAAGGGCTACAACACGGCCGTGGGCGACGAGGGCGGCTTTGCGCCTTCGCTCAAGTCGAACACCGAGGCCGTGGAGCTGATTCTCGAGGCGATTGAATCGGCCGGCTATACACCCGGCGACCAGATTGCCATCGCCCTCGATCCGGCATCGAGCGAATTCTACGACTCGGACAAGAAAAAATACGTCTTCAAGAAGAGCGACAAGCGCGAGCTCTCAAGCGACGACATGGTGCAGTTCTACGAGGAGTGGATCCGCCAGTACCCCATCGTCTCGCTCGAAGACGGCCTGGCCGAGGACGACTGGGCGGGATGGCGCACGCTCACTGACAAGCTGGGCAACCGCGTCCAGCTCGTAGGCGACGACATCTTCTGCACCAACATCAAGCTGTTGCAGCGTGGCATCGAGGAAGGCGTGGCCAATTCGATCCTGATCAAGCTCAACCAGATCGGCACGGTGACGGAGACTCTGGAAGCCATCGAGCTCGCTCGCCGCTACGGCTACACTTCGGTGATTTCGCACCGTTCGGGTGAAACCGAAGATACCTTCATCGCCGATCTCGCCGTGGCCACCGGCGCGGGCCAGATCAAGACGGGTTCGGTCAGCCGCACCGACCGCATAGCCAAATATAACCAGCTGCTGCGCATTGAAGAAGAGCTAGGCTCCGGCGCTGTGTATCTGGGCCTCGAAAGCCTGAACTACAACGACGAATAGGGCTACTCAGACATCAAATCCACTTGGGTGCCCCAGGTCTCGACTCTGAGACCTGGGAAAAGCAAATTCCTGTCCTTGTCATCCTGAGCGAAGCGGACCGCGTCTCGCGGTCCGCGCAGTCGAAGGACCCGCAGTCGTGCTTCGGGCACAAACCCAACTCTGTCATCCTGAGCGAGGTCGCCGCAGCAACCGAGTCGAAGGACCTGCAGTTCCCGTCTGGTCCCGCACAAATCCAAAAATTGTCATCCTGAGCGAGTCCGCCCGAGCGGACGAGTCGAAGGACCCGCAGTTGCCTTTTCCGCGATCCGTATTCGCGAAGGATCAATCGCATACCACCCCTCGCTCAAATCAGCCCACGCTGGATTGGTCTTCTCAATCAGCGCAATTTTCTTCTCGCGTCTCCATCCCTTTAACTGCTTCTCGCGTGCGATGGCGCCGCCCGGATGACCGAACCGCTCGAACCAGACCAGGCGGTCACAATTGTAGTCTGCCGAGAATCCTTCAAATGTCTTGTCTTTGTGCTGAAAAACTCTCTTCAGCAAGTCCCCCGTCATGCCGATGTACAGCGTGCGGCTGCGGCTGGCCACCATGTACGTGAAATAGATTCTTCCTTCGCGCACGGCCAACACTCTACGCTTCAATGTTGACGCCCGCAATCTCCTAATCTATGGCTTCCTTGCGATTCCCAATCAGCCGCAATTTTCAATCAACCACAAGCGCCGTCATCCTGAGCGAAGTTTGGCCCGGACACGGGCCAAACGGAGTCGAAGGACCCGCAGCTCCACTTTCGAATGCCCGCATCGCCCCAACCCTGTCATCCTGGGCGAGTCCGCCGCAGCAACCGAGTCGAAGGACCTGCCGTGCGTTCGGAGTTTTCGGAATGGCAGGCATAATAGCTTGGCAATTTCCGCATGGGCAATCACATCACCGAATATGGCATGATGTCTTGTATCGGCTCACAAATGAGTCCTGCCCATCTCACGCGGTTCATTCCTGGCACTTCTGAGTGGCGTCGCCTCAAGGTGTGGCGACGCACTCGCCTAAAGATGTTTCTTCGTTCATGGCTGCCCGGGATCTTCGCGCCAGATTACATCCCGACACGTCTATCCCCGGAACACACCAACGACGACGTGGAGAGGATCGTTAGAAGAGACTTTCCTACCGCGGAATTCGCGAATGTGATGGCCATTCTCAGCGGGTACGTGGCAAGACTCAACGATAACCCGGCTACGGTTCGGCTAGCAGCTTTAAGACTGGCGAATGGAAACATTCCACGGCTGCAAGCCTTAATCGAATCAGCCAAGGCGGACTATCGAGATGTCGTGATGCCTGCCGTCTGCCCCTCTTACTCTCAAATCGGCGCGAACCTTTCCGGGCGCAAGCGACGCAGGATTTTTGAGAGCGAGAGGCAACAGTACGAAGACTGGTTAAGGCGTTGAACCGTTTCCCGATGGTTCTGACTGTGTCACCGCCAGACGTGACATCCCGAGTAGACAACTGCAGGTCCTTCGACTTCGGTCGCCCGCCACGGCGGACGACCTTCGCTCAGGATGACAGCGTAACCGCAGACCTGCGAATTCGCGATCAAAAAGAGCCGGCTGCGCTCCTGCTCACCGCCCCACCGCCCCCGTGCTCGCAGCCTTGCCCACCGCCGCTTCGATCTGCGCCGCGTCTCCCAGATAATAGCGGCGCACCGACTTCAGGTTTTCGTCAAGTTCCTCGACCATGGGCACGCCCGTAGGAATGTTCAGGTCGACGATCTCCTCGTCCGGAATGTCTTCGAGATACTTCACCAGCGCGCGCAGGCTGTTGCCATGGGCCGCAATCAATACCTTTTCCCCGGAGCGGATGCTCGGTGCGATGACCTCGTGCCAGCAGGGCAGAAAGCGATCCACCGTGTCCTTGAGGCATTCGGTGAGCGGAAGCTGCGGCTTGGTCAGATTGCGATAGCGCGGGTCCTTCCCCGGATACCGCGCATCGGTCACCTCCAGCGCCGGCGGACGGATATCGTAACTGCGGCGCCAGATCTTCACCTGGCTCTCGCCATACTTGGCTGCCGTCTCCGCCTTATTCAGGCCTTGCAGGGCTCCATAATGCCGTTCGTTCAACCGCCAGTCATGTTCCACGGGAATCCACAGCAGGTCCATCTGGTCCAGCGCGATCCACAGCGTGCGGATCGCGCGTTTCAACACGGAGGTGTAAGCGATGTCGAACTCGAATCCCTGCTCTCTCAGCATGCGGCCGGCCTGCGTCGCCTCTTCTATCCCCTTTTCCGACAGGTCCACATCCGTCCAGCCGGTAAACAGGTTCTCCTTATTCCAGATGCTTTCTCCGTGGCGAAGCAGAACGACTTTATACATCGGCACTCTCTCCCGGGCGGATTCTCTTTTTCCATCGATGTTTCTTCTCCATTATACGGAGCCTCCTGTTGCGTTTTGCCTCCGCCGTCCATCCCTTCAGCGTCGCGTGTCCTGATGCTGAACGACGGCTCGCGCTGCGGCACAGCGCCGGCGATGAGAGCGTGAAATGCACATGACAAAGGCCTCTCGCTTGAGAGGCCTTTCGAAATTCCAGCGAAAAACCGCTTATCGCGGCCTGAGCGATTTGATCGCCGCCGGCAGGCGCTCTTCAATAATCCGGGCGCGCTCCGCGGCAATGCCGCCCAGGTAAGAAGGCGCAGGCGTAGCCATCAGCACCAGCGCCAGAGCGATCACGCTGAAGCACAACCCCGCAACACCGGCCGAAAGTAGCATGTGGTACATGTCGGAGATGTCCAGGCCCAGGACGTTGAAGGCCACATGCTCGAGCGGCTTGATGTGCTTCAACACCGCCAAGGCGAAGAGGAAGAAAAGCGCGGCCAGCGACGTGAGCGCGGCCAGCGCCGCGTCCAGGCTGCGATGGAAGTTCTGCCGCGTCTGGCAATGCGCGCATTCGGCGAGGTGATGCTCGTAATCCCGCCGCATCTCGGGAGAAATGCCGGAGATGTCGTACCGCCAGCTTGCCAGAATGGCGCCTATCACTCGATCCGTACACCGGGTTCGTGCCATAGCCATGGAAGCAACTCACTTGAAAAAGGATTAGCGGTTTCGCTATCGAACATTCACGGGCAACGCAGGACCCGCACTTGTGGGATGCTGGAGATGCAACAAGCGATTCAAGCCGTGTTGTGAGATTCGCTTCTGCCGCGCCACGCGCGCTGCGGTGGATGATGCCAGAGTTTCCTCTTGGCTGCGTTGACTTTACCACGGCCGCCTCGCTTGGCGGCCCTTGCCGAGCTCGAACCGGGCCCGGTCGGTATCTCGATCGCAAACCCTCCCGGGACTGAGGGATACCCTTCGCCCTATTGTAATACCAGTTGCTCAGAAAAAAATGGGATCCAGCGGTTCGTGCTGCCGCGCCAGCAGCAGCCGGTTCTGCAGAAGGCTGGCGCGAGGGGCCAAAGCGCGCTCTGCGGCAACTTGTGCTAATTCAGGAAGATTATTGTTTTCAGATAGATGCGCCAGGATCACATAAGTAGCTTGCCCGTCGTAGCCGGTGGAAAGAAACTCCGCTGCGGCCTCATTGGAAAGATGTCCGACGCGGGAAAGAACGCGCTGTTTGACGGGCCAGGGATAAGGGCCGTCGCGCAGCATCTCCAGGTCGTGGTTGGACTCCAGCTGCAGCAGATCCACGCCGTGGAGCTGGGCCTTGACATTGGGCGTGATGTAACCGAGATCGGTGACCAGGGCCATGCGGATGCCTTCGCTCGCCAGCACAAATCCCACGGGATCGGCTGCGTCATGGGGAATGGTGAAGGGGCTCAGATCGATATCCCCGATGGCGAACGGCTGTCCAGCCTCAAAGTATTCGACCGCGGGCAGCCAGGTGGGATCGCCCTTGGGCAGCGGCGCGGCTTCGCTCTCCAGGTTCTGCAGTTGCGACTCGCAGACAGCCTCGGCTTCTGATTCCGCGTCCGGCTCGCCTTCATCCGCCATGGTCTCCCCCTGGCGCTCGGCCGCCTGCCTGCGGCACTGCTCAAGCCACTCGGCGTAGGTCATGGTACGGCGAGGCATAAGCCAGCGCATCCAGGCACGGTGCGTGGCCTCGGTAAAGAAAACGGGAATGCCGAGCTTGCGCGCGGTAACGGCGAGACCGTTGATGTGGTCCTGGTGCTCATGGGTCACCACGATGGCATCGAGCGTGGCCGGATCCTCGCCGGCAAGCCTCATGCGGCGGAAAAGCTCGCGGCAACTCAGGCCGGCGTCCACCAGAATCCGCGTGCGCCCGCCGGAGACGACGGCGCAATTGCCTTTGGAGCCCGATGCCAGCACCGTGAAGCGGACCATTCCTTGAGAATACAATCAACTCGCCGGTTGGAGAACTTCTCCCCAAGCCGATCCAATTCGCCTCAGTTACCGCTTCGGTTCCCTTGTGCCCGAGCGGCGCGCATGGAGCCCGGACATGAAATCCGGTTCCGTTCTTTCCTTCGTGCTTGCTCTCCTCGCAGCGCCGCCCGCCTGCGTTCAGGCACAGGCTGCCCCGCCGGCGCCTTCTGAACAAGCGGCTCCCGCTCTTCCCATCGTTTACAGGAATTCGCAGTACGGCTTCTGCTTCCGGCTGCCGGCCAGCTGGAGGGGCTACTCGGTGCTGACGCGGTCGTGGAGCGGATCGGCGATGGACAATTCCGGCAAATCAATCACAGGGCCGGAGCTGGTTTTGCGCAATCCCAACTGGACCGAAGCCGTTCCCTGGGAGGACATCCCCATCATGATCTTCACCCCGGCGCAGTGGAAGCATGCGGCCAATGGAGGGTACACATTCGGCGCTGCGCCCATCGGCCCCGGCGAAATGGCGCACAACCGGCGCTACGTGTTCGCCCTGCCCGCCCGGTGGAACTTCGATTTGGCCAATGGATTCGAGGAGGCCAACCAACTCATCCAGGACCGAGCCCTGCAAGCGCCGTGTGCCGTGCCCAGAGCCGGCGCATCCATGAGCGACCCCTCGCTGCAATAGAAGAGCCCCGGAATTCTCCCGCCCGCGCGTGAGAAATCCCGGGCGCAAGTTCCGTATTTTCAATCTCTACCTGAGCCTCTCCATGCTCCTTTGTAGGCGCCCGGGACACACATTACCAAGGGACCAATGCACTTGTTTTGTCGTAACCCGATTGTGCGATTTTCCCATCAACTGTGCGTTGCTAAGATTCCTGCAAATAGATTTTCCGGCGGGCGTTCAGCAAAAAGACCAAGACGCCGCCGATTTGCATAGATTGGAGTTAGAAGGATGAAAGGAATATTAGTTGTCCTTGGTTGCGGTTTCGGTTACGTAATTTCACGATTCATCCCCGACGGTCCGCTGGCAGTTTTCTTTCCTCTGATCGTCTCCTACCATCTGCTTCTCGCCGTTCTCGTCGTCACCGCCATGCAGGACAAGGGTCACAAGCTGAACCCGATTCCCGCGGCACTGACGCACGCGGCCTTCTTTGTTCTTCTGCTGATCGGGGCCACCGCAGGCGCCATGGTTCCCTATTTCGAGTACCTGCGCTTCCTGCTTCCGGCTCTGGCGTATGTTGAGCTCCTCGTGCTCTTCCGGGGCAAGAAAGTGCAGTCGGTCGAGCGCGGGGATGCAGCCTCCAACAGCACTGCGGAAGACTATGAAGAGTTCATCCATTACATGCGCAGCGGCAATCGCCCGTTTGCCAAGGCGGGGCACACTGTGCGCGACGAATTCAACTCCTGGCTTGCACACCGGGCGAAGAATCCTCGGGTACCGGCCATCGACACGCCGCAGGAGCGCCCCGCGGCGTAAGCAAGTTTGCCTGCAGCCCCGCGCCGCCTTGGCGAGCGCGGAAGGCTGAACCAAAATCTCGGGGGAGAACCTAGCGGGCGGAGTCCGGTTCGGATTCCGCCCGCTGGCCGTTTTCAGGCCATGCCTGCTTTTGCCCGTTTCCCTGCAAAGATCCTCATGCCGCTTCGGCGGCTGACGCGTCGTCGCGCTGGAGCTCGCACATCAGGCCGATGGGGTTCTGGTCGGGATCGGCGAGAAACGCCATCCACAGATCGTGTTCCGGCATGCGCGCCACTAGGTGGGGTTTCTGCATGAATTCCACGCCCCGGGCCGTCAGGGCCGCGTGGGTCGCGTGAATGTCGTCCACGCGGAAATAGATGATCGTGCCTCCGGGCTGCACCGGCCTGCTTGCGGTTCCAATCATGAAGCGGATTGACCCGCACTGAAAAAACGCCATGTTGGGGGCGTCAAAGAGAAACTTCATTCCCAGCCGATTCCAATAGAAGCTCTTCGACCGCTCCAGGTCGCTGACCGTAATGGCGATCTGGCCAACGGATTCGAGATGCACGTCGAGTGTCTCGTTTTCCGCGTTCATGCGTCACTCCTTTCGGGCAAGAAATCGGATGATTGTTCCACGCGCGGATCGGCCGGCGCAGCCGACGCATCCTGAGCAAAGCCGCGGAGGAACTCCTGCAACATTTCCGGTGCGGTGCGTTGCGGAAGGTCATTCCCTGCAGGGTGCCCCGCGATCCATTCGTCCAGCATAGTCAGCAGGATCAGCTCCACAGGCTGCGCCGCGCCGTTCGTGTCCCAACGGCCCAGGATGCGCGAAAGCATCACCGGCGGCCGGATGCTCACCACCTCTTTTGTCTGCGGATGCGCGCAATTCTCAGCCGGGGATACGACCAGATACTCGCGGCAGCGCAAAGGACGGATCTCGTGAAGGGTACATCGCTCGTCCTCTAGAAACGGACACGGGATGCCGAGTGCAAAATACTGCAAACCCGCCTCATGTGCGGTCGCCGTCCCTTTGCCCTGCTGCAGCTGGCGTACAGCCTGGGCAAGCCCGGACTCCTCAAGCCGCGAAGCTGCCCGGCGGAATCGCTCGCGCAGGACCGTGCGGCGTTCTTCGGGGAGTGCGTCGATCCACTCGGCCAGTGCACGCGCCTCGACCGGCGTAATGGGCACCGCCTGCCGGCAACAGGCGCCGCAGCCCTCGCGGCAACTTAGTTGCGCACCCACACGGCCGGCGCTCTGCACCGCAAGATCCGACATGGCGTTCGACAGCTGCTGCAAGACCGGCAACAGCACGGCAGGACGCACTGGTCCTTCCGGCAGCTGAGCGCTGCATTCGATCCGGGCGCCCTGCACGTCGAGCGCAAATTGAGCGATTCCGAAAGCGGACGTGGGAACCTCCAGGTTGGTCGTGGTCCGGGCCTGGTTCACATGGAGCGCCCATTTCCCGGCGGGACTTGATGGAAGAGAGATTACCAAAAACCCTTCAGCTGCGTTACCAATGCGGTGCCCCATTCCCCATTCGTGGGAGTTAAAATCACGGGCAATCGTCTCCTCCGGCCCGTCTGGAGCTTCCATCGACGGGCAACGGTGACGTGATTCGCTGAGAAAGGGGTCGAGCGAATGAGATTCATGGTCGGCGTCATGTGCGCTTTGGTCGGCATCATCGTCGGGCAGTATCTGCTCGTGGGCACGCCGGCTGTTTACGTCTCCATGCTCCTCTCCTTCCACCTTTATCTGGTTTATCTGGTGGTGATGGAGAACCGCGAAAAGGGCATGTCGCTGCCCGTCGGCTCAACCCTCCTCACCCACGCTGCCTGCCTGGCCCTCCTCCTGGGCCTGGTCGAGCTACGCCACCATCTCACCTTCTTCTGGATCATTCAGTACTTCGTGCCCGCCCTGGCGCCCTTCGAGGCGCAGTGGCTTTTCAGCGGCGGCAGAAGAAAGCCCGGATTCGAGGAGCCCGCGCCGCAGGTTCCCATGCCCGAGGGAACCGCCGACGACTACGACGAGTTCCTCAAATACCTGTCGCAGGAAAAACGCGCCTTTCGCAAACCCGGCCGCAGCGTGCGCGAGGAGCACGTGCTGTGGATGGCCGACCGGGTGAAGAAAGAAGCTGCGGCGGCCGCGCAAGCCGCTGCGGCAGCGGCAAGGCATGGCTCGGCGCAGCCGGCCTCACAATGAGGCGTCTTACGCGCTCCTCGGTAGGCCCGCGGGTATATCGATGGAGACCAGCGTGCCCCGGCCGGGATTACTGATTACAGTAAATCGCGCCTGATCCCCGTAAAGAACCTCCAGACGCTCGCGCACATTCTTCATGCCGATCCCCGCGCCCGTGCGCTTGAGCGCCGAGGCAGGCCGCTCGCCGATGCCCACACCGTCGTCGGCCACTTCAATCAACACGCGCTCGCCGGCCAGTTTGCTGCGCAGGGTTACCGTTCCGCCGTGGATGCGTGGCTCGAGACCGTGCTTGATGCTGTTCTCAATCAGCGGCTGCAACAAAATGCTGGGAACGAGAATCTCCAGCGTGCGCGGATCGATTTCCTTTTCCACGCGCAGTTTGTCGGCGCCGAAGCGGACCACCTCGATATCGAGATAATCGTCGGTAAAGCGCAGCTCCTGGCTCAAGGGAACGTAGGTGCCGTGGTCCTTGAGCAGCGCACGCAGAATGTTCGCCAACTTGACCGTCATCTCGCGCGCCAGCTCCGGCTGGCTGCGCACCAGCGAAGCGATGGAGTTGAGGGTATTGAAGAGGAAGTGGGGATTGATCTGCCGCTGCAGCGCGTCGAGGCGCGCCTCCAGCACCAGCCGCTTCTGCTCTTCGAGCGAGAGCTCCACGCGCAGCGCATTCCACACCTTGAGCGCGATGCCCACCACGATGGGCGCGCTGAGCCACACCAGCGCCTGCAGCCAGATTCCGCGCGCCAGCAGGGCAAACAGCCTGTGCGGGAACTCGCGTGCGATCCAGTCGCGGACCATCTCCAAAGCGACAATGAGAAACAGAAGCAGAATCTGCCGGTCGAAGCGCGGTTCTTTCATGTTGCGGCGAATCCAGCGGTAGAGACTGAGATCGATGAGCGGCGTAAATGACCAGATCTCCTCTTTTTCTAGAAATCGGTCAATGAAACCCGCGGCCAACCCGAGAGCGGCGTCGAACGGGAGCGCCAGGTACTCGCGGTGCAGAATAGCGGGAATCGAGAGCACCATGCCGGCAAACATGGCCCAGCGCGGGCCCACGAGCAGGCCGAGAAGAATGACGGCCTCAAAGGAGATGTCTGCGGCGTAGAAGTTGGGAACCAGGAAACGGAACCAGACGCCGAGGGTGAGCGGCACCAGGAAAAAGGCAAGCAGGCCCAGAGTCTGCCCCGGGCGGCGTTTCTCAGCAAACAGAAGGCGGCGGAAGGTGCTGGCGCGCGCCAGCACGCTGGCCACCGAAGCAACCACGCCCAGCTTGACCAGCAAGGTGATAAGTAGCAGCCGATCCGTCACCTCACAAATGTACCGCGCCGCGGCGCGGGAATCGAGCAGGGGCAGTGGGTCAGTTTGAATTCACTTTGAAAAGGCACGGTTTCACGCGCTGCTGAAAAGCTCGATCGGAGGAGCCTTGTAATAAGGGCACGGCCTCAGCCGGGCCATGAACGGCGCAAAATGAACCCGGGCTTCAGCCCCTGAGGAGCGGCCCTTTTAAGCTGACCTATTTCCAACGCACCGGCTGTGCTCGCACGGCACCGTAAAATAGAAGCATGGCCGGCGAAAACGTGAACCAGGACGTGAAGAAGATTGCCGAGGCGGATTTTCCCACGCGCTGGGGACATTTCCGCATCCTGGGCTTTGAAGGCCGTGTCGAGCCGCGGCCGGGCTGTGATCCGGCGCGTGCCTGCGAGCCCGAAGGCCTGGTGGCGCTGGTCATGGGCGACATGGGCGATCTGCATGCCGCGCCGCCGCTCGTCCGCATCCATTCGCAGTGCCTCACCGGCGATGTCTTTGGCTCGCTGCGCTGCGACTGCCGCCTGCAACTGGAGATGGCGCTCAGGATGATTGCGCAAGCTGGCGTCGGAATCCTTCTTTACGAGCAACAGGAAGGCCGCGGCATCGGGCTGATGGGCAAGCTGCGCGCCTACGAACTGCAAGACCATGGCCTCGATACCGTGGAAGCCAACGAGAAACTCGGCTTTGCCGCCGACTGCCGCGGCTACGAGCTGCCGGCCGCGGCGCTCAAGCTGCTCGGCGTTGAAGCCGTGCGGCTGATCACGAACAATCCCGAGAAGGTGGCTGCGCTTGAGGCTGCGGGCATCCGCGTGGTCGAGCGCATTTCCGCCGAGGTCGAACCCCAGGAGACCTTCGCCGGCTATCTCCGCACCAAGCAGGAAAAGATGGGCCACATCCTCGAAATGACGGTCAGCGAGGATCAGGCGGAGTAGACGAGGATTGCCGCACCCCACTGAACTGTCATCCTGAGCGACCGAGTCCGCCGCGGCGGACGAGGGAGTCGAAGGATCTGCGGTTGCCTTGCTCCGGGTGCCCCACCTTCGGCGCGTTGTTGTTTTTGCGCCATGAGTGGGAGAGCACGAACCTGACTCCTGCTCAGCCCCGCAGCGCCTTGATCACCTTCGCCGTGGTAATCACCTGGCCCACGTGGCGCATGGCGTGATCGGCCACGTGGAGCATCGCGCCGCCAACCGACGTGGGCAGGTTCTTACGCCCCACGCCGCGCACGGTTTCGAGATCGGCGCCCGCGAGCGCGCGAATGCGCCCGGCCGCTGCGGCCAATGTGGATTCCACCTCGGCCAGCAACTCCCCCTTCGACTCTTCCCCGCTCTGTTCGTTCTTGTACGCCGTGAACTGCGCCGCCGAAAGCTGGTTGCCCTCGGCGTAGGTCAGAATCCGATCGGTCGAGCGCGCGATGTGGCGCAGCAGAAAGGCAGCCGAGTTCAGGCCGAGCGGATGCGCGTGCACTTCGGCATCGCTCAGGTCGGCGGTCCATTTCTTCAGGTCGTCGAGGGCGAGCTCGAGCGCGTGCAGCACGGCGCGCTGCGCTGCGGGAACATCGCTATGCGTGCCGCGCAGCCAGGGCTCGATGTAGGGGATCGATTCAGTAACGGTCATCTGTCTGTGCCCTCGAAAACAAGGTGATTTACTCAGTGCTCAACGCGTGAATCAAATCGTCGTCCGGCAGATCCTTCGTCTTGCCGTCCTCCGAGTAAAAGCTGTAATGGAAGTTCACAAAGATCCAGCCCGACTGCGTTTTCATCAGTTCCGGCCGAACCTCAGAATCCGGCTCGACCCTGTTGAATCTTGCCAGGCATTTCCCATCGGCCACGCTGACGTTTTCCACCGTGTACGGCGTGGTGGGGACGTCCCCGTTCCCCTGGTTCAGGAACGGATCGAATTCCAGGCCAACGATGCCGTCGGTAGTCTTCTTCTTGAGTTCGTCATCCGCCTTGAGGAGCTTTCCCAAGGTCGCGCTGACCAGCTGCGGTCGATGGTTCAGAACCGCGTCAAGAGTCGGCATAGTCGGACCGTCAGAGGCCGGATCGCCCATCCGATCCTTGGTTCGATTCCAGTACCAATCGTAGAAATTCTGCACAAACGCCCTGCAGGACTGCTCATCCGCCTTCAAAGTGAGCCCTGCGGCTGGCTGCGGCTTGGCCGCCTGTTCAGAAGGCATTGCCTGGGAGTTCGTCGAGGGCTTCCGGCAGGCCGTCATCGGCGCGGCGATAAACGCTGCGGACACGCAGCAAATCCAGATAGCGCGGCCCGGCCGTTCCATCTCTACCCCGCGCTCTTCACCCGCACCACTGTGATCTTCGCAAATCCCTCCTCGAAGACCGGCGGCTTGAGCTTCTCTGCCATGCGGCGCATCGCGTCTTCGCTTACACTGCGGTCGCGCTGGCGGTTGCGTTCCAGACACACTTCAAGCGGCACATCAAAAAACACCGCCTGCACCTCGTAGCCAAAGCTCTTGGCCATCTTGATCCACTGCCGGCGTTCATGGACGCTCAAATTCGTCGCGTCCACGTAATTCCAGGGCATGCGGGCGATAAGCCGCGCGCGCAGCAGCGAGCGCAGCGTGGAAAAGACCAGTCCCTGGTAGCGCTGCTCTTCGACGTCGTCGAAGAGGATATTGCGCAGCAGATCGGAGGAGAGCGGCGTGACCCCGCGCCGGCCGAACCACGTGGTCTTGCCGGAGCCGGGCAGGCCGATAGCCAGCACCACGAAGCCTTTGGGCTGCTGCGGAGCGCGCTCCTGGCCCGGCTCAGGCAAGGGCGCAGTGGGCATCTCCGGTTGGGTCTCGACTTCCAGGCGTCCGGAGCCGGCAGTTACATTCCATGGCTGTGCTTGCTGCGCGCCCCTGTTGCGAGATTCCTCGCGGGGCCCGTTGCGCGGCCCCTCGCGCGGCGTCTCGCGCGGATTGTTGCGCGGCTCATGACGCTCGGGGCGAGGCGCGCGGTGCCCCTGGGCCGGCTGCCCGTGCTGACCCGAAGGCTGGCGCGCCGGCGCGTTCTCGTCCGGATAATAGGGGACAAGCGGAGCCGGTTGATTCGAGGGGAGTTCCTGACCAATTTTGCCGGTGGATTCGGAAGTGTTGGGAGCACGTCTGGAGCGTCTTCTCATGCCGCCTTCAATAAGCCCGCGCGATGCGCCGCTGCTCTCCTCTCCGAATACCATACCAGCCGACTGGGCTGCAAACCGGCATGTGGGATTCTGCGCATTCTGCCACCGGCAACGTTTCACCTGGCGGGAGGAATGCGCGCGCGGCTGTGCAGCGGATCACTGACGGTTCCGCGATGGAACGGCCATGCTGGGAGTGGGAGATGGCGCATCAGGCGAGACGGAAGGATGGGGTTTCCGTTCCGCCGCCGCGGCCCGGGATGTTAGCATCAAGAGTTTGGTGGAATTGCCTTTTGCAGCTACTTGGAACGCCCTCAACGCGGGCGCAACACTCCCAAAGCAGACCCAGGACCAAGGAGAGATTCAATGGCAGTGAAGGTCGGAATTAACGGCTTCGGCCGCATTGGACGCAACGTTTTGCGCGCAGCTCTCGGCAACTCGGAGATCGATTTTGTTGCCGTGAACGACTTGACCAGCCCGGCTACGCTGGCTCATCTGCTCAAGTACGATTCGATTCTGGGCAACCTGCCCAACGCCATCGCTTCCGGCGAAGACTTCATCACCGTCGACGGCAAAAAGATCAAGGTGTACGCCGAGAAAGATCCGGCCAAGCTGCCCTGGGCCGATGTGGGCGCGCAGATCGTCATTGAATCCACGGGGCGGTTTACTGACGCTGCCCAGGCCAAGGCGCATCTGGGGTCGACGGTGAAAAAGGTCGTCATCTCCGCGCCGGCCACCAACGAGGACATCACCATCGTGCTCGGCGTCAACCAGGAGAAGTACGACCCGGCCAAGCACAACATCATTTCCAACGCGAGCTGCACCACCAACTGCCTGGCGCCCGTGGTCAAGGTGCTCATCAAGGAGTTCGGCATCGTCAGCGGCATCATGACCACCATCCACAGCTACACCAACGACCAGGTGATCCTCGACTTTCCGCACAAGGACCTGCGCCGCGCCCGCGCCGCCGCGCTCAACATGATTCCCAGCTCCACCGGCGCGGCCAAGGCCCTCAAGCTGGTGATCCCTGAGACCGCGGGCAAGCTCGACGGCTTCGCCATCCGCGTGCCCACACCCAACGTCTCCATCGTCGACCTCACCTTCATCAGCGAGAAAACTACGGACGCGAAGGCCGTGAACGCCGCGCTTAAGGCCGCCAGCGAGGGCGCTCTCAAGGGCATCCTGGGCGTCGAGGAAGGTGAGCTGGTCAGCTCCGACTTCAAGGGCGACCGGCGCAGCTCCATTGTCGATGCGCCGCTGACCAAGGTCGTCGGCCAGAGCGTGAAAGTGCTCAGCTGGTACGACAACGAGTGGGGCTACTCCAATCGCGTCGTTGATCTCGTCGGCTTTTTGGCGTCAAAGGGACTGTAGCAATGCAGGGATCAGGTTTCAGGGTTCAGGGTTCACAAAAGCTGAACCGGCGAGCGCATCTCTCATCCTGAAGAACGCATCTCTCATCCTGATCCCTGATCCCTGATCCCTGAAACCTGAACCCTCAAACCTGATCACTGTGTCCCGCACCAACATCACCGGCGGATCGCCTTTCGAGCCCATCATCGGCTTCTCCCGCGCCGTGCGCGTGGGCAGCCTTGTGCTTTTGGCGGGAACCGGCCCCGTGGGCGCGGAGAACGAAGATGCGGCGGGACAGACACTGCGCGTCTTCGAGATTGCTTCGAAGGCCCTGGCGGAGGCCGGCGCTTCGTTCAAGGATGTGGTGCGCACGCGCATGTATCTCACGCACGTGGAGGATTGGGAAGCCGTGGGCCGCGTGCATGGCGAAATTTTCGCCGCGATCCGTCCCGCGGCTACCATGGTGGTAGTGGCGGCGCTGCTCAATCCCGCGTGGCGCATCGAGATCGAGATGGACGCTGTCCTTCCAAGTTCTCCCGACACCGCGAAACCGGAAAACCGCAATGTTTAGCGCGTCGTACCGCTCAAGGAACCGCGATCCCCGCAGTCGCGGAACTGATCACTGACCACTGTTCACTGACCACGGAAAGGCCGCCATGCCCAAGCTCTCCATTCGCGACATCGAATTGCACAACAAGCATGTCTTCATTCGCGTCGACTTCAACGTCCCGCTCAGTGAAGACGGCTCGACCATCACTGACGACACGCGCATCGTGGCCACGCTGCCCACCATTGAATATGCACTGCGGCACCACGCCAAGGTCATTCTGGCTTCGCACCTGGGACGGCCGAAGGGCAAGCCGGATCCCAAATATTCGTTGCGCCCCATCGTGGACCGGCTGCGCGAGCTGCTCGACAAAAAGGAAGACAACTACTCCATCAACGTGGCCTTTGCTCCTGATTGCGTGGGTGAGGTTGCCCAGGAGCTTGCGCGCCAGCTCGAGTCCGGCCAGGTGCTGCTGCTTGAAAATCTCCGCTTCCACGCCGAAGAAGAAGCCAACGATTCGGCTTTCTCCAAAGCGCTCGCGTCGCTTGCCGAGATTTACGTCAACGACGCTTTCGGCTCCGCGCACCGCGCGCATGCCTCCACCGAAGGCATCACCCATTACTTGAAGCCTGCCGTCGCCGGCCTGCTGATGGAGAAGGAAATCACCTATCTGGGCAAGGCGCTGGAGGCGCCGGAGCGGCCGTTTGTGGCCATTCTCGGCGGATCGAAAATTTCCGGCAAGATCGACGTGATCCAGAACCTACTCGACAAGGTCGACACGCTGGTCATCGTGGGCGGCATGGCGTATACCTTTCAGCGGGCGCTCGGCGTGGCCACGGGTAAATCGCTCGTCGAAGAAGACAAAATCCAGCTGGCGAAAGAGACCCTCGCGCAAGCCAAGTCGAAAGGCGTGAAGCTGCTGCTTCCCGTAGACAACGAGCTGGCCGACAAATTTGCTAACGACGCCAGGACCCAGGTGTGGGACTGCTCCGTGGATTTCCCCGCCGAGTGGCAGGGCCTGGACATCGGCCCGAAGTCGATCGAGGCCATCAAGCAGGTGGTCTCGACGGCGAAGACCATCGTGTGGAACGGCCCGGCCGGCGTTTTCGAGTTTTCCCGCTTTGCCGTGGGCACCAACGCCATTGCGCGCGCCGTGGCCGCAAACAAAACTGCCACCTCGATTATCGGCGGAGGCGACTCGGTCTCGGCCATCAACCAGGCCGGCGTGGCCGATCAGATCACGCACATCTCCACCGGCGGCGGCGCCAGCCTGGAGTTTCTCGAGGGCAAGAAGCTGCCCGGCGTGGAAGCGCTGACGGATAAGTAGAGGTCTGGGGAAGTTTTCAGGGATCAGCCAATCTCTCGTTCGCGGCAATCATTTGTTCGGCGGAATGTCTGAAACGCTGACCGTGATCGAGGGCACGGTGACCACGGCGCTTGCCCCGGCCAGGCTCCCGGGCCACCCCGAGCCGCTTGCCTGGCACATTAGGCTGACCACGACTGTGTAACTGAAGTTCGAGGTGACAGCGAACGGGAGGAACGACGACCACGGCCCAGGGCCGGAATAGGCGTTGAAGTCGAGGTTGTTGAGGCCGTCAATATCAAAGCCAATCAACGCTCCCTGATCAATGAGCGCACCGTCGGACCGCGAGATCTGAACCAATGCCTGCGCCGTCGCATTCGCTTCTTTGTTTCGGATCGAGTTCACGTAGTAGGACCACGAAATCTCCGAATTGATCGAGACTTGCGCCACGGCATTCGCAAACAGCGGGGTGAAGTAGACATGGAATTGGTTTGATGCGGTGCCCTTGCTGGACTTGTCGTAGTTGGTCTCCACCATGCAGGTCAACTGGCCGAGGCTCTCGTTTCCGGTCGCCGAAATCGTGGGGTTTCCCGTCACATTGGAAGTCTTTCCCACTGAATAAGAACCTTCGTAGTGCGCCGGAGTGAAAGTGATCGTATACCTTCCCCACACCGGAGGCGGAGGTATGACCGGCTTTTTCGGCAGCGGCTTCAGCTTCAAGAGTCCTTTCGTGAGACCCTGAAGACCGGCCAGCGCCTCGTTCGCCTTCTCCCCTTTCACCCGTTCAGCCGGCTTTTGCAGCTGGCTAAGATATCGCGCAGCCTTTTGTCGGATGCCGGCCTTTTCCGCAATTTCCGCCTCGCGCCTCCGTTGGATCCCTGCCAGGTGACGTCGCACCACGCTCTCAGGCAACTCGCCACCCTTCCAAAACTCAATCTGCCTCCGTTGCTCGTCCGACTTGGATAGTCTGGGCATATCTCTCCCTCCTTGGTTTTCCGGGGTTGGGCCAGAATACGCCCAGGCCCTGGGAATGCACAAGCGCAAAGACGCGCCGCCATCACCCCGCACAGTAAGATCGACCCCATAAAATGAAAGAAAGGAAACCGGAGAATGTCCCGAAAAGCACTCATCGCCGCCAACTGGAAAATGTACAAGACGCCCGCCGAAGCGCAGGCCTTTGTTGACGCCTTTTTGCCCATGGTCCAGGGGCACACGCGTGACGAGATTGCGCTGTTCCCTTCTCCGGTTCTTTTGCCCACGGTCATTCCCGCATGCAAGGGATCGCACGTTGCCGTGGGCGCGCAGAACATTCACTTTGCCGAAGAGGGCGCGTACACGGGCGAAACTTCGATCGGCCAGCTCGAGGCCGTGGGCGGCACGCACACGCTTATCGGCCACTCGGAGCGGCGGCAGTACTTTGCCGAGACCGACGAGATCGTGAACAAGAAGCTGCACACCGCGCTCAAGCACGGCATTGTTCCCATCGTCTGCATCGGCGAGGTGCTCGAGGAGCGCGAGGCGGGTAAAACTGCAAGCGTACTGAAGACGCAGGCCAGCGGCGCGTTCGCAGGCATCGCCTCGCTTGCGCCGCAGGCGATCGCCTCCATCGTGATTGCCTATGAGCCGGTATGGGCCATCGGCACGGGCCGCACGGCCACGCCCGAGATCGCCGCTGACGCCCACCGCATCATCCGCGCGGAAGTCGAGAAGCTGCTGGGCGCGAACGTGGCTGCGGCCATGCGCATTCTCTACGGCGGCAGCGTGAAGCCGGACAACATCGCCAAACTGATGGCCGAGGAAGAAATCGACGGCGCGCTGGTAGGCGGCGCGAGCCTCAAGCCGGATTCGTTTACGGCGATTGTGAAGTATTAGAAAGGCAGCAAGCCGGCAGGTCGGCGAGTCGGCAAGTCAGCGAATCGCCGCCACGCGCGATCGATGAGGGCGGCTTTTCTCATTGATGTGTTCGATCGTCCAGCCACTTTGGAGCACCTGCCCCTGAATTTGCCCCGTGGGGACATCCGATAATAGCCCATGGCAAGCCCGCTGAGACTGACGCTGCCCTGGGCAGGCCGTCCCACGTAACCCTCGCACCCCGTAGGGGCATCCGATAATAGCCCATGGCAAGCCCGCTGTCGGAGACGCTGCCCTGGGTAGGCCGTCCCAGGTAACCCTTGCGCCCCGTAGGGGCATCCGATGATAGCCCATGGCAAGCCCGCTGTGGCAGACGCTGCGCTGGGTAGGCCGTCCCAGGTAACCCTTGCGCCCCGTAGGGGCATCCGATAGTAGCCCAGGGTGAAGCGTAGCGGAACCCTGGGATCGCAAAGCCCAAAAATCTCCGCGCCCCGTAGGGGCGCAGCGAAACGGGATCAGCGCTACCCGTAGAAGCTCGCGATCCAGTCTTGCAGCAGCGCCGGGAAACAGCCCATCACGACCACGGCGGCAGCGATGGCCACGAGCACGATGGTCGTGACCGGATGCACGGCGATCGGCGACTGGTCCGTGCCAGGAAGCACATACGCTCGCTTGAGCACCTGCAGATAGTAGTAGAGCGAGACGGCGCTGAAGGCGATGGCCAAGGCGACCAGCGCGAAGGGCAATCCCGCCCCGGAGACGGTGCCCATCTCGCGCAGATTGCCGCCGTACATGCCAAGCACGGCCGCGAACAGGTTGAACTTGGCCCAGAAGCCCACCAATGGAGGAATGCCGGCGAGCGAAAGAAAGAGCACCAGCGTGACCGCGGCCAGCAGAGGATTGCGTTTGTGCAATCCCGCGAAGGAATCCATGCGGTCTGAGCCCGTGGCGCGCTCCACCACGCCCACCACCCCGAAGGCGCCGATCGTCGTCAGGCCGTAGGTGAGGACGTAATAGAGAATGGCCTGCGCGCTCGCATTCGACCATCCGAAAAACGCAAGCCCGAGCAGGATGTATCCGGCGTGCGCAATGGCGGAGTAAGCCAGCAAACGGCGGACGCTCGACTGCGCCAGCGCCGCCAGGTTGCCCAGGAACATCGAGGCCACTGCGAGCACAACCAGGATGAGGAACCAGCTGAAGTAGAAGCTCACTTCGACGGGCGGCTGCCCGCCTCCGATGCGGGAGACAGCCGCCCCGGCAACGCTATGACTGGCCGGTGCGGGATACTCCTGCGCCAGGATCCGGAGGTAATTGAGCGCCGTGTAGCTGATCGAAATCAGCAGCGCAAAGCTGGCCACCTTGGAGACAGAGGCGATAAACGCGGCCGCGGGCGCGGGCGCGCCCTCGTAAGCATCCGGCGCCCACAGGTGGAACGGCACCGCGGCAACCTTGAAGCCGAGACCCGCGGCGATCATCACCAGCGCCACAAGAAGCAGCGGCGCGCCACCGTGAAAAACGGCATTGTCAACGCCGTAGACCACGCGCGGCAGGCTGGTGGAGCCGGAGAGTCCGTAGAGCAGGCTGAATCCGAACAGCAAAAACGCCGCGCTCATGCCGCCGAAGAGGTAGTACTTGATGGCCGCCTCGGCGCTCTGGCCGGACTTCTTGGCAAACGCGGTGAGAACGTAGAGACCCAGCGAGAGCAGCTCCAGGCCGATGAAGATCACCAGCAGATCCTGCGCGGCGGCAATCAGCAGGCCGCCGGCCGCAGCCATGAGGATTACAGCGACATATTCGCCGGGATGGCGCGTGAAATCCGAATCGATGAACAGCAGCAGCGTAAGCGCGGTAAGCACAAGCACGGCCACCTGCGCCACGCCGGCAGACCCGCCCGCGGAAAAAAGCACATCGTTTCCGGTGCTGAAGCCTTGCCACCCAGCTGCATAGACAGCCCAGATCGCGGCAATGCAGCCGGCGACGCCGAGCCATGCGGCAATCGCCGCGCGCAGCTTGTCCGCTGCGCGGCGTAGAAAAGCGAGATCGACAAAGAGCACCAGGACTGCGGCGACTTCGAGCGTAGTCTCAGGCAGCGTGGCCCGAAAGAGCGCTGCATAATTGAGGGCGCCGTAGCTCATTGCACGCCTCCCGCAAGCAGCGCCCTTACCGCCGGCTCGATCTGGTCGAGCAGTATGCGCGGATAGAGCCCGACGGCAACCGTGGAGACGGCAAGCAGCGCCACGCCGGCAACCTCAGGCCAGGTCATGGGGTCGAGCTTGTGCGTGTGTTCGTACTCGAGCACGTGGGGCGCGGGAACGTTGTCGGTAAAGAACGCCTTCTGCAGCGCGCGCCAGGTGTAGGCCACGCCGACCACAATGCCGGCGCCCGCAGTCACCGTCCACCAGGGTCTCGCGTTCCATGCGCCGGTGAGCACTTGCAGCTCAGCCACGAAGCCGGAAAACCCGGGCAGGCCCATCGACGCGATGCCCGCGATCACGAAGGCCCACGCGGCAAAGGGCAGACGGCGCGCCAGGTGCATGGTTTCGAGCTCGGCGAATTGGCGCGTGTGCGTGCGGTCGTAGACGATGCGGCCCACGATGGCGAAGAGCAGGCCGGCGATCACGCCATGCGAGAACATCTGCAGCACCGCGCCGTCGAGGCCTATCTGGTTGAGCGCCATCAGGCCGAGAAGCACGAAGCCCATGTGGCTCACGCTTGAGTAGCCGATGACGAATTTGAAGTCCGACTGCGCCAGCGCCACCAAGGCGCCGTAGACGATGCCGATCACGGCGAGCAGCGCAAAGACGCCGCGCCAGGAACCGAGACCAAGGAAAGTGAACCCCCAGGGATCGAGGCCGCGCGGAAAGACGCCCATGGCCACCCTCAGGCAGCCGTAGGCGCCCAGCTTCATCACCACGCCGGCCAGCAGCATGGACGCGGCCGTGGGTGCGGCCACGTGGCCGGTCGGCGCCCAGGTGTGGAAGGGCCACATGCCGGCGAGAATCGCAAAGCCGACAAACACCAGCGGAAAACACCAGAACTGAAAATGGGCAGAGAAGCCTGCATGCGCCAGATCGGCCAGCGCCGTAGAGTGACTGCCCGCGGCGGTATACGCCGCGAGCAGGCCGATGAGCACCATCGCTGAGCCCGCGAAAGAGTAAAGCGCGAGCTTCATGGCGCCGTACTCGCGGCGCGTGGAGCCCCAGATGGCGATGAGGAAGTACTTGGGAACGATGGCGATCTCGTAAAAGACGAAGAGCAGAAAGAAATCGCCGCTCAAAAAGACGCCGTAAACGCCGCCGATCAGCGCGAGATAGAAAGCAAAGAACTGGTTGGTGCGCAGCTCCACGTTCCAGCTGAAGAGAATGCCGGCCACAGCTGCGATCCCCGTAAGCAGAACGAGGACTCGGCTAATGCCATCGGCGAGCAGAAGATAATGGATGCCCATTGCCGGCACCCATGCGGCGTCGACGATCACTTCCCTGCCTTGTCCCATGCCGGAAGCAAAACCTTCAACCGCGATGCCGAGACCGGCAACCGCGACGGCGAGCGCCAGCCAGCGCGCGGCAGCGTTCTTGCCGCGGGGCAGCAGCGTTTCAGCCAGAGCGCCGGCAAACGAGATGTATATGACGTAGGCCAGCATGTACAGCGGTTCTCCAGTTCCCGTCAGTCGAAGCCAATTTTCTCAACTGGCTTTCGCCCTCAAGCGAAAGCCAGCTCGTACAACGTGCGAAATGCCGCGCACTGGAGAAACGCTCTTCAAAATCTCCAATGCCTGAGCAGGTTCGTCACCGTAGGATTCAAGGCGCTCAGAACCAGTTGGGGCACAAGCCCGAGCAAAAGCATGAGCCCGATCACGGGCGCCAGCGCGAGCCACTCGCTCGCATGCAGATCAGGAAACGCGCGCCAGCGCTCGGGTACAGGCCCGGAGAAAACTTTCTGAATCACGGTGAGAATCACAGCCGCGGTAATGAGCAAACCCAGCACCGATACCGTTGCGCTAACCCACGACAAGGGAAAAACGCCGCGAAAGATGAGGAACTCGCCCACGAATCCGTTGAGCCCCGGCAGCCCGAGCGAAGAAAACAAAGCAATGCCCATGAGCCCGGCAAAGATGGGCGCGGGCTTGCGCAACCCGCCGAAGTCTTCGAGTCCGCGCAGTCCGCCCGTGCGCATCTGCATCATGGCCAGAAACCAGAACAGCGCCGCCGCGGTAATCCCGTGGTTGAACATCTGCAGAATGACGCCATTGAGCGCCGCGGCCTGGCTGGCCAAAATCGACGTGGGGGCAGCAGCGCCGGCAGCAGGAATCGCCAGCGCAAAGATGCCGAGCAGGCAGTAGCCCAGGTGGTTGACTGAGGAGTACGCGAAGACGCGCTTCAAATCCTTCTGCGCGGCGGCAGCCCATGCGCCCAGCACCACCGTGGCCACGGCCAGCACCAGCAGCGGCGTGCGCATGGCCGCAATCTGCACTCCGAAGATGGGCAGCGCGATGCGCAGCAGGCCGTAGACGCCCATCTTCGACATGGCGCCGGTGAGCAGCATGGTCACGGGCGAGGGCGCTTCGGCATATGCGTCCGGCAGCCAGGTGTGGAAGGGGACGAGCGGCACTTTGACGGCAAAGCCGGCGAGCGCGCCGATAGCCAGCCACGGCATCACAGCTCCGATGTGCGCGGTGACCAGGTGCGTCAGAGATCCGTCGGCCGCCATTGCCGCAAGCTGGCTGAAGTCCATGGTGCCGGTCGAGAGAAAGATGGCAAGAAACGCGAGCAGCAGCGCCACGCTCCCCGCCACCGTGTAGATGAGGAACTGCGTGGCTGCGGGCCCGCGCTTCGGCCCTCCCCAGAGCTTGATGAGGAAGAAAGCGGGAATCAGGCTCAGCTCCCAGAACAAAAACCAGTGCAAAAAATTGAGCGCGGTGAAGGAGCCGAAGAGGCCGGCCTGCAGCATCAGCACCAGGCCGTAATAGAGACCGGGCTGATGATGCACGCGATGCGCCGCGTCGACGGACATAAGCGTGACAATCGACGAAAGCACCAGCATAAGCGCGCCCAGACCGTCAACGCCGAGGTGGTACTCCATGCCGATCGAGGGCGCCCACGCATGCAGTTCCACCAGGCCCATGGTGCCGTTCAGCGGCAGATGAATCCAGACGACGAGGGCGAACACGAGGCCGATGAGCGTGGTGAAGAGCGCAATGCCGCGGGCATGCTTGCCGATAAGCAAAGCGAGCGCAGCGCCCAAAAGCGGCAGCACGGTAAGCGCCGTGAGCCAGGGAAATCCGGCTGCCGTGCCGGCCGCGGCTGGGCTCATGGCATGCTGCTCCAGAAAAGGACGGCAGCCAAAGCCACCACGGCGATGGCCAGGATGCGGAGATAACTCTGCACGCGGCCGCTCTCCACGCGCGAGAGCAAACCGCCGCCGGTCGAAATCTCTTCGCAGGCCTTATCGAAACTGCCATCGACTGCGCGAACATCGAACAGTCGATTGAGATGTGCCCAGAGGCTGGTGATCCGTACCACCAGGCGCACGATTCCTCCCCACAGCCGCCGGTCCATCCAGTCGGTCACGCGCGCCCACCAGAAGTAGAACGCAATCACGGTCACGCCGTAGAACTCATCCACATAAAGCCGGTCGCGCAGCCCGGCCCAGAGATGCGGCGCGGCCTTTTCCA
This sequence comes from Acidobacteriaceae bacterium, assembly GCA_030041045.1. GTDB lineage: Bacteria > Acidobacteriota > Terriglobia > Terriglobales > Acidobacteriaceae > Telmatobacter. The sequence continues at coordinate 85,085 of JASHOQ010000048.1, forward strand.
GCACGTCGGGCGCCTCCGGCTTGGGCGACTTGCTGCCGTAGAGCTTCCAGCCCAGCCAAAGACCGAAAAGCACGATGCATGACGACATCGTCATGAGCAAAACCAAACCAGGCTCGGCAAAGCCGTGAAGGCTGAATGGCGCCGCGTGGTCCTCGAGAAAAGATCGGAACCACGGCCACGCGGGCGTTCCGATGAGGCCGAGGGCCATGGCGAAGAAGGCGAGGATGGCCAGCGGCCAAAGCATCACGCGCGGGCTCTCATGCGCGTCCTGATGGCCGCGCCAGTAGCCGAAGAAGACGTAGCACACCTGGCGCGTCATGTAGAACGCCGTGAGCAGCGCGCCGAAGACCAGCAGATAATACGGCCCCTTGATCGCTCCCGTATGCGCGGCTTCAAGGATGCCGTCCTTCGACCAGAAGCCGGAGAAGAAGATGGGAAAGCCGCAGAGCGCGAGCATGCCGATGGCGTAGGTGATGAAGGTGAAAGGCATGTCCACCTTCAGGCCGCCCATCTTGCGAATGTCCTGCTCTTCATGGGAACCGTGGATCACCGAGCCCGCGCCCAGGAACAGCAGCGCCTTGAAAAACGCATGCGTGATCAGGTGGAACATGCCCACAGCCACGCCGCCCAGGCCGAGGCCGGCCATCATGTAGCCGAGCTGGGAGACGGTCGAGTAAGCGAGGATGCGCTTGATGTCGTTCTGCGCGATGGCGATCAGCGCAGCGAACACCGCCGTGGCCGCGCCCACCCAGGTGACCACAACCAGCGCGGCCGTGGTACCCGTGGCCTCCGCCGTATGGATCAAGGGAACGCCCGCCGACATGAGGGGATAAACGCGTGCGATCAAATAGACGCCGGCCGCGACCATGGTGGCCGCATGAATGAGCGCAGACACCGGCGTGGGGCCCTCCATCGCATCGGGCAGCCACACATGCAATGGAAGTTGCCCGCTTTTGCCCACCGCACCGCAAAAGATGAGCAGGCCGATGGCGCCGGCCGCGGTCAGCCCGAAAGCCGCGTGCTGCGCGAGCAAGCCGCCCAGGGCAAGCGGTTCCAGGCAGCCGGCCTCGTGGTTGTAAAAGAGCAGCGTGCCTGTCTGCGCGAAGAGCCAGACGATGCCGAGCAGAAAAAAAATGTCGCCGACGCGGGTCGTAATGAAGGCCTTTTTCGCAGCCGCGGCGGCCGAGGGCTTCTGGTACCAGAAGCCAATGAGCAAGTAAGAGGTCAAGCCGACAAGCTCCCAGCACATGAACAGCAGCAGCAGTGAATTCGCAATCACCACGCCCAGCATGGCGCCGGCAAAGAGTGAAAGGAAGCAGAAGAAGCGGGTGAAGTTCTCATCGTGCTCCATGTAGCCCACGGAGTAAATGAAGATGAGCAGGCCGACAAAGCTCACCATCACCATCATGATGGCGGAAAGCGGATCGAGCACCCAGCCGAGATCGACGCCTGTTGCGCCGAAGGTGAACCAGGTAAAGTTGACGGTCTCGCGCACGGCCAGGTGGTTGGTCCATCCCGCCAGCACGTGGCCGAAGGCGAAGAGCGAGAGCAGAAGTGAAAGGCTGAGCGAGGCAATGGCAAGCGCGGCCGCGGGCTTGCGGCGCGGCTGCTTGAGCAGCGCAACGATGCCCGAGGCAACCACAGGCAGCGCGGGAACAAGCCACAGGATGCGCGTGACGGGCGCAGCGCCGAGTTGTGGAGTGAAGGCTGCGGCTTGCTCGATCAAACGCTCACCCCTTCATCCGGTTGATCCGGTCGAGGTCGGTGGTCTTGGCGTGGCGATAGATGGAGATGACGAGGCCCAGGCCGACCGCGGCTTCCGCAGCGGCCACGGCAATCGAGAAGATGGCAAACATCATGCCCGTGAGCGAATCGGGATTGGGGTGCGGTCCATAGCGCCAGAAGGCAATGAAGTTCAGGTTGGCGGCGTTGAGCATGAGCTCAATGCCGATGAGGACCAGGATGGCATTGCGCCGCGTGAGCGCCCCGGCGAGGCCGATGGCGAAGAGCAGAGCGGCGACGAGAAGATAGGCTGCGAGCGGCGAAGCAAAGCCCATCACCGGGGCCTCTCTTTCTCATGCAGGGCCACAATAACGGCGCCGATGGTGGCTGCGGTGAGCAGCAAAGCGACAATTTCGAGCGGGAGCACATAGCGTCCCACGAGCGCCACGCCGATGTCGTGCACCGTCACCTGCGGTGCGGCGGAGTCGACGGCGAGCGCACGCGCGCTTTCGATGATCGACCACCCGAGCACCGCGAACACGGCGGCGGCGATGAGCAGCCCGAGGAGCCAGGTCTTGCTGAAGATTCCCGACGCAGGCGCTTCCGAGCCGCGCGTGAGCAGGATGGCAAAGACCACGAGAATCGCCACGGCGCCTATGTAAATGAGAATCTGCGCAAAGCCGGCGAACTGCGCGTCGAGGCGGAGAAAGAGGAGCGCGTGCCCCAAAAAGGCCAGCGTCACCGCAAGCGCGCAGTGCACCGTGTTCTTCAAGAGCACGGCGGCCAGCGCCCCGCCCAGCGTGAGCGCAGCGATCAAAAAGAAGACCACATGCATCAGCCGCGCATCCTTTCGCTGACTGATCGTTGTTTCATACTTCCCTTCCCGGCAGCCACTCTTCGTTGGCCCGCTCCTACGCTCCCTTGCGCCCTTGCTCCCTCGGTCCCTTGTGCCCTTGTTCCCTTGTTCCCTGCCGGGGTCCCCGGCGCGCGCTTTTTGCGTGCAGGGGTGGCTCGTTCCCTGGCTTTATTCGGCATAGCGGTAACTCCGCGGACCAATGTGCTTCCTGTGCATGCCCATGCGGCCCATGAATACGTACGCGCCGGCAAGAATGGCCGCGCAGACCACCCAGCGCAGCCATCCCGCACCCATGAAGCGCCACAGCGCGGTCACCAGCAGGTTGAGCAGCGTGAACGGCAGCGCAAACTTCCAGGCAAAGTTCATCAGCTGGTCCTGGCGCAGGCGCGGCAGCGTGCCGCGCATCCAGATGAAGATGAAGATGGCGCACATCACCTTCAAGAAAAACCAGATCCAGGAAGGTATGAAGCCGAGAAACTTGAGCGGCGCCGACCATCCGCCCAGGAACAGCGTGGCGCCCATGCCGGAAAGTGCGAACATGGCCAGGTACTCGGCCACGAAGAAGATCGCAAATTTGAATCCGGAGTACTCGGTGTGATAACCGGCCACAATCTCCGATTCGCCCTCGGGAAGATCGAAGGGCGAGCGATTGGTTTCCGCGGTCGCGGCAATCGAAAACATGAGAAAGCTCGCCAAACCCCACGGCGTAAAGATGTACCAGTGCGGAAAAATGCCCGTGTACTGATTCTGCGCGTCGACAATCTCCGTGAGCGAGAGTGAGCCCGCAATCATCACCACGGTCACGCTCGAGAGCAGCAGCGCCACCTCGTAGCTGATCATCTGCGCCACCGCGCGCATGGCCCCCAGCATGGAGTACTTGTTGCGGCTCGACCAGCCGGCCATGAAGACGGAAAGCTCCGTGGCCGCGCCCATGGCAAAAAAGAACAGCAGCCCTGAGTCCATGTCGACCAGCTGCATGTTGCGGCCTACCGGCAGTACGGCAAATCCCATGAACACCGTCACCAGCAGCACCAGCGGCGCAAGAAAATGCACCATGGCGTCGGCGCGGAAGGGCACCACGTCTTCCTTGGTCAGCGCCTTGATGCCGTCGGCGATGGGCTGAAAAAAACCGTAGGGCCCCACGCGGTTGGGCCCGAGACGGTTCTGCATGCGCCCCAGCCCCTTGCGCTCAAAGACGGTGGTGAGCGCGAACAGGCCGGGAAAAACCGCCACGATGGCAATCGCGCCCAGCACCACGCTCGCCGCGGGCCGCAGTGCGCTGGGGAGGAGATGGACGAGCCAGTCGCGCAGCAAAATGAAAATCTGGTCGGCGCCTGTGACGGCGGAGGTCGAGGCCATGGGCTACTGACCTCCTGCATCCGGCGGTTTCGGCGCCGGCGTCTCGATCTTGGGTGCGGCAGCCTTCGCCGCCGCATCGGCGGCAGCCTTCTGCGCGGCTGCCACGGCCGCGGCCTTGGCCTTGGCTTCGGCGGCGCGTTTCTCTTCGGCCAGCCGCGCGTCCACCTCCGCGGCCTCCGTGGGATGGATCGAGTGGTAGTACTCATTCGATTTTGACAGCTCGCGGCGGTCGAGCAGCAAACCGCCGAAGCGGTCGTCGGTGGCCAGCTCGAACTGCGTGTCCATCTTGATGGCCTCGAAGGGGCACACCTCGACGCAAATCTGGCAGCTCATGCAGACGGAAATGTCAATGTCGAAACGCGTAGGATAGATCTGCATCTTGCCTGCGAAATCGGGCTTCTTATCTTTGCTCTTCTCAATGTAGATGCACTTGGGCGGGCATTCTTTCTCGCAGATCTGGCAGGCCACGCAGCGCATGCCGGCCTCCCAGTCCGAGCCGTCGTACACCAGAAATGGAAACACGCGCGCGTTTTCGGCCGTGGGTATGCGCTGCTCGGGGTACTCGACCGTGGTCAACCGGTCTTCGGAGACAAAGCTGCCGGCGAAGTTCTTCGCCGTCTCCAGCATGCCCTTGATGATGCCCTCGCCTAACACTTGAATCCTCCGGATTCAGTGGACAGTGATCAGTGGTCGGTGATCAGTTTTTGTGCCCGCACGTCAGTCCACGAGCGCCTCGTCCCTATTCCCTAATCCCTATTCCCTGCCTCACCGGTCCACTTCTCCCAGCACAATATCCACGCTGCCGAAGATCAGCACCACGTCGGCCACGTTGTGTCCCAGGCACATGTCTTCCAGAACCGTCAGGTTGATCAGGCTCGGCGGGCGCACACGATACCGGTAGGGATTGGGGCTCCCATCGCTGATCAGGTAAAAACCAAGTTCGCCCTTCGGCGCCTCGATGCGCCCGTACGCCTCGCCCGGCTTGGGCCGGAAGCCGCGCAGCTTCGCCTTCGCATCCATGATGGGTCCGGCGGGAATCTCCTGGAGCGCCTGGTTGAGAATGCCGATCGACTCGCGCATCTCCAGCACGCGCACCATGTAGCGGTCGTAGACGTCGCCGTGGTCGCCCAGGGGCACGCGGAAGCGAAAGCGGTCGTAGATGCCGTAATGGTCCACCTTGCGGATGTCGTAGTTGACGCCCGAAGCGCGCAGCATGGGCCCGCTGATGCTCGCATTCACAGCCAGATCGGGCTTCAACACACCCACGCCTTGGCAGCGCGCCATGAGGATTTCATTGCCGGTGAGCAGCGCTTCAAACTCGTCAACGAACGCGGGCAGCCCCGCCACCACTTTCTTCGTGGCCTCAAGCCACGCCGCGGAAAGATCCACGCGGCAGCCGCCGAAGCGCATGTAGTTGCACATCATGCGCGAGCCGGTGAGCGACTCGAACAGGTCGAGAATTTTTTCCCGCTCGCGGAAGGCATACATGAGCGGCGTGCCGCTGGCGCCCATCTCCTGCAGCAAAAATCCAATCGTTGACGCGTGGTTCTGGATGCGCGTCAGCTCGGCGAGAATCACGCGGATGTACTCGGCGCGTTCCGGCACCTCCTGGCCGGCGAGCTTTTCCACGGCCAGCGCGTAGGCCCAGTTGTTGGTGAGCGAGCAGAAATAGTCCAGCCGGTCCGTGTACGGCATCGATGCGAGATACGAGGCGCCCTCGGCGATCTTCTCGTGGTTGCGGTGCAGGTAGCCGAAGACGGGCTTCAGGCGCACCACGCGTTCGCCGTCCAGCGCCACATCCATGCGAAAGACGCCGTGCGTCGAGGGATGGTGCGGGCCCATCGCCACTTCGAGCAGCTCGCCTTCACCCTCAGGCTCAACCGCCGGCGGCCGGTTCCACCCGGCCGCTCTCTCCGCTTTGGTCTCAACTACGCTCACTGAGCCTTCCCTAGTCCCTAGTCCCTACAAGCTTTTCCCTATTCCCTACTCCCTACTCCCTACTCCCTGTTCCCTTCCGCAGCCGCGCTGTGCTCCTGCGCGCGCTTCAGCACCGCATCGTGCGCCGTGGGCTCATATTCGTAGTCGTCCGGCTCCACGTAGTCTTTGCGCATGGGGTGGTCCTTGAACTCGTCCCACATGAGAATGCGGCGCAGGTCGGGATGGCCGGTAAAGACAATGCCGTAGAGGTCGAAGACTTCGCGCTCCTGAAACTCGGCGCCGCGCCAGACAGGCGTGAACGAAGGCAGTTGAATCTGGTCAGTGCGGTTCACGGTTCGCATGCGCAGCACCAGCGGCCCATGGTGCAAGGCCACCGAGTAGAGGTGATAGACGGTTTCAAGGTAGCCCGGCTCCACGCGCTTGCGCGTTTCTTCCGCAGTCTCGTCGACGATCTGGTCGACCTTGGCGCCATCGGGTCCGTCCACTGTCTTCGTCACTTGACGCGTTACTTTCACTTTCTCCGCGATCTCTTTGTCCAGCCAGTCCACTCCGGTGACGTTCGAAAGGTAGTCAAAGGCCAGCCCGGGCGCGTCGCGCAGAAACGTGGCCACCGCGACCGCGTGCGCCGGCTCAAGCCGCAGCGCGTGCTGCGCCGAGGGGCTGGGATTGGGCACGACCGTCACGCCTGCGCCGGGCACGGCCGCCTCAATCGCCGCCTTGATCTCTTCCGCTCTCTGCAAAATCAGCTCCTCGCTCCCAGCTTTCAGCTCTCACTTCCTTTGCTCTTGCCCCAATCTCCACGACCACGCTGAAAGCTGAGCGCTGATGGCCTTAGTCCCTAGTCCCTAGTCCCTAGTCCCTAGTCCCTAGTCCCTACTCCCTCTTCCCTGTATCTCCACCGGCCACACGCCCCGGTTCGACGGCGGCTCGAGATCGTGCGCGCCCTGTTCCGGCACCGGAAACTCGCACTGCGCGTCAGCGTCGAGATAGCGCGGCCGGCCTTCGCCGGTCAGCGGCTGACCGTCAATCTTCTTCTGCAGTGTCATGAAGGCCTGGATCAGCGCCTCCGGCCGCGGCGGACAGCCGGGGATGTGCACGTCCACGGGAATGTACCGGTCGATGCCCTTGAGCACGTTGTAGCCCTGCTTGAACGGCCCGCCTGAGATGGCGCAGGCGCCCATCGCGATCACATACTTCGGCTCCGCCATCTGGTTGTAAAGCCGCACCACCTGCGGCGCCATCTTCTTGGTCACGGTGCCGGAGACGATCATCAGATCGGCCTGCCGCGGCGATGGGCGAAACACCTCGGCACCGAAGCGCGCCAGGTCGTAGCGGGCCATGGTGGTGGCAATCATCTCAATGGCGCAGCAGGCCAGGCCGAACTGCATGGGCCACACCGAGCTCCGCCGGCCCCAGTTGTAGAGCTCCTCGATGGTGGTAACAAAGATGCCCTGCTTGCCCAGCTCGATTTTCAATTCCTTCTCGACAGCCATCGTCGCTCCGCTCCGCTTCAGTGGTCAGTGATCAGTGAACAGTGGTCAGTTAGGCCTCACCCAATCCGAATTCTCCGGCTCTTACCCAAATCCGCCTTGAATCCACCCAAAAGCCATCCCATCACGCTGCAGCACGAATAAACTGACCACTGATCAATGTCCACTGATCACTGTTTTTCTCACGCCCATGTCAAAATCCCCTTCGCCCACGCCCAGGCCAGGCCTTCCACCAGCATGAGCACAAAAATGAGCATGGAGACGCAGGCCGCCACGCCGAGCCCCGTGAACGCTACCGCAAACGGCAGCAGGAACACGGCCTCCACATCGAAGATGAGAAAGATGATGGCGTAGAGGTAGTAGGCAGAGCGAAACTGCACCCACGCATCGCCCTTCGACACCAGCCCGCATTCGTAGATGGAGTTCTTGATCGCGTTCGGCTTGCGCGGCGAAAACAGGCGCGCCCACATCCACGCCAACCCCAGCGGAGCCAGCCCAAACAGAAGCGCGGCGACGAACAGGACTGCGAGGGAAAAATACGGACTGGAAGCCATTTCCTGAACGAAAGTCCTTCTATTTCAACCTACCAGTTTCGGGCTGGTTTTGGCGATGCGCAGGCGCGCTCAATTCCCCGTTCAGTCCCATTTTCTCACTGCTTATCCCATTCTGTGAACCGTTGGCTGGCAAACGCTCGGGCTCCTCTTGTGTCGCAGGGTCTCGGCCGGCGTTTCCCACGAGCCCCTTTATGGCTCATTGCCGTCAGAGACCGGCGTCCCCAAGGCCGCGCCTCTGCAACTTACAGCGGTTTCACAGTTGCTGTATCCCGAAGCCGCAGATGCTAAGTGGCTTTTTCACCAAGAAAAAGCCACCTTCCGCAACTGTGAAATATGGCTACATGTACTGTGGAACCGCTCTAAGGATTCTGAGCGGATAGTGAAGGCCGCGAAGGCCCTGTTGATTCTTCTTACGTTCGCCATGCCTTTGACGACGCTGTTATGTTGATTCATGAGCGGGGAGTCATGCAAGCAGGTGGCTGACAGCCATGAACCGAAAGATGCCCATTGATATCGATGGTTACATCGCGCGCCACTCGAAGGAAGATCAGCGGCTGCTCCGGCAGATGCGCGCCACAATCGGAAAGGCTGCGCCCGAAGCCATAGAAAAAATCAGCTACGGAATTCCGACTTTTTACCTGAACGGGAATCTCGTACACTTCGCGGCGTTTCGCAATCACATTGGCTTTTATCCCACGTCTTCGGGGATCGCCGCTTTCAAGGGGCAGCTGGGTCCCTACAAATCGTCGAAGGGCGCAGTGCAGTTCCCCAAGGACGAGCCGCTCCCGCTCGCGCTGGTCACCAGGATTGTGAAGTTTCGCGTGAAAGAGATTCGGGACAAATAGCGGTTGCCTCAGCTTCGCCGCTTTTTGCCCGTTCCGTGGGGGGAGCGTCCCGCTAAAGCATTTTCTGAGTAGCTATATCCCGAAGACGGAAAGCAGAGTCGACGCGACCAACAGGGAGCGGCGACCTTGCGAAGGAACGAAGAGGACACAGCAACTCAGAAAATGCCGTAATCGCCGTCGTTGTCCGCCTCTGTCTTCTTCGGCTTCTGCTTGAGCATCGCCGGCACGGGCGCATTCCCCATCGCGTCCTTCCACAGGATCACGTTGAGCTTTTCCACCGGCGCGCGATCCTCGTGGCTGAAGTCCATCTTCAGGCTGGCGCGTGCGCCTTCAGCATGGGGGCTGTTCGCCGTGTAGATGAGCCCGTTGTCGCGATTGGAAGTATCGGCGTCGTACGCCGGCTGATCGCCGGGGCCGGTGAACAAACCGTCCATGAGCGAGCAGAAAGCGTCGTTGTTGTTCATCGGCGGCAGGCCCAGAAGCATTTCCATGGTGCGGACCACGCTCACCGTGGAATAGAAATGGTCGTCGACGAACGGCGCCCCGTTTTCCCCATGCGGCGCATACTTGCTCACCACCAGCGCAATGCTGCGGTGCGCGTCCACGTGGTCGGCGCCGTTCTGCGCGTCGTCTTCGAGGATGAAGAACGCGGTATCGTCCCAGTAAGGCGAGTGCGAAACCGCCTCCACGGCGCGGCCCACGGCCAGATCGTTATCCGTCACTGAGGCCTTGGGCGTGGGCCAGCCGGGCCGCGTGCCCGCCGTGTGATCATCCGGCAGGCGCAGCAGGATGAAGTCCGGCATGGTGTCGTTGCCCTGCGCGCGATCGGCGATCCATCCCTTGAGATGGCGGAGGAAGACATCCACGCGAATCTGGTCGGGGACCCGCAGATTAAAGTCGGGCGCATCGGGATCGAAGTGGCCTACGAGCTCCGGCTTGGTGGCTGTATCGGCCACCAGCACCGGAATCGGCCACGGCCATTGGTTCGTGCCCCCGCCCCACGCCTCGGGCAGCGCATCGCCCGGCGCGTACGCCTTCTTTGCGCACTGCGGGCCGGCCAGCATCGGCCCCAGTTTGGGATCGGCCACCACCGGCTCATCGCAAAAGGTGGAGATGACGAACTCGCCGAAGTGGTAGTAGGTCTTGCCGTGCGCGGCCAAATCGCCCCACAGGTACCCGCTCCCGGGCTCGTTCACGTCGGGTATGTTCTCGAGCAGGGGAAAGCCATCGGCTACCACGCCTTCAAAATCGTAGGGCCGCTGCTCGCTGCGGTAGCTCTGCTGCCAGGTTTTTTCCAGATAATCCGAGCCGATGGCCGCGGTCGACCAGACGTGACCGTCGCCGGAGACCTCGCCCGAATCGTAGAAGTTGTCGAGCACGCCGAACTCGAGCGCGAGCTTGTGCTCGTTGGGCGTTACGGCTGCGCCGTACATGGTGAGCTTGGGGTCGCCGTTGCCCACCGGCTTGCCGTCCTGCTCCAGGTCACCGAAGATCTGGTCGTAGGTGCGGTTTTCCTTGATGATGTAGATCACGTGCTTGATGGGATTCGGCCGGCCGCCGGCAAAGGCGATCTTCCGCTGCCCCGCGATCATCAGGTTGGAATCGAGCACCACCGGCGTCCACTGCGGCAGATCGTTTTCAATCGCCGACTCGTCGATGCCGGAGAGCGAGCCGTAAAGCAGCGTGCCGATGTACGGGCCGCCGCCGTGCACAATGCTGCCGGCCGGGCTGTCGGCTGGGCGCTGCGGCGCGTTGTTGGGGCCCGTGCCCGTGCCTTTGCCCGTAGCCACAAAGAGACGCCCGCCCTGCGGCAGCGCGTCAAAGGCCATGGACATGGGCAGCCAATCGGTGGGAATAAACCCGTCGGGTGCCACCATGCCGGCCATCGCGGCCTTCGCCGTCAGCTTGCGAGTGTCGAAGACGGCCACCGCGTCACTGGCCATGTCTGCCGCGTAAAGGCGCACGCCGTTGGCATTCAAAGCAAGAGCCACCGGCTCGGCGCCGAAGGTCGTCTGTCCCGGCAGGCGGGTATCGAAGAAGCCTTTGACCGAGAGCTGCCCTGCGCTCAGATTCACTGCGGCTACGGCGTCGCGATTGGCCAGCGAAACGTAGAGCGTTTTGCCGTCGGGCGAGAGGGCAAGGGCACAGGGATGCGAGCCGGCTGCAACGTCGCTCGTGGGTTTGAGCAGCGCCAGCCTACGCGTCACCGTACCAGCGGCCAGATCGAGCTCGGCAATCTCCGACGCGTTCCACAGCGCCGCGTAGGCGTGGCGGCCGTCTTTCGCCAGGACAAGCGCAACAGGATAAGTGGAAGGCACGGTGTTGTTCTCGGAGAGATCGAAGCGCCCTTCCACCGCGCCGGTTGTGGCGTCGAGTAGGACCACAAAGTCAGAAAGGTTGTCGGCGACGAGAAGCTTTTCGCGTCCGAACTGGCTCAGGACGGCAATGGCCGCCGGATAAGGAACGCCCATGTGGCTCTCTGCGCCGGCGGGCAAGCGGGTTACGCGGCCGGGCGCCAGGCTCTCCATGGGCAGAGGAATCAGCCGGTCGGGCGCGATCTTTCCGTCCTCAAAGCTGTACACCGCAATGCCGCTGCCGACCGCGTCGTTGTAATTGCGGATGGAATCGGTGAGCGAGGCCATGCTCGCATAGATGTGGCTGCCGTCGGCGCTGAACGCCAGGCCGGAGAAGAGGGTTTGTTTGGCGCGCAAGGGTGTGCGCGCATCGGGAAAATCGGTGAGCGTGTCCATCTGCGTGTCCAGCACCGCCAGTGACTGTTCGTAATGCGACTCATATGTGCCGTAGCCCGCATTGACCGTCACCACGTAGCGGCCGTCGGGCGAGACGGCCACGGAAAGAGGCAGCCCATTGATGCGGCGGGGATTGCCGGGGATTTCGCCCAGCAGCTGCTTGCTCGTGGGCAGATTGATCATTTGCGCCGCCGGCGCCGCGGGCGCGGCAAGCAGAGCCGCAGAGAAGACCGCCAGGAACGTTGCCTTCATGCAAAACCTCAGGGGAAGCAATCGACGTTGTTCCGCTCACTACAGCGGTTTCACAGTTGCCGTATCCCGAAGCCGCAGATGCTAAGTGGCTTTTTCACCAGGAAAAAGCCACCTTCCGCAACTGTGAAATATGGCTACATGTACTGTGGAACCGCCTAGCCGCAACCATCGAGGAAGTCAGCGCGGGAATCGCGCCCAAGTGGGATTGTACATGGACAAGGTTGGCCGGATGCGCGTTTCGCCGCGATGCGGCTGGCCGCTGCATGCGCGCAAAGCCTTGCATTCGGTTGAAAGGGGCGCGCTCAGGCTTGCGCTCGAGCTCGACGCCGAAGAGCCGCTGCACGGCATCATCCCTCCGGCTCAGTCGCTTTTGTCGGAACTGCCGTCGATGCCGGCGGGCAGATCGAGCGCCACCAGCGCGAAGCGCGTCTCTCCGCCTGAGGCGCTCTCGAAGCCGACAATGTGCTGATGGCGCAGGGAGCCGGCCTTCAGCTCAAAATCGCCTGAATCGCTGTGAAAGTCACCCATGTTGGCGTGCACGTTCCTGTCGTCGTTGCAGGTCAATCCTTCCGAGGTGATGGTCGGCGTTCCTACGGGCTGGTTGCCATCGCAGGTGAGCACGTCGCCGTAACGCGACAGCGCTTTCTTGTAGAACGCCGCCACCTGGTCCCGATTGTCCGTGGTGCCGTAGGTCACGGCGCGGACACGCAACTGCCACTCGCCGAAACCCATATGCACATCGGCGGACTTGTGCGAGTCGTCGTCCTTCACCGGCCGCGCGCCGGGGTAAACGGGAAGCCCGAGGTCCGCGGCCGTTGTCTGATCGGTATTCACGCGAATGCCGCCGAACGGCGTCTCCATCTGCACCTCCTTGTCTTCGCCGTTGGCTCCTTTCTCCACGTGCAGCCGGCAGCCGGCCGTCCACGCCGCGAGCACCAGCGCGACGACCGCTGCGACCGCGCGGCGCAGCCGCATGCGCGAAGCGCTCGGGGCCGGAATTTGCATCGGGTTCGGTTCCATGGAATTCCCTCTCGCCTTTTGGATACGTTTTTGGCGCCTCCACGGTTCCCGTACCGTTCACCCTCGAGATCGGGCATGCCGGTCATGGCCCACCCGCAGATGATTTTTCTCGCTTTGCACCACGCCCGAAGAAAACAAAAAGGCCGCAGCGCAGGGTCGCGGCGGCCGTTTGCTTTCCGTTCCACCCGTTTCAGTGCGAGTGTCCGTTCGATTCGGAGGGCGGGTCTTCCTTGCTGCTGGTGGCCCACAGAATCGAAGCGGCAAAGACCAGGATGATGACGGGAACAACCAAATAAGGCGAACTAATGCTCATCGGGTGAGGCTCCTTCTCCCTTCAAGAGTAGCAGAACGGTGGAGAGCGATCAGCGGTCAGTGATCAGTGATCAGTGGAGAGCGAACAGTGAACAGTGGTCGGTGATCAGCTATCCGTTCCCTGTTCCCTTTGTCCATTTATCCCTTGGTCCCTATACCCTATTCCCTATTCCCTATTCCCTGACCCCTGTTCCCTGTCCACTGTTCACTGTCCACTGTTCACTGTTTCGGATAATCCACGCGAATGGTCAGAATTTCATAAGGATGAATCGGTACCCGCACTTGATCGCCCGCCGTCTCTAGCGCGCTGCCCTCCGGCGCCTCCATGAGATTCGTCACCGTCGCTCCGGTTGCGCCCGGCGGAATGTGAAACTCTGCTGTCGCATCCTTGCCCGCCCACTCGTACGCGCGGAAAATCAGCCCATTTGCGTCCTCGGCTTTTTTCACCGCCGTCAGCACCACGTCGTCCGGACCCGCCGAGGCAAACGAGTGCTGCGCCGGCAGCGGTCCCGCGTGCGCGGTGGTGACCACGGCCTTGAGCGGATAGTCGTACTCCCAGCCATGGCGGACGGTCAGCGCATCCTTCCATGTGCCCGCATGCGGGTAGAGCGCATAGTCGAAATGGTGCTCACCCTGGTCGGCGTCGGGGTCGGGCCAGGTGGGTCCGCGCAGCAGCGAAAGGCGCAGCAGGTTGCCTACGGCATCGTACCCGTACTTGTCCTTGTTCAGCAGACTGAAGCCGTGCTTCTCGTCGCCCAGGTCGGCCCAGCGCATGGCCGGCACCTCAAACTGCGCTTTCTCCCAGGAGTTGTTGCGCGTGGTTGCGCGCTCAATCTCGCCGTAGGGAATCTCATAGGTGGCAAAGTCGCTCGCCGCGGCCAGCGGAAAAGCGGCTTTGAGCAGCACATGGCGCTCGTGCCAATCAAATTGGTTGTCGATGTTGACCAGGCCCGCGCCCGGCGGCAGCGTGATGGTCTGCACGAACTTCGAGCTCTGCCATGTGCGCGTGACGCGGATGGCGGGATGGTTGCTCTTGGCGCCGACCAGCTCCACCGAGTCGGCCGAGTCGAGCAGCGAAGGTGTCTCGTCCAGCGTGCCGGGATCGATGTTCCAGGCATCGTAGTCCTTGGGCGTGTCCTTGAAGGCCTGCAGCTCGTTGCCGCACGCACCCTTGGCCAGGTACTCGGTGCCGGCCAGCTGAATGCTGGTGATGCAGCCGCTCTTCTTGTCCACAGCCACGCGCAGATTGTGGTCCGCAAGTTGCAGCGTCGCGCCCTGGTCCGTGGCCGCTGCGCCCACGCCTGCGGCGCCGCGCTTGCTCGTCACGCGGATCACTTTGTAGCCCAGCGCGGGCACGTTGTCCACGTGAAAGGTGAGATTGGCCACGCCGGTCTTCGCGTCGATCGAGGCTTCTTCGGGCTCGGTGACGCCGCCGGCCGGATCGACGATGTCCACTGCGCTCGCCGGCTCAGGCAGCTGCACCGTCGCGCTTACATCGCCCGAGCGCTCCCAACCCAGCGGGTTGAAGATGAGCACGGGCACGCCTTCGCCCTTGGTGTTCACCTGCTCGCCGAGGGTCTTGAGCGCATCGCCGCTGATCTCGTTGGTCGACCAGCGGACCACGGCGTAGTCCTTCTGCGCGTCCTTGTAAATCACGCCGATGCCGGAGCCCGCAGCCAGGTCGTGGAACTGGTTGAAGAGCACTTTCTTCCAGTCCTCTGTTAGTTCAGCTCCGGGGTATGTGAACGTTCCCTGCCCGGGAAGGGCCCACGCCAGCGACGACCATTTCTCCGCGTTCAGCACCTCTTCTTCCGCGGTGCGCATACTGTGCTTGTGGTTGGCCTGCGTGGTAAAGACGCCGCGGTGATACTCGAAGTAAAGCTCTGAGTTCCAGGTGGGAATCGCAATTCTGCCGGCAACGGGATCGGGCGGCTTGTAGCCTTTGGCAATCGACTGATAATTCCACGTAGGGCTGTCGGGCGCCACCTGCGTTTGCACGGTGGAGAACCAGGAGAGCGCGGTGCCGAACTCATAGCGGGGATTGACGTGGTTGAGCTCGACGCGGCGAAAACCCTCGTCGAGCATGGCGCGCGTCGGTCCGCCGCCGTGGTCGCTCACGCCGAAGAGGTCCATCAGGTCGAGCAGGCCGGGCGAGCGCTCGCGGGCCACGGCCAGGTCGTCGGAGAGGCGCACCGGATTGAGCGTGGTGTTCCCGTAACCATGAGGAAAATAGGTGAGCACCTTCGAACCGTCCGGTGACTCCCACCAGAACAGCTTGAAGGGCAGCTGATTGGTGTCGTTCCACGACATCTTCTGCGTGACAAAGTAGTCCACGCCGCTCCTCTTGTAGATCTGCGGGAGCTGCCAGTTGTATCCAAAGGAATCGGGATTCCATCCCACACGCACATCGACGCCGTAGTTCTGGAGATACCAGCGCTTGCCCACGAGTAATTGCCGCACCTGCGATTCGCCGTCAGGCATATTCAGGTCGGGCTCGACCCACATGCCGCCCACCACCTCCCAGCGCCCCTCCTTGATGCGCCTCTTGATCTCGGCGTTCATGTCCGGATATTTCTCCGCCATCCACTCGTTGTACTGCGCCGCCGACTGCGTGTAGCAATAACCGGGGTACTCGTTCATCAACTGCAGAGCCGTCCCGAACGTGCGCCGCACCACGTCGACGGTTTCCGTCCAGGGCCACAGCCAGGCCGCATCGATGTGCGCGTTGCCCACCAGATGAAAGGTGGCCTGCCCGATGAGCGGCTTGAGCGCCTCCAGCTGCGCCTCGGCGGCGATGAGGCTGGAGTCGAACCTTCCCTGGTCGCGCGCGTCCAGTGCGCTCAAGTCCACGTCGTGGATGGCGGTCTCCAGCGTGTCTTCCTTCGAAGAGTCGCCCGGTGCGAGCGAAGGCAGGAGCAGCGCCGCGGAGAGCAGCTCTTCGCGCAAATCCTCAGGATTGGGCCGGTTCTCGGGAAAATCGACCTTGAGTGTGGCGCCGTTGAAAGTCTTCTGGTCCACGGTCTCGAGCAGCTTCACGGCCACCACCACCTTGTCGCCGGGACGGGCGTTGTCGAACAGCACCATCGGCTCCAGGTCGTCGCCCATGGCCACGCGCCGTCCGTTGAAGTAAAGAATCTGCGGCATCGGGCCGTTGGCCGAAGCATGAAACTGGAACCAGATGCGCGCGCCGGTCAGGTCGTAGCCGTTCAGCGCATCCGGCACCTGGAAGGTCTGGCGAAACCAAACGGCGGCGTTTGCCGCCTTGGTATGCACGGCAATCGTCTCCCAGCTGCTGTCGTCCAGGTTCGGGTCTTCGCCATGCGCCACATCGCCGCTGTGGATCTTCCACGCGCCATCGGGCAGCTCACGCAGGCTGCCCAGCCGGTCGACGATGGTCTGCGCATCCGCCGGCAGAAGCGACGTGGCTTTGACAAAGGGGTCCACATCCTGCTCGGCCAAAGCCGGCACGGCAAACAGCAAAAAAAGAAACGCGAGCAGGACAGGAGACGTTTTCAAAACGCGCATCATCACGGGGTAACCCTCCGCAGCATTCTAGGGCATCGCCCCCGCCGCGCAAGAGAACGCATGCCGGGCCAGCTCGAAGGGTACGGATTTAACCCGCAGGAAAAATTGCCCGAAGGACAGACGTCGCTTCACCGACCGCGGAAAAAACCGATGGAAGAGGTCTTGTAACAAGGGCACGGCTTGTCGGGGCCCCATTGAGCGATTTGTGCTCGATGGGGTGACTTCACAGGCTGCGGAAAAACTCCATGGAAGAGGTCTTGTAACAAGGGCACGGCTTTAAAGCATTTTCTGAGTAGCTATATCCCGAAGACGGAAAGCAGAGTCGACGCGACCAACAGGGAGCGGCGACCTTGCGAAGGAACGGAGAGGACACAGTAACTCAGAAAATGCCGTAGCCGGGCCAAAAGAAGGGCGCACAGTGCGCACGGGCTTCAGCACCTGCGGATTCTTCTCTCTTGATCCGCTGCAAATTCGGCGTTTTCCCGCAGCCTCTTCAGCCCGCAAACTTCGTCGCGTTCGCGTGACCCACCACACCAAAAACTTCGCGCGTCTCCGCGCGCTCAATCTCCGGCCGAAGTGAACGGCGATGCGGGCAGGCCGGTGCCGTTGAAGAGATTGCAGTCGGGACTGTTCGACCATCCATAGCGCACCAAGACCGGCTGGGCAACATCCGGACTCGAGGCCACAACCGTGGCGCCTTCAATCCGCGCCGTCGCGGGAGCGAATTTGCCGTCCGCGCCGGCGACCTCAAACCCGCTCACCGCGCCGCCTTTCGCCGTCAATCCCTCGCCATGGTCGAACCACACGCGGACGCTCGCGCCCTCCGGCGTCGCCTGGCGGAAGAGCGGCCCGGAATATTCGATCGCCTCGCCGTAGCTCAGCGCCCGCGCTGCGCGCGCCAGCCGCAGGCCCACATCGAGCTTGTCCGTCGGGTGCACGTTGTCCGGGTTGCCGATGTCGATGGTCACCGCCATGGCCGTGTTGCGCAGCGCGAGAGCTTTCAACTGTTGCTCGCGCAGCTCGGCCCAGTCCTCGGCCGGCGTGGATTTGAAACTCGAAATCTGCACGTAGAGAAACGGAAAATCGCCTTCGCCCCACGCGCGGCGCCAGTCCTCGATCAGTGTGCGGAAGATGCGGCCATAGAGCGGCGCGCGCTCGAGCGGGCTGTTGGACTCGCCCTGGTACCAGATCACGCCGCGGATGGGAAACGGCGTGAGCGGCGCGATCATGCCGTTCCACAACATGCCGGGACCCCAGCTCTCGAGCGTCGGCACCCAGGGAAACTCGGGCGCGGGCTTGCCTTCGGCTTTGGCTTCATCCAGGATGCGCTGCTTGTTGGCTTCGCGCAGCAGCGCGTCCGGCTCACCCTCCGTCATCTTGCCCCAGGAAACGAACAGGGGCGCGAGCGCCGCGTCCGCGCCCAGCGCAGCCATACGCGTCCACGCCTCACCCGGCGTTCCACCCCAGGTGGAGTCGATCACGCCCACGGGAACATGCTCCTGGCTGCCGATCTCGCGCGCAAAGTACCATGCCACGGCGGAAAAATCCCTGGCCGTCTCTGGCGTCGAGGCCGCCCATCCATCCGTATCGATGTCGTCCTTGGGATAAAGCGACGCGGCCTTTTTCACGACGAGAAGGCGCATGTCGGGAATCGCCGCGCGGGGAAGGTCCTGGTCGGCCGTGGCCGCCTGGCGCAACTGAAATTCCATGTTCGATTGCCCCGAAGCCACCCACACGTCGCCTACCAGGATGTCCTCGAGCGTGATCGTCTGCGGCGCGGCCTGCGCTCCGCTGTCGCCAGCTGCCGGCGTTCCGGTAACCGTCAGCGCAAAAGGCCCTCCTGCGCCGCCCGGCGGCAGATAAACGCTCCAGCGGCCCAGTTCGCCAGCCACCATCGCGCGCGTAGCGCCGCGAAAACTCACCTCGATGCTTTCGCCCGGAGCAGCCATGCCCCACACGTGCACGGGCAACTCGCGCTGGACGACCATGTGGTCGGACAGGACACGGGGAAGCGTCACCTGGGCCCGCGCCCTAACGGCCGGAATCAGAGCCGCGGGAATCAAAATAGGCAACACCGGCAAGACTGCGCGCAGACGCATCGGGAACCTCATCGAAAGCTGAAAATATGAAAGCGGATCCTTGTGAAGAATAACGTGAACACGCTAGCAGAACCGGCCGGCGGCCGTCCTTCCTCGCGCCGGGTATCCGGAGTCGCCTGCTCAAAGCTCGAACCGGTTATCCACATCGGCAAAATCCCCGCCAGGCAGCGGAGACGCAACAATTTCGCGCGGAGCGGGTCGAATCTAAAGGAGATGCGTGCCGCGCGCAAGTCAAGTCCTGTATTTTCATTGGGTTTCCGTGGAGTACCTGCTCATTTATCGTGGGTTTATCTTGCCCGGGGCATACTGAAAGAGGAGGAAGAGCATCTGATTTCGGGGAACTGGTGACTGCCATGCGCATGGTACGCAGAACAGCATTTGCTCTCTTGATTTTTGTCGCGATCGGCGCCGTGGCGCGCGCCCACGCCCAGGCAGCCCTCCTGATGGAGGAGCCTTACGGCTTTTTCGGAGCCCTCAATCCCACCGGCCACAATGCCATTTATTTCAATCGCATCTGCGCAGACACGCCGGTGAAGCTGCGCCGCTGCTACCCCGGCGAACCAGGCGTGGTGATTGCCCGCTATCAGGGCATCGACGGCTACGACTGGGTAGCCATTCCGCTTATTCCTTATCTTTACGCCGTCGAAAATCCCGCTGAGGTGCCTGTGCACGTCGACCGGAAGATTGTCGACCAGTTGCGCAACCGCTATTACGAAAGGCACCTCATCAATCTGCTCGGTCCCGGTGTTCCCCCCGGCGACCTCATCCGCGGGGGATGGACGCAACTGGTGGGCGCAGCCTACGAGCGGCGCATCTTCGCCTTCCGCTTCAACACCACGCCTGAACAGGACGACGCGCTCATTGCGCGCTTGAATGACAGCGCCAACCGCACTCAGTTCGATCTGCTCTTCTCCAATTGCGCTGACTTTGCGCGCGTGATTTTGAATTCCTATTTTCCGCACAGTTTCCGCCGCAGCATCTTTCCCGATGCAGGCATGACCACGCCCAAGCAGATCGCGTACAAGCTCAAGCGCTACGGGCGCAAGCATCCTGACCTGGGACTCCAGGTCTTTGAGATTCCGCAGGTGCCCGGCTACCGGCGCTTGAGCCACGCCAACAAGAGCATCGATGAATCGTTTGTGACCACCGTTTACGCCATCCCCATCACCATTCTGAATCCGTACGTGACCTGCGCTCTGGTGGTGGATTACCTGATGCGCGGCGAATACCATCTCATCCCCAAGCATCCTGAGGTTCTGGGGCCGGAGACGCTCACGGCCTTGACGCTGCCGGGCGTGACCCTCGACAATCCTGGCGTGGCCGGTACGCAGAATTCCGGCGCCGCTTTGGGCGCAACCCCAACCCAAGTGGCAGCGGGAAGCCAGTCCGTCCTGACAGGAACCAAAACGATGCAATGAGCCAGACTCCGCAGAGCTTCAAAAACCACGCGCGTTTCGATCCTCTTTTCCATTTCTTTCTCGGCTCAGTCGTCTTCATCAACGTGATCTGCGCGATCGTCGCGCTCATTCGCCATCCCCACTGGCATTCGGCGTGGTGGCTGGTGCTCTCTGTGGCCGCCCTCGTGGCCGCCTTCAAGATCCGTCTTTATGCGCTCAAGGTGCAGGACCGCGTGATTCGCCTTGAGGAGCGGCTGCGCCTGCAGGCGCTCGCGCCCGCGGAGTGGCACGCGCAGATCTACCGGCTGAGCGAAGATCAGCTCATCGGCCTGCGTTTCGCCGCCGACGACGAGGTGGTCGAGCTCGCCAAGCAGGCCCTCGAGCAAAACCTGAACCGCAAGCAGATCAAGCAGCGCATCAAGAATTGGCGCGCCGACCATTGGCGCGTGTGACGCGCCAGGCTCCCTCCCGGGAAACGTTCGCATACATGGCCTTGCAAAAGCCCGCGACCTGCCGCGCAACGTCATCCCGCAGCGATGCCGCGAAAATAGCCCAGGAACGCGTCCCGATGAGATGCCCCGAGAACAAGCTCCGGAACCCATCCCGTAGGGATGCCGGAAAATAGCCCAGGACAACCCTTACCCCGAGCGAAGTCGAGGGGGAAGGGGCAGTCCTGGGAACAGGGCAAAAAGAATCACAAGCCCCGTAGGGGCGACGGAAATGAACCACGGTCCGTCACTCCAGCCAACCCTTCTTCGCCAATTTCTTCAACGTCGCCGGGCTGGCCCCGCACTGCTTGAGGATCGACTTCAGGTCGTTGCCTTCGCACTCCCAGTCAATCGCGAAGGCAACAAATCCCTCTGCGGTTGGCAGCGCTCCAGGGACAAGCTTGGTCACCAGAAGTGCCGCCCGTCTGAGCATCTTCGATCCGCCATCCCACTGCTCTGTTTCCCCAAGCCTCGCCGTGAACTCCGCCATCTCGGGCTCGAAGTCTTCGTTCTGGAGAGTGATCCATCGGGCCGGAGCAATCGCCAGAACCAGGCAGAGATTTGCGATCGCATCGCGTTCCGTGGCCGCAATCACGCCAGGAAGGTATTCCGTAACAGACCGATAAGAAAGCTCTATGGCCTGAAGAGGCGAATCAAGCCCGGAATTCTTCAGAGCCTCCATCGTGCTGGAGGCGATCTTCTCCGAGAGCTTCGCCGCCAGCGCCTTCACGCTGCTCTTCGACCGCGCTGCAAACTCGGTAAATCTTGAGCCATCTTTGTTGATCCGCACCACCTGCATGAGCTTGCCGTTTGCCGCGTAGCGATAGTCGAGCGCTGAAAGTTGCGGAGACAGCCCCTTGCCCTCGAATGAGGCTCGCCCGCGGACAATCCGGCCGTCTTCAGATTCATATTCCTCCACGTGCATCCAGTAGAAATGCGGGTTCCCGGCGATCGCGGCAATGGCGTCTTTTCCCCTGCGACCGCCCAGGTGCGACCCGCCGCCGTCGATTTCGATGCGCTGGTAGCTGGCAGGTAGACCGTTGCGCAAAGTCATTCGCGCGTAGCCTGACACCACTTCCGTTTGCACACAAAATTCGATATGCTCCACTTCCTCGTCGCTGTATTGAAAAAGCCCCTGCCAGTCAAAATGATTTGTCGGATGGCGGCACGTGGAACGGATCGGCCGTCCCTTGTCATCGAGCCAGTACGTCCAAAAGGAGCTGCCCGTTTCCGGGGTCATTGAAAGCACGCGCCCGCCGGCCGGAAATCTGCTCGGGGTGTAGCCCTTCAGATTGAACAAGGGCGCACGCGCGTAAATCGCGCGCAGGCCCGTTTGCGGCGTCGCGCTTATTTCGCCCCATCGATCGAATGCCTTCTGCCAGCGCTTCCAAAGTTCTTCGCGAAGCGCCTCAAGACCATCCATGCAATGAAGTATACGAATCTACGTCGAGCGCTCCCCGTTCCCCGGTCCCTGGTCCCTAGTCCCTGCTCCCTGCTCCCTCCCCTTCATCCAGCCGATGCTCTTCGCGGTACTGCTTCTCCGGCATATCCCCGTCCCACCACGCCCAGTTCATGGGATACACGTCGGGATCGAAGATGACTTGGTAAAAATGCCACACCACGATCGCCAGCGTGGCCAGGATCGCCTCGTAGTAATGGATCGCCGTGGCCACATCGACCCACGTGCGCGAGAGCAGGTCGCCCACCCACACCTTGGCCCACATCATGATGCCCGTGAGGCCCATCAGCGCCGTGCCCCACACCAGCGCCCAGTACTCGGCCTTTTCTCCGTACGTGAAGCGCCCGTACTTCGGCTTCTCCTTGCTCAAACCCAGGTAATAGCGCATCGCCGCCCAAACGTCGAAAGCGTCCTTGGGGCGCGGCGCCAGGTCGCGCAGCAGCCTGCGCCCTTCGCGCGCCGCGGCCACATAAGCGATGTGATAAATTCCCGCGCCGATGAGCACCACCCCGGCCACACGATGCACTACGCTGCGCAGTTTCTCGCCCAAGCCCAGCAGCTCGGCAAACCAGGAATCGGGGAACTTGAGCGCGAAGCCCGTAATCACCAGGATGATGAAGCTCATGAGCAGAATCAGGTGCTGCCAGCGCTGGTTCGTGGTCATGCGCTGCATCATCGGGTTCTGCATTTTGCGCCGTGCCGCCGCCTTGCCGCGCCAGACAATCGCATTGTGCAGCAGCATGGCGCCAATCACCAGCAAAATAAGAGCAACGTAGACGCGTCGCACCCAGCGCACGCTGAAGGAGTCGATGTCGCCGGCGCTCACCGCGCCCTCCTCGAGATGCACCCGGGTCGCCGTGAATTTCCGCGTCACTCCCTTGTGGCACTGGCCGCAGGTCGCATCCAGATTGGCCGCGTTGATGGTGGAACGCGGATCGCTCGATGGCAGAATGTTGTGTACGCCGTGGCAGCTTGAGCAGTTGGCCGCCACCACCGATCCGCCCTTCACCGCCAGCCCGTGGTAACTGTCGAAGTAGCTGGTCACGCGCCCGCCGGGAATCCCAAACTCCTGCGAGAGGCGCACGCCGGCATGGCACTGCGCGCAGGTGTCGCGCGAAAGATTCTGCGCCGATGTGGGCGAATTGGGATCGAGGTGCGACTTGATCGAGTGAATCCCGTGGCAATCCGTGCACACCGGCGCAAGCTGGTTGCCGCGCGCAATGGCTTGTCCATGGATGCTGCGCGCAAACGTGTCCGCCACGTCCACGTGACATTTGCCGCACGTGGACGGCACATTGAATTTGTAAATGGGCGACTGCGCGTCGTTGGCCGGCAAAATCTCGTGCGCGCCGTGGCAGTCCGTGCACACCGCGGCCTTCATCGACCCCTTCTCCACCGCGCGCCCATGCACGCTCGCCTGGTAGGAAATGAACGGCTGCGTGCTCTCGCCGTTTGACTCCATCAGGAATTTCTGCCCGTGGCAGGTTCCGCACGTGGCGGGAATGTTTGCATGGTTCACGGGCGATTTTCGATCGTCAGCCGCAAGAATCGCGTGCGCGTCCCCGTGACAGTCCTGGCAGGTGGCCGCAGGGTTCTGGCCGTCGCGCGCCGGCCGCCCGTGGATGCTGTGCGCGTAAGCGGTCTGCGCATCGGCATGGCACTGGGTGCAGGTCGCCTGCTTCGGCGGCGTCTCGTGTACCAGGCTCTTCACGTCGGTGTGACAGTCCACGCAGGAGAACATCGAGCCGTGAATCGAGTGGCTCAGTTTGTCCTGGTCCACGTAGAGGCTCTCCGGTTTTCCGTTCACCTCATGCGCCAGGGTCGAATCCGAGTGGCAAGCCAGGCAATCGGTGTCCTTGAGCTTCTGCGCGCTATGGGTCTTTTGCGCAGCATGCCCGGAGGGGAGCCCGATTGTGCACGCGGCCAGAAAGAGGAAGACGAGCGCGCGTAGCCGAGCGCTTATGGGCCCAAACAAGGAATGAAGTCGAACCTTCCCCACACTATCGAGGAGACTCCACAGCGCCCAGGCACTGCTGTGATTGGGGTCACGCGCGCATCTCTTGCGGGCCGATTTGGATTGCGTCAATTCGCGACAGCGCCATGGGTCAACCTGCTGTTCCCTCGAGGCATCCTAATCACGAACGCCGTCTGCGCCACCCGTTTTGGGGGCGCCCGCGCGTGAGACTGATGGGACTACAGCGGTTTCACAGTTGCTGTATCCCGAAGCCGCAGATGCTAAGTGGCTTTTTCACCAAGAAAAAGCCACCTTCCGCAACTGTGAAATATGGCTACATGTACTTTGGAACCGCTCTAAACCTATCTAGAAGGAGCCTAGAATGAAGCAAACCACCCTGTTCGTCGGATTCGTTGTAGCGTTGGCGCTGCCGTGCTCGCTCCAGGCGCAGGCCGCGGAGGCAGCTTCGGGCGGAGGAGGCCAATCAGCACCCGGGGAAAGCAGCTATACGTTGAATCACGCCGAGATCGGCGCCTACGCGGATTACTTCCGCTTTGCGCCGGCAAGTGCATCCACCAACTACGTGGGTGTCGGCGGGCGCGCCTCCTTCAATGTGAACCCCAACGTTGCGCTTGAAGGCGAAATCAGCTACGACTTCGCGCGCAATTACACCACCAGCTCGACCGTCACCAACGGCACCACCACCACCACTACGTTCGTTACCACGGGAATCCGCCCGGTAAGCGGCTTGTTTGGCCCCAAATTCCAGATTGGGACCTCAAGCAATTTTCGCGCTTTTGTTACCGGCAAGCTGGGCTTCCTTGACTTCAGCACCAGCAACCCCGACAACGTGACCGGCGCGCATTTCAACAACGCGATCTCCGGCGTAGGCGGCTCGGGAACGCATCTCGCCTTTTATCCCGGCGGAGGTTTCGAAGGCTTCCGGGGCCCGGTTGGAATGCGGCTTGAAGCCGGCGATGAAATCTATATGAACAACGGAGCCTATAACAATCTCCGCGTGACCGTGGGCCCGACCCTCCGCTTCTAGCGGCCTGAATCTGAAGTCTGCGGCACAACTCGTGTTGTCATCCCGGGCGCGGTCCGCCGCGGCGGACGGAGTCGAAGGATATGCAGTTGTTCTTCGATTCACCAAACTAGCTGCGAGGGCACAAATACTCTTCGCACCGAGGCTTCCGGGTTCTCTTCCGGCGGCCTCGTTGTTTTCTGCGCTCTCGCCTCTGCTCCACGATTCACAAACCCGCACATCTGCGTGTGCTAGCTTAGGAAGTGGAGTTCGCCGCAAGAGATCATGTCTGCAATTACTTCCTTCATCAAGCATCACTACCGTCATTTCAATGCCGCTGCCCTGGTTGACGCGGCCGAAGGCTACATCAAGCTGCTCGCCTCGGGCGGCAAGATGTTTGTCACCATCGCCGGCGCCATGAGCACCGCGGAACTGGGCCTCTCGCTGGCCGAGATGATTCGCCGGGACAAGATTCACGGCATCTGCTCGACCGGCGCCAACCTCGAGGAAGACGTCTTCAATCTCGTCGCGCACAATTTTTATGAGCGCGTCCCGCACTACCGCGACCTCACGCCCGCCGACGAGGCCGCGCTGCTTTCGCGCCACATGAACCGCGTCACTGACACCTGCATCCCGGAGATGGAAGCCATGCGGCGCATCGAGAACGAGGTGCTGGCCGAGTGGGTCAAAGCCGACAAGGCCGGCGAGCGCTTCTTCCCCCACCAGTTCATGTACAAGATTCTGCTCTCCGGCGTGCTCGAGAAGAGCTACCAGATCGATCCCAAAAACAGCTGGCTGCTGGCCGCCGCGCAAAAAAATCTGCCCATGTTCGTGCCCGGATGGGAAGACGCGACCCTCGGCAACATGTACGCCGGCCACTGCATTTCGGGCGATGTCAAAAAAGTGCACACCGTGCGCACCGGCATCGAGTACATGATGGAGCTCGCCGAGTGGTACACGCGGACGACAGAGAAAACCCCGCTCGGCTTCTTCCAGATCGGCGGCGGCATCGCCGGCGACTTTCCCATCTGCGTGGTGCCCATGCTGCACCAGGACCTGCAGCGCGAAAACGTGCCCCTGTGGGCGTACTTCTGCCAGATCTCTGACTCGACCACCAGCTACGGCTCCTATTCCGGCGCCGTGCCCAACGAAAAAATCACCTGGGGCAAGCTCGGCGAAAAGACCCCGAAGTACATCATCGAGAGCGACGCGTCGATCGTCGCTCCGCTGGTCTTCGCGTACGTACTCGGCTGGTAGCCCAGGACCATGAAGAGCCGATTTCCTTTCTGCGCAGCCGCGCTTCTCGCCTTCGCCGCTTCCCTTCCCGCCGCGGCGCAGGACGCCGGCTACTGGCGCGCCGCCAGTACCAACGCCGTCGCCATCACCGGCGACATTCGCATCACCGCAGACAGAATCACCATCAACTTCGCAACTTTCCCTCTCGCACAAATCCGCGCCCTCAAGCCGGAAGAGGCGAGCGCCGTCTTCGACGCGGACAGCAACGCAAACTTCACCGGCAACCTTTACCGGCTCGATATTCCGGCCGACAAGCAGTTTCTGCACCGCAACACCCTCTGCGGAAGCGACGACACGCAGTGGATGGTCACCTACACCGCAGGCCGCACTTTGCAGGTCGCGTTCTTTTCCGCACCGGCGATGCCGGTGCTCACCGTGGACGCGCTGTCCCACGCAAGCAACCTCTGCGGCATTTTCGACTACTCGCGCTGACGGGCGCCGCCGCCCGCTGCCCCCAATAACGAACTATGTGACCTTCGTCCATTCGCGTAGCCGGAGTCGCGCCAAACTCCGGCTATAATCACCCGTATGGAGCCGGGCGCGCGCCACCAGTGCCTCATCTACGAAGGCCCTCCCTCGCGGCACCTCACAGCCCTCGCCGCGGTCGTGCGCGAGAAACTCGGGCAAAACTTCCGCTGCCTGTATCTAAACAGCGGCCCCATGGTGGCCGGCATGCGCTCTTACCTGGCCGCAGCCGGGGTCGACGTGGCCGGCGAGACCGAGCGCGGCAGCCTTGTGCTCACTTCCGAGCTGAGCCACCTCACGGAAGATAACCGCTTTGACGTGGACTGGATGATGGAGACACTGGCCATCGCCCTCGACGACGCCCTGCGCATTGGCTTCGCCGGTCTTTGGGCCACGGGAGACATGACCTGGGAGTTCGGGCCGGAGAAAAATTTCTCCAAACTGCTGGAGTACGAACTGCGCCTGGAAGCGTTCATCCGCCAGCACCCCCAGATGGGGGGCATCTGCCAGTATCACGCTGACACTCTGCCCCGCGAGGCCTTGCGGCAAGGCCTGCTCGCGCACCCCTCGATCTTTATCAACGAAACGCTCTCGCGGGTCAATCTTCATTTCCTTGAACACCGTTTTTCGCCGCAGGGCGAATCGAAGAGTGACGCGGTCGCCCCCGGCGAGCTTGACATGGAGCTCGACAGCGCCGTCTCGCGCCTGTGCCAGCCTGAACATGGGAACGGCGGCGGCAGCGCCGCTGGGCAAGATTGGCGACTGCAGAAAGACTGAGCCTGTCCGATTCCGGACGCCCGGAATCGTCATCGGACGCAAAGGCGCAGCTCGAGCCCTCCCCGTTGCACCCAACTCGCTCCAGGCTCATGGTTTAGCCAAGGTCCCCTCTGGCTGCGCATGTGCAGTGAGTCTCTCTGACAAATTCCGATGGGGGTCAGCAGGTGGGCAGATTCGTCCAGGATATCCGTTACGCCATCCGTCAATTGAAGCGCAGCCCCGGCTTTGCCGTGGTCGCCATCCTTACTCTTGCCCTCGGCATCGGCGCCAACACCGCCATCTTCAGCGTCATCGATTCCATCCTGCTTGAGCCGCTTCCCTATCCCCGCTCTGACCGGCTCGTTCAGCTCAAGGGCGGCGCGACCTCCAATCCTTACCCCAAAGGCTGGATTCGCGAATACGCGCGCCGCGTCACGAGTTTCGCCTCGGTCTCCGCCTATACGCCCAACGAAGAGCACAACCTCGACTCTGGCGGAGCCTCCGACCGCGCCTTCGGCAGCGTGGTCAGCGTGAATCTCTTCACCACTCTGGGCGTGGAGCCCGTCCTCGGCAACTTCTTCACCCCCGATCAGGAGCAGTTCGGCCAGGACCACGTCATTGTGCTCAGCTACGGATTCTGGCAGCAGCATTTCGGGGCCGACCCCGCCATCGTCGGCCATACCCTCCTGCTCGATGGCATCAATCGCACCGTCCTTGGCGTGGCTCCGCCTCAGGTCCATTTCCCTGACTACGACACGCAGTTCTGGATTCCCATTTCTTTCAACCCCGGCGTTCCCTACGATCCCTGGGACTACTTTACGTACCAGGCCATCGCCCGTCTCAAAGACGGCGTTTCGCCCCGCCAGGCGCAGGCTGAGATTGCCACCCTGCACCGCGCCATGCTCACCGTCTTTCCCTGGAAGATGCCCGACAACTGGGCCGGCGATGTATCCGTGGTGCCGTTGCTTCAATCCATCGTCGGTGACGCGCGCCCGCGCCTCTTGCTGCTCTTCGGCGCCGTCGGGCTGGTGCTGCTCGTGGCCTGCGCCAACGTCGCCAACCTCATGCTGGCGCGCGCTTCAGCCCGTCAGCGCGAAATGGCGTTGCGCTCCGCGCTGGGCGCCAACACCACGCGCCTCGTTCGCCAGTTGCTTACAGAGAGCGCCGTGGTGGCCGTTCTTGCCGGTGCGTTGGGCGTTCTCCTGGCCGGCATCAGCCTCAGCGCCCTGCGCAGCCTGCTGCCGGCCGAGACGCCGCGCCTCGCCAACCTCGCCCTCCATGGCGACGTGCTGTTCTTCGCCGCCGCCGTCTCGCTTTTGACCGGCATTCTCTCGGGGATGGTCCCCGCACTCCACGCGGGCAAGACTGACCTCAACGAAGGCCTGCGGCAGAATGCCGCCGGCTTGGTTGGCGCCGCTCATCGCTTCCGCGTCTCCCGCTTTCTGGTCGTGGGGCAAATCGCTCTCGCCGTGGTTGTCATCATCGCCGCCGGCGTCATGCTGCGCAGCCTCTACCGCCTCGCCGCCACGGATCCGGGCTTCCGCTCCGCGCAGACCCTTACCGCGCAAATCTCCATGAACCGCAGCACCGTCCGCGAGGATTGCGCCGTCAAAGGCTCCTGCCTCGCTTTCTTCGAGACCCTCGTCGACCGCGCGCGCGCCATGCCCGGCGTGGAGCAGGCGGCCATGGTCGATCGCCTGCCGCTCTCCGGATACGATCAATGGTTCGTTTTCGATGCCGAGAATCACCCGCGCGATCCCAGGCAGGGAGCGCTGCTGGCCTCCAGCCGCATCGTTTCCCCCGGCTACTTTCAGCTCATGGGCATCCGCCTGGTGCGCGGCCGGCTCTTCAGCACGCAGGATCAATCGGGCACTACGCGCGCCGCCATCGTCAACCAGGATGAAGCGCAACAGCTTTGGCCGGGCAAGGACCCCATCGGCAAGCACATCGAGAATGTTTCTGACGAGCCCTCGCCCACGCTGATGGATCGAAATGTAGCCGCGATCGTCGTCGGCGTAGTAAGCTGCACCCGCCACCAGAATCTGGCCCAGGACGCAGGATGGGAGACGTATTTCCCCATGGCGCCCGCCAACGAAAAGCCGGAGATGAACATCCTGCTTCGCTCCCGTCTTGCGCCCTCTGAGCTTGCCGGCAATCTCCGCGGCCTGGTCGCCGGGCTCAATCCCACGGTTCCTGTCACCAGGGTGCGCACGTTTGAGAGCGTCATCACTTCGTCCACCGCCGCACCCCGCTCCCTCGCCTTGCTGCTCTCGGCATTCGGCTGCCTCGCCATACTCGTCGGCAGCATCGGCGTCTACAGCCTCATCTCCTATACCGTGAGCTGGCGGACGCGCGAGATCGGCCTGCGCCTGGCCGTGGGCGCCAACCGCCTGCAGATTGCCAAACTGGTATTGGGCGAAAGCCTCGCGCTGGCCGTGAGCGGATCCATCCTCGGCATCGCCGGCGCAGCCGCCGCCACGCGCCTCATGCGCCGTTTTCTCTTCGAGACCAGCCCCCTCGATCCCCTCACCTACGCGCTCGTCCCTGCGCTCTTTTGTCTGATCGCTCTTGTAGCCGCATGGGCGCCGGCGCGCCGCGCCGCCGCCGTCGATCCCATGGTCGCCCTGCGCAACGAGTAGCGTGGAGCGAGGGCCTTATTAAGCTGAATGCGACGACTGCGGCATAACTTGCGCTGTCATCCTGAGCGAGTCCGCCGCAGGCGGACGAGTCGAAGAACCTGCATTTCGGACCGCCGATTGGCGCAATGAATATCGGGGACGACACGCTACACCCGGCTGCACTCCTCCACCGGGATCGGCACCTGCTCCACGATCTCCAGGCCGAAGCCCTCGAGCGCGGGAATGTGGATGGGCGTGTTCGAAAGCAGGCGGATGCGCTGAATGCCTAAATCCGACAGAATCTGCCCGCCCAGCCCGATGGCCCGCAAAATGCGCCCGTTGCGCGCCTGCGCACCCTCGCGCGCGCGCAATTCATGGTGCAGAATCAGCCGGCCCACCTGCGGCGCCGATGTTCCTTGGGGCGCGGCCGTTCCGCCGGGTCCAAAAACTTGCCCGAACGCCTCAGCCGGTGCGTGGTCGATCTCGAACCCGCGCCAGGTGTTGTGCAGGTAGAGCACCACGCCGCAGCCCGCTTCGGCAATCATGCGCATGGACTGATCGAGAATTTCGTGGCAGCGGCATTCGGCGGCAAACACCTCGCCGGCGGTGCAGCGCGTGTGCACGCGCACCAGCACCGGATGCGGGCAGGGCGCGCGGCGGCTCACTTCCGCAGGGCCCTCGTTATACGCCGGGCACTCCGGGCACAGGTTGCCGCGCACCAGCGCAATGTGGCTTTCCCCGCCCGTCACCTGGCTCTCATAGGCGATCATGCGGAACTCGCCATGGCGGGTCTGGATCGCGGTCTCGCCGGCGCGGACGATGTAGCGCTCGTGGCGCAGCCGGTAGCGGATCAGCTCGGCCACGGTGAGCATGCGCAAACCGTGCTCGCGGCAGAACGGGATCAGGTCGGGAATGCGCGCCATCTCGCCGTCGTCGCGCATGATCTCGCAGACGATGCCTGCGGGAAAAAGCCCGGCCAGCCGCGCAAGATCCACTGAAGCTTCGGTCTGCCCCGCGCGCACCAGCACCCCGCCGCGCCGAGCGCGCAAGGGAAAAACATGGCCGGGGCGCACCAGGTCGGCATAGGTGGATTGGGGATCGATGGCAACGCGAATGGTCTGCGCACGGTCAGCGGCCGAAATCCCCGTGGTCACGCCCTCGCGCGCTTCCACGGTCTCCGTAAACGCGGTGCCGAAGCGCGACGTGTTCTGCTGCGTCATGGGAAACAGGCGCAGATGGTCGGCGCGCTCCTCGGTCAGCGCCAGGCAGATCAGCCCGCGCCCGTACTTCGCCATGAAGTTGATCGCTTCCGGCGTCACGTGCTCGGCGGCCAGCGTCAGGTCGCCCTCGTTCTCGCGGTCCTCGTCGTCCACCACCACCACCATGCGCCCCGCGCGAATCTCGTCGAGCGCCCCAGGCACATCGGTAAACGGTGGTTCAAGCGTGCGTGCAGTGTTGGGCATAGCGCTTCTTTATTCTCGCCGATTCAGGAAGCAAACGCCAGAAAGGGCAGCGGGCTGGTTTGATTCCGCGTTGAAAGTCAACGGACACTCAGGCCGCCCAGGAAACTCTATCGAAGAGGGTCTTGTAACAAGGGCACGGCCTCGGCCGGGCCATCAACCACACCCTCCTTGTCCGCATTCGCACAACCCGTCTCAGCTCCGAACGCGCTATTCTGTCTCTGGTTGCATAGGCTCCCTCCCTTCAATCCCCGGCGCTGGCCTCTCAACTGCACGCTTGCAATGGTTCGTCACCGGTTGTACGGGAGAAATCATGCTGGCTGACCTGGGTCACGCGCTCCGTCGACTGCGCAAATCCCCCGGCTTTACCGTCACGGCCATTCTCACATTCGCTCTCGGTATCGGCGCCACCACCGCCATCTTCAGCGCGGCCTATGCCGTGCTGCTCCGCTCGCTGCCCTTTCGGCACGCCGATCGCATCATCGGTCTCTATGAGACGCATCCCCAGATTGTTGGTGGCGCTGAGGTCAACTTCCTCGACTATCAGGACTGGCGGAGACAGCAGACGAACTTCGAGCAGATGGCCGCATATTCCGTCGCGGATCCAGGCACCATGTCGCTGGTTGTGGCAGATCATGGGGAACAGGTCCACACCGTTCTCGCATCCAGCAACCTGTTTTCGCTTCTCGGCGTAGCTCCCCTCTTGGGGCGCACGTTTGTGGAACACGATGACACCCCCAACGCAAATCACGTGGTTGTACTCAGCGCTGAAGCCTGGCAGCGCTACTTTGCGGGCGATCGCGGCATCCTTGGCCGCAACATCGTTCTCAACGATGTCGGCTATACGGTGATCGGTGTGCTTCCGCCCGGAGGAGCCTATCCCACCTCCGGCGAATTCTGGATGCCGCTCTCGTTGATGGACAAAGAGTCGCAGACCATGCGCCTGTGGCACACACTCGACGTCCTGGGGCGGCTCAAGCCCGGCGTTGATCTGGCACAGGCGCGAGCCGGCATGCAGACCATTGCGGCGAGACTTGCGCAGGCCTACCCCGCCACCAACAGAAACATCGGCGTGCTGCTGGCTCCGCTGCGTGAGCAGCTTGTGGGATCGCTGCGTCCCGCTATCCTTATGCTTCTCGGCTGCGTTGTCCTGGTTTTGTGCATCGCGTGCGCCAATGTCGCCAACCTTCTGCTGGTGGGCGCCGCAGCTCACGCACGCGAAATCGCCGTTCGGCAGGCGCTGGGAGCAAGCCGCCTTCGTCTGCTCTCCCTGCACCTGTCAGAAACGCTGATTCTGTGTCTGCTGGGAGGATTACTGGGGACGGGCTTTGCCGCGCTGACACTCCCGCTTCTGCGCGTGGCATTTGCACATACGGCGGGAGCAGATCCCTCGTTGATCCAATCGATTGAACTGAATGTCCCGGTCCTGTTTGTAGCCTTGGGCGTCTGTCTGTGCACGGCCTTCCTCTTCGCGCTGTTGCCCATGAGGATGAAGCCGGACAGTTTGGCCGATTCGCTGCGTCCCGGCGGCCGCGGCAGCACTGGCCGCCGAAGCTGGAGCAGCAATGCGCTCATCTCCACTGAAATTGCCATTGCCGTTGTCGTGCTGTTTCTGGGAATGCTGCTGATCCGAAGCTTTCAAAAACTCATCGCCGTCAATCCCGGCTTCCGCACCGACCACCTGCTCAGCCTGGAGATCACGCTGCCCCAGCCTCGATACCAGGACGGAAGTCCGGCGACGAACCGTTTCTTCGAAAGCCTCATCGACAAGCTTCGGCAGTCGCCCGGAATCGTGTCGGCGGGGACCACCGACGTCCTTCCCTTGCAGCCATCTCACGTGATGACGCGATTCCTGATTGCGGATGCGCCTCCTGTTGCGCCGGGCGCCCTGCCGCTGGAGCAAGTTCGTTCTGTCAGCCCGGAATTCTTCGAGACCATGGGTCTTTTATTGAAGCAGGGCAGACTGTTTGCACGAAAAGATGTAGACAGCAGCGCGGATGTCATCATTGTCAATCAGGCCTTTGCCCGGCGCTATCTCACAGGCAGAGACCCTTTGACGTCAAGCATCCTTATCAATGTTTTAACTCCTCATCCAGTGAAGATGCCAATCATCGGCGTGGTCACGGACGCTCGCGATTTGGGGGTCGAGACCGAGGCCGAGCCCATGCTTTATTTCCCTTACTTCGGTGTGCATGCGGTGCTTCTCATCCGAACCATTACCGATCCTGCCGGCGTAGTCCCCGTAGTGCGCAATGCAGTGAGAGACCTTGATCCCACGCAGCCGATCTATCACGTTGAAACCATCGGCGAGGTCCTTTCCGGCTCCCTGGCGCGGCAGAGGATGATCGCTGTTTTGCTCGGCATCTTTTCATTGCTGGCGCTGGCGCTCGCAGCCATCGGCATTTATGGTGTTATCGCCTATACCGTCACCCAGCGTACGCGCGAGATTGGGGTGCGGATGGCGGTTGGATCGAGCCGGGCAAATATCCTGCTGCTGATGCTGCGGGATGCTGCCAGCTTCACGGTTATCGGAGTTCTCGCGGGACTGATCGCCGCATTCGCCGGCGCCCGGTTGGCAAGCTCGCTCCTGTTTGAGACCCGCAGTGTTGACGGCGTCTCCATCGGCGTGTCCGTGTCGGCCCTGTTGATCGTTGCCTTAACCGCTGCCCTTCTTCCTGCCGCTCGCGCAGCCTCCACCAATCCGGTTGAAGCCTTGCGATCGGAGTGAAACAGCGTCCTGCTGGCGCCAAATCGGCGAGTTCCCCTTCTCGTCCGCATTCTGAATCGGAAGTCGGCTCCGCTTCGTCAAAACCGCTTCATTGTCCGCTTTCGAACAACCGGTCTCAGCTCCGAACACGCTATTCTGTCTCTGGTTGCATAAGCTCCCTCCTTTCAATCTGCGGCGCTGGCCTCTCAACTGCACGCTCGCAATAGTTCGTCATCCGTTGTACGGGAGAACCCATGCTCGCTGATCTCGGGTATGCGTTGCGGCAACTCCGCAAATCCCCCGGCTTCACCCTCACCGCTGTGCTCACGCTGGCGCTCGGCATCGGCGCCACCACCGCCATCTTCACCCTCGTTCAACAGGTGATGCTCGAGTCGCTGCCCGTCACCAACCCCGATCAGCTCTGGCGCATCGGCGACCAGGCCCGCTGCTGCAACTGGGGCGGATTCAGCCAGGACGGCAACAACAACGACGAGCCCGGCGACTGGAGCCTTTACCCCTGGGAAGCCTACAAGCTGTTCCGCGCCAACACGCCGGCTTTTGAGGACCTGGCTGCCCTTCAGGCCGGGAACGCCACGCTGGGTGTGCGGCGCGCGGAATCGTCTGCCACGCCCGGCACCGCCAACGGCCAGTATGTCTCCGGCAATTTTTTCCGGACTCTCGGCATTTCGCCCTGGCGGGGACGGCTCTTTGCCGACGCAGACGACCAGGAAGGCGCGTCGCCGGTCGCCGTGATGAGCTTCCACACCTGGGAAGAGAAGTTCGGCTCCGATCCCTCCGTGATCGGCTCCGTATTCGAACTCAACGGACATCCCTTCACCATCGTTGGCGTCACCCCGCCGGCTTTCATCGGAGCGAAAATGGTGAGTTGGGGCATGCCGGACTTTTGGATGCCGCTGACCGCCGAGCCGCTGATCGATGGTGCAACCTCACGCCTCAAAGACTCGCGCGTCGACTGGCTTGACGTCATCGGCCGCGTGCGCCCCGGAACCAATCCAAAAGCGCTTGAGGCGCAGCTTCAGGGCGAACTGCACGGTTGGCTGGCCAGCCATCTGCCGGAAATGACTCCGCAGGAAACGGCCGTGTGGCAAAAGCAGTCTCTGCGCCTGTCGCCCGGGGGCGCGGGCTTCTCGCAATTGCGCAGGAGCTACAAGCAAGGCCTCCTCCTGCTGCTGGTCACCGCGCTCTGCGTGCTGCTGGTGGCCTGCGCCAACATCGCCAACCTGCTGCTGGCGCGCGGGCTCCGCAACCGGCAGCAGATTGCGGTACGCGTGGCTTTGGGTGCATCGCGCCGCCGCCTGGTGAGAGATGCTCTGCTCGAAGGCATCACCCTCTCGCTCATCGGCGGCGCGGCCGGCCTGGTGGTCGCGTGGGCGGGCGCGCGTCTGATCCTCTACCTCGCCTTTCACTCCACGCGGCAAGTCACGTGGATTCCGGTGAAGGCATCGCCGTCCATCTCAGTTCTCCTGTTTGCCTTCGGAGTCTCCCTGCTGACCGGCATGATCTTCTCCATCGCACCCGCGTGGATGACCTCGCGCGCTGAGCCGGTGGAGGCGTTGCGCGGCGCCAAGCGCGCCGTGGCCGGCGGGCGCCACTGGGCGCAGACCGCCCTGGTCGTCGCGCAGGCGGCCATTTCGCTGGTGCTGCTGAGCGCCGCGGCCATGCTCGGTGGAAGTCTGCACAATCTGGAGAATCAGAACTTCGGCTTCGATCCCGACGGCCGCTATCTCGCCTACATCAATCCCCTGTTATCCAACTACAAGCAGGAGCAACTCGTTCCCCTCTTCCGCCAGATTCAGGATCGTCTCAGCGCCATTCCCGGCGTGCGCAGCGTCAGCTCCGCCACCTACGCACCCTTGAGCGGCGACCAGTGGGGCAGCAGTGTTCGTGTTCTGGGCAAACCCGAGCCCGGCCCCAAGGATGACTACTTTGCCGACTGGACTCGTGTCACCCCGGGCTTCTTCGATACCATCGGCGCGAACATGCGTATGGGCCGTCCCCTCACCGAAGACGACAACGAAAATACGCGGCCCGTAGCCGTCGTCAATGAAGCTTTTGTCAAGAATTTCTTCGCAAACCGGAATCCTATCGGGCAGCACTTCGGTCCGGGACCGGTCGAGAATGCGGGCACCTATGAGATTGTCGGCGTCGTCCAGAATATTCACTACGTGAACTGGGCCTTCAAAGAGCCTGACCGTGCCATGTATTACATCCCGGAGGCGCAGCTCGTCCACTTCAATCAGCCGGATATCGAGAGCTACGAGATCTGGTCGCAGAACCTATATAGCATCGTCATCTGGGCCTCGGGGCATCCGCCGGATATGCCCGCGCAGGTGAAGCGAGCCCTGGCCCAGGTCGATGCCAACCTGGTGTTGTACGACGTTGTGCCGTACTCGAGGGCGATCGACCAAACCTTCGACCAGCAGAACATGATCGCCAGCCTTACCTGGCTCTTCGGCGCTGTAGGGCTGGTGCTGGCAGCCGTCGGCCTCTACGGCGTAACCGCCTACGGCGTGGAGCAGCGCACCAGCGAAATCGGCGTGCGCATGGCCCTCGGCGCTGATCGCGGCTCCGTGGTCGCCCTGGTGCTGCGCGGCGCGTTCCTGCAGGTCGGTATCGGATTGGCCATCGGCATCCCTGCGGCCATTGGCGCGGGATATCTCATCGCCAGCCAGCTCTTCGGAGTCAGACCCTGGAATCCGCTGCTGTTGGGTGGCGCAACCGCTCTGTTGGGTCTGGCAGCCCTGGTTGCCGCGGTTCTTCCCGCGCGTCGTGCCGCCAGCATTGACCCCATGCAGGCATTGCGCAGCGAATAACACATTACGCCCTTCAACGCACCCAGCAAAAACGCCGCCCGCAGGCGGCGCTTTTGCTCATCTCAAAGAAAACACGCTTACAACGTCGATTCGATCTCAAAGCCCCACGCCTCGAGAAGCGCCTCAGGGATGTACTTGGAATTCTTGTTGCGGCGTGCCCACTCGCGCAGGCGGGTTGACCGGATGTACTGATCCGGAGGCAGCTTGAATTCCTTGGTAATCTGCTCGAAAGAGGTAACAGTGGGCACCACCGGGCCAATGGGCTCCGGCTTGCCCCAATTTGGATTTCCACGACGCTTTGCCATTGGGTTTTGTGTCCTTGAAGAGAGGTTGGCGGACTCAGGCTTGGGGAAGTGCGCAACGTCCGCAAGCAACATTAACTCTCATTTTAGGGATTTTTTCTTCAAAAATCAATAGCAAATTGCTTTTTCCGCTGAACTTGGCGCGCTTTTGTTCCCGCTTGCTAAGAAACCGCAAACCGCTGATCGCAAGTATCTTACCACAGCCCCATTAGCAGAGCCAGTTAACCTTGACCACGCCCTTGTGGATAAATCTCGTCGCGCACCAACTTCGGCAAGATGTTTACTCTTATGACAACATTTCGCCATCTCCCCGTTGCGGTTCTGATACTGCTTTCGTACCCCACGCGCGGTTACGCAGGTCAGGTAATTCTGAGCCGCAACGCTTGGGAGCGGACGCTGCACTTGCAGCTTTTCATGGTTCCAAATGGGGACACGAGCGGCTTCCATCCCCTCAAGCGCGACGCGCATTCGAGCGCCGCCACCCCTCGCGCCAAAACCACCGTGGCCTGGCGAGGAGTGGAGCAGTTTGAATTCGCTTGGAAAGGGCACTCCTTCACTGGCTGCCGGGAAACTCTATCGATGGGGGTCTTGCAGCAAGGGCACGGCCTCAGCTGGGCCACGAACGGCGCAAAATGAAACCGGGCTTCAGCCCTTCAGGAATCGTTCTTTCAAACGCCGCCTGGCGGCCTCGTTGCACCCGTATGTTAGAGTCGCAGTCATCGGCCAATCCCCAACTCCCATTAAGCAAAGGAACCGCACCACGATGACTTTGAACCGTAGAGAATTTGCGCAGCTGGGCGCGCTCTCGCTCGCCGCCGGCTTCATGCGCGCGCTTCCCGCGCAGACTCCGCCCGCCGCTGCCCCGCGCAAAACCGGCTACGCGGTCATCGGCCTGGGCCGCATCGCTGCACACTTCATGCCCGGAGCCGTGAACTCCACCAACTCCGCCATCACCGGCCTCGTCAGCGGCCATCGCGACAAGGCCGAGAAGATCGCCGCGCAATACGGCGTGCCCCTCGCGTCAATCTATAGCTACGACAACTTCGATGAGATCGCCCACAATCCGGCCATCGACGCCGTCTACGTCGCGCTGCCCAACTCCATGCACGCGGAGTTCACCATCCGCGCCGCCAAAGCCGGCAAGCATGTGCTCTGCGAGAAGCCCATGGCCACAACGGTCGCCGATTCTGAGGCTATGATCGCGGCCTGCAAGGCGGCTAATGTGAAGCTCATGATTGCCTACCGCTGCCACTTCGAGCCCGTTCATCTCCGCTCCATTCAGTTGATCCACTCCGGGCAGCTCGGCCAGGTGCAAGCCATCTCCAGTTGTTTCGGGTATAACATCGCGCCCGGCGAATGGCGCCTGAACAAGAAGCTCGCCGGCGGCGGCCCGCTCTATGACGTGGGCATTTATTCGCTGAATGCCTGCCGCTACCTCACCGGCGAAGAGCCGGCGGCCCTCGAGGCCTACGCCTCCACCATCGATCACGACAGCCGCTTCAGCGAGGTGGAAGAAAATACGGCGTGGACCATGCGCTTCCCTTCCGGCATCGTCGCCAGCTGCGCCACCACCTATGGCGCAAACATGAGCGGCTACTTCAAGGTCTATGGCTCCAAAGGGTGGCTCGCGATCGACCCCGCCTTCAACTATGAAGGCGTGCACCTGCACGGCGAGTTGAGCGGCCAGGCGCTCGACGAGCTCAGCCCCTCGCACGACCCCTATCAGTTCCAGGCTGAAGCCGAGCATTTCTCTCATTGCGTCGAGAACAACCTGGAGCCGCAATGCCCCGGCGAAGAGGGTCTCCGGGACATGAAGTACATCGCCGAGATCTATCGCTCCGCGGGCATCCCCGTACCCTGGAGAATGGAGCCGGTCAGCGTTGTTTCCGGACCCCCGCGCACATCCTGAGTGAAACTCGCTGTGCAACCGCGCCCTGACCCCTGATCCCTGAAACCTGCTCCCTGACCCCTGCCCCTAATCTTCCATCCACGCGTTGAACGCGCCGCGCTGCAGCGCCGCCGTCAGCGCGTCGATGTCTTTGCTCAATTGCCGGTCCTCGCCCAAATGCGGCACTACCGCGCGCACCGCCTCGTAGGCGCGGCTCACCTCCACGCTGGGCTTGAGCGGCAGCCGGTATTCGAGCCCCTGCGCCGCGCACATCAGCTCGATGGCGGCGATGCGCTCCACATTCTCGACGACCTGCCGCAGCTTGACCGCGGCCGTCATGCCCATGGAAACGTGA
The DNA here is from genome assembly GCA_030041045.1 of Acidobacteriaceae bacterium. GTDB lineage: Bacteria > Acidobacteriota > Terriglobia > Terriglobales > Acidobacteriaceae > Telmatobacter. The sequence goes on from JASHOQ010000048.1 coordinate 124,810, forward strand.
TCTTCTTTGCCGCCGCTGGTGGGAATATTGCCCGTGGACGCCGGATGCGCAAGTACCTGGCACTCGTTGATAAGCGCCGCAGCGGCGATCTGTGCCACCATGTACCCCGACTGCAACCCCGCTCCCGGCGAAAGAAACGGGGGCAGCCCCTCATTGATGTCCGGATTGAGCAGCCGGTCGATGCGCCGCTCGCCGATGCCGGCCAGATCAGTCATCGCGATGGCCGCATAGTCGAAGGCGTACGCCAGCGGCGCTCCATGAAAATTTCCCCCCTCCAGCACGGCTCCGCCGTCTGGGGTTTTGGAGGAGGGCTCAGGCAACACCAGCGGATTGTCCGTCGCCGATCCCGATTCAATCTCCAGCACGCCGGCCACATGCTCCAGCACATCGCGCACCGCGCCGTGCACCTGCGGCATGCAGCGCAGGCAGTAGGCGTCCTGCACGCGCGTGTCGTGCACGAGGTGCGACTCGCGAATCTCTGAGTTCGCCATCAGCCGCATCAGATGCGCCGCCGCGGCGCTCTGCCCCGCATGCGGCCGCGCCCGGTGAATGCGCGCGTCAAACGCCGTAGGCGTGCCCTTCAAGGCTTCGAGTGACATCGCGCCCGCCAGATCGGCCAGCCGCACCAGCCGCCGCGCTCGCACCACGGCCAGCGCGCCCACGGCCGTCATGGCCTGCGTTCCGTTCAGCAGCGCCAGACCCTCCTTGGCCTTGAGGGTCAGCGGCTTCAGCCCCGCGCGCCGCAACGCTTCGCCGCCCGAAAACCGATCTCCTTTGAAGTAAGCCTCGCCATCTCCAATGACCACCAGCGCCAGATGCGCCAGCGGAGCCAGATCGCCGCTCGCGCCCACAGAGCCCTTCTCCGGAATCACCGGCGTCACGTCCGCATTGAGCAGGGCGGCCAGTAACTCAACCAGCTCCGGCCGCACGCCGCTCAGCCCCTTCGCCAGCACGTTGGCGCGCAGCAGCAGCATGGCCCGCGATTCGGCTTCTGAAAGCGGCTCGCCCAGCCCGCACGCGTGGCTGCGCACCAGGTTCACCTGCAGTTGCGCCAGGCTCTCGGGCGGGATGTGCACATCCGCCAGCTTGCCGAACCCCGTGTTCACCCCGTAAACCGTACGCCCCGAAGCAAGAATCCGCTCGATTGATGCGCGCCCAGCGGCCACGCGCTCGAGCGCCGCCGGCGCAATGGCCACGCGGCGCGCGCCCATGGCCACGGCCTCAATTTCAGCCAGCGTGAGCCGCTGACCCTCCAGCGCCATTGTCTCCCTTGCAGGCTTCACGGTGCTCATACTACGTCGGCCAAGCGGCTTCTGGGAAGGATTCCCTCGCAGTCAATCCGGAAACGAAATCCGATGGATCGCATCGTAAGAATGCTGTCGTGCGCAATGCTAAAATTCAACTTTCGGAGAACCTATGCCATCCGCTTCCTGCGATATCGGCCTCATCGGCCTCGCCGTCATGGGACAGAATCTCGTCCTCAATATGAACGATCATGGCTTCAAAGTAGCCGTCTTCAACCGCACCGTCTCCAAGGTCGACGACTTCCTGAACAACGAGGCCAAGGGCACGCAGGTCAAAGGCGGTCACTCCATGGAGGAGTTCATCGGCCTGCTCAAGAGGCCGCGCCGCGTCATGCTCATGGTCAAGGCCGGCGACACTGTGGATCAAATGATCGAGCACGTGCTGCCGCATCTCGAGCCCGGCGACATCCTCATTGACGGCGGCAATTCGCTTTACTCCGATTCCAACCGCCGCACCGAAACTCTCGCCCAAAAAGGCATTCTCTTCATCGGCACCGGCGTCAGCGGCGGCGAAGAAGGCGCGCGCCACGGCCCGTCCATCATGCCCGGCGGCAATCCCGCGGCATGGCCGCACGTGAAGCCCATCTTCCAGGCCATCGCCGCCAAGGTGGAAGACGGCACGCCCTGCTGCGACTGGGTGGGCGAGGACGGCGCCGGCCACTACGTGAAGATGGTGCACAACGGCATCGAATACGGCGACATGCAGCTCATCTGCGAGGCATACGACCTGCTGCAGCGCGGCCTCGGCCTCAAGCCCGAGGAGCTCTCCCAGGTCTTTGCCGAGTGGAACAAGGGTGAACTCGACAGCTACCTGATCGAGATCTCTTCGCAGATTTTCGCTAAGAAGGACGAGGACGGCGCGCCGTTGGTGGACAAAATTCTCGACACCGCCGGCCAGAAAGGCACCGGCAAGTGGACCGTGATCAGCGCACTCGATACCGGTGAACCGGTCACGCTCATCGGCGAAAGCGTCTTTGCGCGCTGCCTCTCCGCGCTCAAGGAAGAGCGCGTGGCCGCATCGAAAATCCTCGAAGGTCCAGCGAAAAAAACCGCTGTGGACGACCGCGCCGCCTTCATTGAAGACGTGCGCCGCGCGCTCTACTGCTCTAAGATCATGAGCTACGCGCAAGGCTACATGCTGCTGCGCGCAGCCGGCGAAGAAAACAAGTGGAACCTCAACATGGGCGGCATTGCCCTCATGTGGCGCGGCGGCTGCATCATCCGCAGCCGTTTCCTGGGCAAGATCAAGGAAGCCTTCGACAAGATTCCCGGCCTCAACAATCTCCTCCTCGACAAATTCTTCTCCAGCGCCGTCAACGAATATCAGGCCTCGTGGCGCAAGGCCATTGCGCACGCGGTCGAGATGGGCGTGCCCACGCCGGCCTTTTCCACGGCGCTGGCCTTCTTTGACGGCTACCGTACCGCGCGCCTGCCGCAAAACCTGCTCCAGGCGCAGCGCGATTTCTTCGGCGCCCACACCTACGAGCGCATCGACCAGCCCCGCGGCCAGTTCTTTCACACCAACTGGACCGGCCACGGCGGCCGCGTTTCCTCCACCACCTACAACGTCTAACGGCAGGAATCAGTCGTCGGCGATCGATCCTAACCTCACCACGAAAACGGGTGCCCCAGGTCCCGCTTTTGGGACCTGGGAGACCAAGAATCCAAATCCGGCACTGTCATCCCGAGCGAAGTCCGCCGAAGGCGGACGAGCCGAAGGACCCGCTGCTGCTTTTCGTCGCTGGTTGCCCCATCCTAACCGCGCCTTATGCGGTTAGGGTGGGAAAGCACTGTGCCCCCACGCACTGCCATCCTAAAAACGGGTGCCCCAGGTCCCTCGCATTTGGGGACCTGGGAGACCAAGAATCCAAACCCGGCACTGTCATCCTGAGCGAGTCCGCCGAATGCGGACGAGTCGAAGGACCTGCTGCTGCTTTTCGTCGCCTGTTGCAAATTCCAGCGATTTCCCGCGATGCCGTTTGCCGGCTACCGCCGAGAATTGCCTGACGTTCTTTGCCGCGTTCCGCGACCACTCAAGGCGCGATACGCTCGCTGTGCCAGGAAGAAGAGCGTTGCAACACACAAGAGAAAAATGAGCAGCAGCATGGAAGCAAATGCCCAATCGGGAAGATGCACAAGGCTTGAGAGGAAGGCCATTGCGAGCGTAAGCGCGATTGCCATCAATCCGCACTCAATGAACTTGTTCCCGCGATTGCTCCTTGCAATTCGCCAGAAAAAGAGCCCGTAGAAGAACGCTGCGGTCACGGCTCCGATTACGTGAGGAATAGCTTTCGAACCCGAACCCGTCATAGCTCTTTCCCGGCCCTCCAGAGAAGCGTCTTGGCTCCCTCGCGCCTCTCGCGCGAGAACCCATTAGCTTGCGGAAAATTATCCCCTCATCGGGCAAAATAGCTAGGGAAGGGACCTTTGCAAACCCTGAATCGGGCGGCAAATACTTGCCACCCCTCCCCCCTCCCCCGGCAAATCATCCAAATTTCGAGTTAACCCTTTTCCATCTCAACACTTACAAAAACTGCCACGCTGCAAAACTCGTAGAAACCTGTAGAAAACCTGCAAAACCCGAAGGCAAATGCACAGAAAGAAGGGCAACCTCGACGCGTCAGCTAAGAATTGTTCCCTCGGTCCCTCGTTCCCTGCCTCACCGCAGCGTTTCGACCGGCGCCGGGTCCATGTCCGCGTAGTCCTGGTTCTCGCCGCCCATGCCCCAGCAAAAACTGTAGGCGCGCGTCCCCACACCGGCGTGAATCGACCATCCGGGCGACACAACAATTTCCTTGTCCTGCATCACGATGTGCCGCGTCTCCGCCGGCGGTCCCATGAAGTGCATCACGCGCGCATCGGCCGCAACATTAAAGTACATGTAAATCTCTGAGCGCCGCATGTGCGTGTGCGGCGGCATGGTGTTCCAGTTGCTCCCCGGCGCCAGATGCGTCACGCCCATCACCAGCTGGCAACTGCGCGCGCCCTGGAGATGAATGTATTTGTAAATGGTCCGCTTGTTGCATGTCTCCACGCTGCCGATCTCCGTGGGGCTGGCCTCGGCTTTGCGCACCAGCACCGCCGGAAATTCAACATGCGCGGGATAACTGAGCAGATAGAAGATCGCGGGCGCGCCCTTGTCCTTCGCGGCAAAGCTCACATCTCTGCTGCCCCGGCCGATGTAGAGGCAATCCAGATTCTGAACATCGTAGCTCCTCCCGTCAACGGAAATGGATCCCGAGCCACCGATGTTGAGCGCGCCCAGCTCGCGCCGTTCGGTGAAGAAACTCGCGCGCAGCTCGGGATACGTGGGCAGCGCGACCGGCGCACCCACGGGCGCGGCAAATCCGACCACGGTGCGGTCGAGATCGACATAGTTCAAGTGGAGCTTTCCCGGTTCATAAAGCCCATCGAGCAGGAAAGTCGCGCGCAGTTCTTCGGTGGTCATGCGCGGATAGCGCACCGGATCGGCCATCAACACAGTCTTCATAGGTTCTCCTGAAAGATTTGGCGAGACTTCCGGAAGAGGCGCGACTTCACGGCTCGCAGAAAACTCTGCTCGCGGCTTTCAAACAAGGGCACGGCTTGAGCCGGGCCACAGGAGCGCAGTCAGATTACTCGGGCTTTAGCCCCTGAGGGACACAACGAACGCAGAGCCGATCCCATTCTACTGTGCCGGCGATGCCGGCAGCGCGGTCGGGTCCCAGTTGTCTGCGCCGCGTAAAAACAACTTCGGCTCGTATTGCTTCGCCTCCTCCGGCGTAAGAAAGTGCGTGTGCGCATCGCGCTCGCCGGGATGCGCGCCGGGGCCGGAGGAATCGAATTCCGCGTAGTAGGCAGTATCGAGCGAATGCGTTTCGCCGGGATGCCACTCGCGCCATCCGGCGGGAGCCACCTTGTCATCCATCCACGTGTGCAGGTAGATGACGGTGGCATAGGGGCGCCACGGCCGCCCCAGCCACACATCGCCGATTACTTCGGGATCGGCGGTGAGCTTCGAGTTTGCGATCACAAATCCCGAATCTTCGCCGGAGTAATGCTTGGCCTGCGCGGTGATAAAGCCGCCGTTGTGCGCCGTGGAGTGAAGTTCGCAATGGTCGAAAACCGCCTTGCCGTCGCCGAAGAGAAAGTCGACATTGCCGGCGATGTAGCAATCGGAAAAATACTGGCGCGCGGCCATGCAGTTCTGCCCGTCGGGGGCACAGTTCCTGCTGCCCGCGTACACCGTGTCCTGGTTGCCGAGCAGGCGCACGTTGTGAAACACGTCGCGGTCGCCCGTGACCAACAGGGCGAGTGCCTGCGAACCCTGGGGAAGCTGCGGATGCGTGCGGTTGAAGTCGTTCTCGAAGGTGATGTTTTCAGCGACAAAATTGTCGCCCGTAACGTTCACCGTGGCCGAGTGCAGCGTGCCGCCGTTCTGCCCCGCGCTGCGATCGTTCACCACCACCGTCTTGCTGGCGTCGGGATTGTTGCTGCGGATGGTAACGGCCGGCTTGTCGATGGTGAGCACCTCGCGATAGGTGCCGGGAGAAACCGAAATCACCGCGCCCGGCTTGGCGATATCGAGCGCGCGCTGGACGGAGTAGAAATCGCCGGTGCCGTCGGCGGCAACGTAGAGCGTGGGATCCTCGGGCGGAATCTTGCCCGCCATTTCCGGCGCCGTCTTGTCTTCAGGAAACGGCACAAAGCGCGCGCTGCAATCGAGCGGAGCGCCGGATTTCGCCTCCGGCGCCTGCGTTAGATTCACGCCTTCGCCTCTGGGCTCGAGATTGCCGAGTTCCGGGCCGAGCGTGATCTGCGCGTCTTTGTCATAGAAGAGCGAGTGTTGCTGGTCATCGGCAGTCACGTTGTTGAGGGCGATCTCAAGCTTGTGGTCCGCGTCGAGGCCGTAGAACGTGTACGCGCCGGCCGTGAGCACATGCACATTTTCGAGGGTGATGTCTTTGTAGATGGGCAGCCGGTCGCCGCTGAATAGGGTGTAGAGCGGGGAAAAGTAAAGTGGGTTGGTCACATTGCGCATGCACACGTCGCGGTAGACGATGCCGCGCACCAGGCCTCCGCGCGTGCGGTCGCTCTTGATGCGGATGCCGTTGTCGGCTCCGTCGATGGTCAGGCCGGCGACCAGCATATGGTCCACGCCGCCGTCCGTTCCGCTGCCGATGGACATGCCGTGGCCGGTATAGAAATGGTTGTCGAGGATGGAAATGTTCGCGGATGGACCGCCGGGACCGGACTTTACGGCCACATCGTCGTCGCCGGTGTGAATGAAGCAGTGAGCGATGGTCACGTTGGTCGAGGAGCCGGGATCGATTCCATCCGTGTTGCGCGCCGTCTTCGGGGTCATGATCTTCACGCCCCACGCGGTAAACCCGTCCGACTGGTTGACGGAGACGTGAAAGTTGGGCGAGTTGCGCAGCGTGATGTTGTAGAGCGTGAAATTCTTCACCTTGCGCAAGACAATCAGCGCAAAGACGCTCTGCGAGAGATCTCTCACCTTGGCCTCATGCGCCAGGCCCCACCAAGTGTCGCCCTTTCCTACATCGAGACTCCCATTTGGCAATTGGTGTGGAAGCAGCGTCGCGCCGCCGCGGCCGTCGATGGAGCCCTGGCCCATGATGCCGCTGTTCTCCACGCCGTCGCCCGTAATCAGCGGCTTGCATCCGTGGCCGCGCTCGGCTACGACGCCGCAACTGCCGGGTGAGAGGTCATAAAGCCGCGGATCGCGCGAGGCCACCAGCGCGGTGTTCTTGTCGATCACCAGCGTCACTCCGGAGCGCAGTTGCAGGGGGCCGGTGAGAAACACATTCCTGCGCCCGTGCGCGCGAAGCACCACCGCGCCACCGCCTGCTCCTCCGCTCTTCGCGCAGCCGTCCATCGCGCTTTGAATGCGCGCTGTATCGAGCTTCTGCTCATCGGCCGCAGAAAGAACGCCGTGCTTTGCGCTGAGCGCCGCATCCAGCGTGGCGCAGGCGGCGGGAATCTTCGGCTCAGTCACCTGGCGCGTATCCTGCGCGCGGATGGTCGAAGCGGCTGGTAAAGAAACAATCGCCAACAGAAGGAAGCCACCACGCAACCGCACTTGAATCTCCAGTTGATGCACTGTAAGCAAATTACCCGGGACGACTCTTCACCACTTTGCGCGGAGAGATATCGGCCGCATCTTTCTATTTGCGGGGAACCTGCGCGAGAATCCACCGCACCAGCTCCCTGCCGGCGGCGTAGTTGTCGTAGGTTGATGGCAGCTTGCGGCCGTCGGTGTACTCGTTGTAGAGCCATGGATCGACGGTGGCGAAAACAGTTCCCTTCCCGTACTTTGACGTGGCCATGTAAATGTCGCTGCCCTCCGTCAGGACCGGCTTTGCCGGATCACGCACGGAGATGGTGCAGGTGTCTTTCATGAAGAGCGTGTGCGGCGAGTGGAAGATGGGGCCTTTGCCGTCGAAGTCGAGCCGGCCCATCGTCCACTCGGCGCCCACGACGTGCTTGCGCAGCACGCTGTTGAAGTGGATGCCGAATTTTTCCGAGACCACATTGAAGTGGTCGAGGTCGGCAAAGGAGGTGTCGTTCTCCATGATCATGAGCACGCCGCCGGCCTTGACCCACGCAGCGAGTTGATCCGCATCCTCAGCCGTAGCGAAATGCGCTTGGGGATTCTTCTCGAGATTGTCGGGCGAGGCGATCACATAAACCTGGGCGCCGCTTAAATTCGCGACCGTCGGCTCCGCATCAAGCTCCGCGGTCTCAGCGCCGTACAACCGGAAGATATGATCAAGAAGCGAGTATCCGGGCTCGTCCTCGGTCTTCCACTTGTAATGGAATTCCGCTGTCTGGCCGAAGGCATCGGTGCGCTGCTGCGAATTGAACCAGCCGTCGACAACTGCGGTCGCGCCGCGCCCGATCTTCGCGTCTGCGGCATTCTCCATTTCCACGCTGGCAAGCAAAAAGGCGCCCACGCCCTTGGGATCGTTGACTGCGACTTTCTCGCCGATGTAATAGGCGTAGCTGCCGTCGCGATAGGGATCGCCGCCAAGACCGGAGCCCTTTACTGTGCTCGAAAGGGAAACTTCGCCGCCTGATCCATATCGAATGAAGTGCGAGAGGACGCCTTTGTAGCCGCGCTCCGCGTTGGTGAGATACCTCTCGGGGAGATAGCCGCGGCGCACGCCCTTGGCCAGCGCGTAGACGAACATGCATGCCGCAGAAGACTCGAAGTAGTTCCCCTTCGCCCCGGGCTTGTCCAGAACGTCATACCAAAGGCCGCTCGCCGGATCCTGTACGCGTGCGATCGCTTCCGCGTCGCGGCGCAGGATCGCCAGCAGCTGTGCGCGGCCGGGATCGTCCGGCGGATAGTAGCCGAGCGTGTCCACTATGGCCATCATGTACCAACCGATCCCGCGCGCCCAGAACTCGCTCGAGTCACCGGTCTGCTTGTTAGCCCAGCGTTCCCGCTTCGATGCGTCCCAGCCGTGGTAAAGCAGGCCGGTATTCGCGTCGCGCGCGTGCTGCTCCATCAGCACAAACTGATGCGTGATGTCGGCAAAGTTCTCCGGGCGATGGGCGATCGATGAGTACTCCGCATAAAACGGCTCGGCCATGTACAGGCCGTCAAGCCACATCTGGTTGGGGTAGCGCTGCTTGTGCCAAAAGCCGCCCTCGGCGTTGCGCGGCTGTTGACGCAGCTGATGGTAGAGAAAAGTCGCCGCGGTCAGGTAGCGCTCCTGGTGCGTAACGCCGTAAAGCAGCAGAAGCTGGCGGCCGAGCAGAATGTTGTCGAGCTGGTGCTCTTCCGGCTTGAGCGTGGGGATTGTGCCATCCGGCATGACCAGCTGGTCGACAGAACTTTGAATGTAACGGAAATCGTCGCCGTCTGCGCTGTTGAGCCACACGGCGTCCATGCCTTCAAGCAGCGTTCCCAGCTCATAGTTCCAGGCCCAGGGCGCACCTGCGGGAACGAAGCGCCCATCGGGCCAGCGCGCCATGGCGGCATTGGCTGCACGCCGTGAAAGCGGCAACTCGGCGGACCATGCAATCGCTGCGAGAGCGAACGCGAGCGCGGGTAACAAGACGAATCTTCGAGCAGCTTTCATCGGGCCTGGACTGCTGGCGAGCGCGGAGAAACGCAAATGCAGCGAGCGATCGCACGCCTGGAAGAAACCATGAATCTCCTTATCGAATATCGCACACAACAAGCGGGGGCTGGCTCAAGCCAGCCCCCAAGTTCCTTTGAACAAGCTAGCCCGAAAAACTTCAGAAATTGATGTGTCCGGCGAACTGCCACTGGCGCGGACTGTTGGCCTGCCCAGCCACGGTTCCCAGCGTGGTATCGCTCGTTGCAGTGGATGAAGTAACCGATGAACCAATGGAACCATCCGCAGTGCTTGCGGAGCTTCCGAACCAGACGTGATTCACAGCATTGAAGACCTGCGCTTCAAAGACAAACTTGACCCGGCCTTCCTTCCACAGGTCGAAGGTGCGGCGCAGGCTGCCGTCAATATCGTAGTTGCCGGGACCGCGCAACCCGTACGGAGCCGTGCGCGCAACGTCTCCCAGCACTTCGCCCGCGCATGGGTTTGTCGTGCCGGAGACTGGGGCCGTGCAGTCGGGGTTGACCAGAGAACCAGTCTGCACGAAGGCAGCGGGGTTGATGTATTGGGTGCTGGAGAGATTCGTCCTCGTGGCGCCATGGCCCCACGACCCGTTCTGGCGTGCGGAACCGTTGAATGCCGTATTGTAGGCTGGCATACAGGTTCCCTGGCCGGATGTTCCCGTGCACGTGCTGGAAGTGATCGCCAGCGGGTTGCCGGCAACGTAGGTAAAAATGTCAGACAAGCGCCAGCCGCCCACGATGTTGCGCACGATGGCATTGCCGTCGCCGATATGCCCCCTGCCGAAGGGCAGATCGTAGGTGCTGGTGGCCACCAGGTTCTGCGGCTGGTCCTGCGTGCTGCGCGCGCGGTCGATGCGGTCGATCGGCCAGGCCTTGCCGCTGTTGGCCAGGATACCGGTGGGAATGGCATAGCCGGTGCGGAAGGTTCCCACGTCGTCAATGGTCTTCGAGTAGGTGTAGTTCAGCATGAAGGTGAGGCCATAGGCGAGCCGTTGCGTGATGGTCATTTCCAGCGCGTTGAAGTTCGAGTTGCCCACCGAGTCAACCTGCGCGCTCACGCCGCTGTACTGCGGGAACGGCAACAGCGCCTGGCTAACCTTGCTGTTGAAGGTCGAATACGGCAGCGAGCCCGACGGCATGTTGGCAGCCGTAGCCGTTGCGCCCAGCACGGTGCTTCCCAGCGAGAGGTAAGCCGGATTCAACTCGTTGTTCCAGAGGCCGCGCGCGGAACCGCTGGGCAGCAGGAAGTGTCCCTGATTGCCCACGTAGCTCACAGTCGCGGTGATGTTCTGCGTGAGCAGGCGCTGGAAGCCGAACGACCATCCCTCGAAGGTTGGGGTGCGCCCGCCGTAGTAGGGATCGAGATAGCCCAGCGTGGAGGAAATCTTATTGGGCGCAGTGGCCGCCGTGGAATAGTACGTCGCATAGCCGGCGTTGTAAGCCGGCAGCGTGGCCACGTTGGCGCTGCCAAACGCCGTGGAGTTGAGCGTGGAATTGTAGCCGCTGTTATTCAGGTAAAAGGCAGGAAGCGAATCGCCGACATTGGCCTCCACCGGATTGGGCGCGGCTGCAAAGCCCAGTTCCATGGTTGTCGAAGGCAGGGCGGTTGCTCCGCCCGAAGTGCCGCCGCCATGCGCGTAATACATGCCGTAGGCCGCCCGGACCACGGTCTTGCTGCCAAGCTCGTAGGCAATTCCCAGGCGCGGTCCGAAGTCCCCGTAATAGGTATGCATCGGCGTGGTGCAATTGCAGCTGTCCGTGCCGTTGCCGGCAAATTCGAGCGTGCCCGGAGATTGCGTTACCGGGTTGGTCGCGGTGGGATCGAGGAACGAGAAGCGGTTCAGCACCTCGGTCATCGGCGGCATCGTATCCCAGCGCAGACCTGCATTGACCGTGAGCTTGGGGGTCAGCCTCCAGTCGTCGTTCACGTAGAACGCGAAGGGATGGTACCGCGCGCCGGTCTCCTGCGCTACCGGCGCATATTCGGTGTAGCTGCCCGAATCGACCGCGCCCATCAGGAAACTGGCGTAGGGCATTCCGGTAGCTGCCATTGTGCTGGCTGAGGCGCCGGAGACCTGCGCTGTTTCCGTCACTGCAAAATTCAGCGTGATCCCCGTGGTTCCTCCGATCGCGTAAAGGTAGTTGTAGCTCATCCACTCGAACTGTCCGCCAAAGGTGAGCGAGTGCTTGCCGCGGACCCACTGCAAGTTATCGAGCAGTGTGTATTCGTCGGTGTTCCCTTTGTACCCCGTCTGGGGTCCCCACTGTGCCGGAGCATCCGCTCCGCTGAACTTCACATCGGGGAAGCTGCCCGGCGCTTGTCCGGCAGCGGGCAGGCCGGTAATGCCGGCAGCGGTCGCCGCCCACTCGGCCACTCCATACGTAGGATTCAGATCGGGCGAGTGATATTTCGCCGCACCGTATTTGAACTGGTTCACCAGGTTTGAGTTGATCACAAACGTATCCTGGAAGATTCCGTCATAGGAGATGGGGGCATAGGTCTTTGCGTATTCGTAGGGCAACGGAAGCACGTCTGTTGTCTGGCTGCCTGCTGCGCCCACCAGACCCTGCCGCCCGGACGCCAGGATCACGCTCAGCTTGTGCCTGTCCGTGAGATCGACATCGAGCCGGTTTGCCGTGGACCAGTTGTTCAGGCCCCAGGCATACGCGCCGAGGTAATTATTGGTAGCGTTCGCATTGACAGGCGCGGCCATCCACTTCTGCAGATACTTGGCGATGGGAGAAATCTCACCCTGAGGAATCACGTTGGCTTCCACCGGGCCGCTGCCGCAGCCGCCGGTTGAGGTCCAGCTGGGTCCGCTGAACTGGGTGCGCGAATAACCGGTGCTGCCCAGCGTCTGGGTTGTCGGATCGTAGATGTCCTGTCCTCCTGAGAGCGCGGTGGTTGCGGTGGTCGAACCGCCGGAAAAATCGCCGCACAACTCCGCGGGCGTGGGAATGGTTTGAAATTGCGGCTTGGTGAGAGTGATGAACCGGAACCCTGAATAATTCCCGAAGAGGAAGATCTTGTTGCGCCAGATGGGGCCGCCGATGGTCATGCCGTATTCGTTCATGTGCTCCGGCGGTTTGTAGTAGGTGCCGGCCAGCGCGGCATTGGGGTAGTTGGTCGGATACTGAGCCGGGATGAATCCGGCCGAATCGAAGGCTGTGTTCCGCATCACCTCATAGAGCGAGCCGTGGAACTGATTGGTCCCGCGCTTCATGGTAAAGTTCTCCACGCCCAGTCCCTGATACTCGGCCGAGTAAGCCGTGGTCTTGAGCTGGAACTGATCGATGGTCTCAACCGAGAAGGCCGGCCAGATGAAGCGCGGATCGCCGGCAACGGAGGCCGATTCCAGGGGAATGCCCTCGACGTACATCTCCGTGCCGCTGGCGTTGCCGTTCACCACCATCGGCTCGTCCGATTCGTTGTTCTTGATCTCGTTGTTGGTCACGCCGGGCATCAGCACGGCGTAGTCCGTGACCCTGCGCTGGTCAGTGCTCACTCCATTTGCGCCGCCCATCTCCAGGGGAAGCGATTGGTAGACGTCGTTCTCCATGACGCCGCCCAGGGTCGCGTCCTCGGTTTCAAGCGCAGGAGGCGCCGTGTTCACCGTAACTGTCATGCTGGTGGAACCCACCTGCAAAGCAAGATCGAGAGCAAGAACCTGCATGCCGTCCAGATGCACGTTCTGCCGCACCAGGGTTTCAAAACCGTTCGCAGTCACAGTGACGGTATAGTCCCCGGCGCTGAGCGGAGAAATGCTGTAAAGACCGCTCTTCGTCGTGGTTTGCTGGGTCACATATCCCGTAGCTGCGTCTTGTGCGGAAACTGTAGCGCCGCTAATCACGGCTCCGGAAGGATCCGTCACGCTTCCTTGAATGGTGCCGGTGCCGGCCAACTGCGCGCGCGCCGGCAACGTTGTGGTTGCCGCCATGGCCAGGAGCGCAAGCGATTTCCAGCCCGCGTACCCCGCCCCGCTCTCGCGCACACTCCTCCACAACTTGCCGAATCCCTTTTGCATGATTGCCTCCATAGTGATAGTTCGCTCCTTTGTCGGGTGCCGTGCCGCCGGGCGCCGCACGCCGCCCTCTGCAGCTCGCCGTGGTCTGACCACTTTTCGAAGCGCGACCAGTTTCATATAGTCGAGGAAGTCTTGTCAATAGCGAAAGTTATACGCAAGGAGCGAGAAACAACGAGAAACGGGGTGGTTTTTCAAGCTCTCCTGGAATGAGAGGGTTACTACTCCCGAGGCCGGCAGTTACGGAAGTCCAAGGGTCTGACCTTTCCGCAGGGGAATCTGACCCTTTTCCTTGCGGCGCGGAACGGGAGAAGGACCCCGGCCAGGCCGGTTCTCGATCTCCGACCGCAAAACAAAACGGCCACCCGGTGAGGTGGCCGTTCCATGGAGCGGGAGTGGGCTCAGAAGACCAGCCGCCCGCCAATCTGGAATTGTCTCGGTTCGCTGTTGGCCGTTGTCGCCGTAATGTAGCCAAAGGTGCTCGAGGTCGCGCTGGAGACGTTCGGCGACGCGAAAATCGCATGGTTGAGGGCGTTGAAGCTCTCAAAGCGAAGCTGGAAGTAGGTCGACTCGCCGTGGATCGGGAAGTCTTTGAGGATGGATGCATCCAGGTTGTTGTAACCGTCTGCGCGCACGGAACCGATGGTTGTCGGCAACGTCCGGTAATCGTATCCCGAGTATTGCCCATTGAAAAAGACCGAGCCGTCGCACGGCTGCGTCGTAGCTACATAAGTGCAGCTCGAGTTGCCGGTAGCGAAGACCGTGCTGGCATTGACGAGCGCCGGACTCGTTGCGCTGGTATTGCGCGGTTCGCTCTTGATGTCTTTCACGGTCATGCCCGGTTGCAGCGGGATATTGTTCGTAAAGACGATGGGCGGGCCGGTTTGAAACTGGTAAATGCCGTTCACCACAAAGCCGCCTGCGAGCTCATTCCACAGACGATTGCCGCCGAAATCGAACATTTTGCCGCGGCCGAAGGGCAGCTCGTAGAGGCCGCCCGCGGTGAAGTGCTGGGCGTGGTCGAAGGGCGAAACCCGCTTCTCAAGGGTGGTGTCCTCGTCGTTGAGGTAGGTATCCCGCTCAATCAACTTGGAGAAGTTGTAATTGGCCGTTAACGTCAGCCCGTGCCTGGCGCGCTGCTCCACGTGCAGCATTCCGGCGTTGTACCAGGACTGGCCGTCGGTCTCGTTTACCTCGTAGACAGCCGAGTTGCCGAACTGTGGATAAGGCACGAGCAGGTCGCCCAACGCTTCGGTGGCCGCATTGAAGGTCTTGTTGAGCGGCAGCAAACCGGCAAAGGGATTGGGGACCGCGGTTCCCGCCGCCTTGTTCAGGTTGTAATCCGGCCAGGGATTGACGTTCATGTATTGTTTTTCGACGGCATTGAGATTGCGCTCCGATCCGCTCAAATCGGCGGCGGTTAGATGCAGCGCATGGTTGCCTACGTAGATCGCCTCGACCAGCGTTGACGAGGTGATCTGGTGCTGCACTCCCAAGTTCCAGCGCTCCGAGTATGCATCGTGCTGATCGGGATCGAAGAAGCTGATGGACTCACCGAGGAAGGTGCTGGGGCCCTCCGTTGAACCGGTCGGCTGCGTGATCCCGCCTGGGAAGGGATTGCTCAACGTGAACGCGGTGCCGCCGGAGCAGGGGTTGCTGGTGTCGCCGTCGCCGCAGTTGTTGTAATAGCTGTTGAGCGTCGAAGTGTAAGTCGTCGATGCGCTGAAGCCTGACTGGAAGCTCTCCGCGCTGGACGAAACTGTGCCCGACGCATTCAGGCTCGACAGCGTCTGCGGCTGCACAAACATGCCGAAGCCTCCACGCACCACCATCTTGTTACCGAGCCACGGCGGATTATAGGAGAAGCCGATACGCGGGCTCCAGTAACCGCCGCTGTCTTCGATCTGGTAGGGCGCGCCCCAATTCGCGCCGGGGAAGGTGAGTCCGCCCAGGGTGTTGAACGTGGCCTCCGCCACGCTGAACGTCTGCGTGTTTACGGTTACGCTGTCAGCCGAATTCCACGTTGCGCCCGAAGCGGAATTCGACGCAGACGGGTTGAATCCGTCGACCGCGCGCCCGAATTTTTCTCCAAAAGGAGTATCGATATCGAAGCGGACGCCCAGGTTCAGCGTCAACCGGGAGTTCAGGCGCCAGTCGTCTTGTGCGAATGTCCCAAAGTAGTACGAGCGATAGTCGCCCTCGGCTTGCAGATCGAAGCCGTCATTGCCCGTGTTCGCCAGGCCCAATTCGAATGACGCCAGATCGCCTCCGAAGGTCTGGCTCGGTTGGCCGGTTCCCAGCGTCACCCAGCTATTCCCGAAGGTAAAGCTTCCGGAGGGGCTGGCTCCGTTGTCGAAGTTCCTGATCCTCATGCGATATTGCCGGCCGTCAAAACCGAATTTGAACGAATGGTTGCCGATCGTCTTCAGCACATCGGCAAAAAGCTGATAGCTCGTGGTCGGGTCGTAGCTGGGCGAGGCGGTGTTGTTAAAGTCCTCATAGCTGCTGCCGTTGAATTTGATGACCGGCATCTCGACGTAAGGCAGGCTGGAATTCGCCAGGCCGCTGAATCCCAACTGGCTTGGCGAGAAGATTGCCGCTGGTGAATCATGCGCCTCATAGAAGTAAGTCCAATTGAGGCGCACGTCAAAGACAGTGGTGGGACTCATGGAGTAAACATTGTCCAGCGTCGATCCCCAGTTCTGGCGTATCAGCGTTGAACCGTTGGTGTCATTGCCGAAGTAGTCCTCTTTGACCTGGGAGCGGAAATTCTCGCGGAAGTCGAAGAAGAGGTGATCCTTGTCGCTCACGTTGTAGTCGATGCGCCCGAATTCCTCGTTGTAGTTGTCAACGCTTGGTGCATTGCTGATGTAGTTGTCCACTCCGTCGGGCTTCTGGCCGGCCGTGTCGTTTGGCTCCGGGAATTCTTTCATATAGTTCACGGCGATGGGATTGAGGGTATAACCGGCGTTGGTCACGCCGGAGCAGTAAGTGGACTGATTGGTGAGGCAGTTGTTGGGAACGGCTGTGCGGTTTGAAGTCGAGCCGCTGCTATAGGTGCCTGTGAACGGTTCGTAAATCTGGTATGGGTTCGGAGTGGCGGTGCTGAGCGCCAGCAGCGCGCTGAAGTCGCCCTCTTTCTCTGCGTCCGTAGGTACGGTGAGCAGAGTGGTCGCCGGCGTCGAATCCTTCAATCCCTCCCAGGCAAAGAAAAAGAAGAGTTTGTTCCTGCCGTTGAGGACCTTAGGAACCCAGATCGGCCCACCGACCGACAACCCGTATTGATTGAAATGAAAGACGGGCAGCGGCGTCACCGGAACATTGCGGTCGTCGAAGTAAGTGTTTGCGTCAATGCCCGAGATCTGGCCAAATTCATAAGCCGTACCGTGTATCTGGTTGGTTCCGCTCTTGGTAATCTGGTTCATCACGCCGCCGATGGTGTGACCGAACGAGGCGTCGGTGGCAAAGGGCTGGACAGAGACTTCCTGCACGCTGTCCTCGGTGGGACTGAAGGCCAGCGATCCCAGCAAAGTTTCGTCCGGCGAGCCGTCCATCAGCACTTCGCTGGTCTGCAGCGGAGTTCCCCCGATGCTGAACGAGTTCATGTTGTTGTTGTCAAAGGGGTGCGATTGCTCCGGGGCCGCTTCGGTTTCGACGCCGACGGAAAGCTCGGCGAGCATCATGGGTGCGCGGCCGTTGAGCGGCAGGTCGGCGACGGATGCGGTGGAGATGACGTCGCTGATGGTGGCGCTGGATTGATTAAGCAGCGGCGCCGCGCCGGTCACCGTGACCGTCTGATTCGCGGTGCCCACTTTGAGCGAGAGATCGATGATGGGATGTTCCTGCGCCTCCAGCGTGATGCCGCTGCGCGTCAGGCCCTGAAAGCCGCTCGCGGTAACCGTGATCGTATAGTTCCCAGGCAAAAGAAAGGGCACCACATATTGACCGGCGCCATCACTCACCGTGCGCGTAATGGAGCCGGTGCTGGCTTCCTTCACTTCGATCGTGGCATTGGGCACAACGGCTCCGGAGGAATCTGTCACTGAGCCGCTGATGGTGGCGCGAAACTCCTGCGCTGAGGCGCAGGGAACGAGGAACTGCGTACTCGTGGCCAAAAATGCAAGCAAGGCGGCAACAACTGCCCAAAGCCGCGCGGCCGCTCGGGGCGTTTTCCTCTCCTTGCAGCTCAGAGTGACGAGGAATGGAAGGCTCCGGCATGAGCCAGGCGATTGCGAAAGATTTCCTGTTGCGGATTGCATCATGGTTTCCTCCCAATTGGAAGCGCGATTGGCCGCTTCCCAAGCAAATTCGGTTGAAGGCGCTGAACGACGCGCCGCTTCCCGAGCCGGGCTATTTTCTCCGAAATGGTTTCGCCGGGTCCGGGGAGAGAAGCTGTGGTCTGACCACATTTTGAAGCGATAAAATTTTGATCTTTCTCATGCACAGTTGTCAATAGGCAAGTTGAAGACCAAACACTCCGTTTGCGCCGGCTTTTGCACCGCCCTCGAATCGCTCCGGCAGGCGCTGTTTTGCCAGGCGAAAGACGCATTCGCGAGGCCGGGAAATCGGCTTAAGTCTAGGAGACCAAAGAGGCGAGCCTGGCGGATTTGCTTCTTGGCGCGGGGGAGGGTTTTCGCTCCGAGGGACGCTCCATGCCCTGCGCGGCCTGGGCCATGCGCAGGTGCTGATCCATCAGCTTGCGCGCCTCCACGGGCTTGCGCGCGCGGATGGCGCGGTAGATTTCGCGGTGCATCTCAGCCGATTCGCGCCGGTCCGTGGAGCGCTCCACCGTTTTGCGGCGCTTGTCATAAAGCGCCGAAGTAATGGTTTCAATCAACGCCGCCAGAATGGGATTGCCTGAGGCCTGCGAAACGATGCGGTGGAACATCAGATCGTGGATGAGATAGTTCGCCGGATCGTCGAGGGTGGCGAACATCTCCGCAACTTCTTCGGCCAGCGCAGCGTGATGTTCCTCCTTGCCGCGTTCGGCCGCGAGCGCGGCCAGATGGCTTTCGAGTATAATTCGGGCCTCGAACATTTGCCAGGTTTGAAAGCCATGCAACGCACCCATCAAGCTCAGAGAAGCTTTGCCGAATTCGGGCGGCCCGTCGGCCACGAAGGTGCCCACGCCATGCCGAATTTTCATCACGCCCATGGCGGCCAGGTAGCCGATGCCGGTGCGCAGGCTGGCGCGGCTGATCTTCAATGTGCGCGCGAATTCGCGTTCCGGGGGAATTTTGTCGCCGGGCTGCAGGGTGCCGTTTTCAATCAGGGAGCGAATGTGGTTAACCACATGCATGGTGCGGTGGGTGTTTGGTTCTTCGTTTTTCAGCCGCGGCATATCTGGGAGCCACCTTCTTCAGGATCTCGATGTCTGGAACAAAGCAGTGCTTGCAACGAGAATACCGCCGTTACCCCAAACCTTACCACAGGTTGGGGGCTTCCCAGCCGGGGCGGCCGATGTATACTTGTGGTCTGACCTCTAAAAGTAAGCAGGAAAACCGCCCGTGGAGCCGAAGGTAGAATGAGTGGCATGTTGATCGACGATGACCGATTGTTTCCTGCCGAGCCCTGCGCGCGCAAGGTGGCTCGAGCGCTTTACGCCGAGGTTCGCAACCTGCCCATCGTGAGCCCGCACGGGCACACCCAGGCCGCATGGTTCGCGACCAACGGACCTTTTCCCGATCCGGCGACGCTTTTTGTGCAACCCGATCATTACGTCTTCCGCATGCTCTACAGCCAGGGTGTCTCCATGGATGCGCTGGAGATTGGCCAGCCGGTGGTGAAGGAGCCGCGCAAGGTGTGGCGCATCTTTGCCAGCCACTACTATCTGTTCCGCGGCACGCCCACCCGCATCTGGCTGGACTTCGCCTTTCAGGAGCTTTTCGGACTCACCGAGCGGCTTTCGGAAAAAACTGCGGACCATTATTACGACGTCATCTCAGCGAAGCTCAGCACCCCGGAGTTCCTGCCCAGGGCGCTCTACCAGCAATTCAACATCGAGGTGCTGGCAACCACCGATTCGCCGCTCGACCCGCTCACCAACCACAAGGCCATTCGCGACTCCGGGTGGAAGGCGCGCATTATTCCCGCGTTCCGTCCCGACTCGGTGGTCGATCCGGATTTTCCTCATTTCTCTGCGCTCGTCTCCAAGCTGGGCGAGCTGAGCCGCGAGGACACCTCGAAGTGGAGCGGCTATCTGCACGCGCTCGAGGAAGCGCGCACACGCTTCCGCGCATTGGGCTGCACCTCGACCGACCATGGCCATCCTACGGCGCTCACCGCTGATCTTTCCGTAACCGAGGCGGCGGCGCTTTTCAACAAGGTGCGTACGGGTGAGGCCGACGACGCGCAGAAAGAACTCTTCCGCGCGCAGATGCTCACGGAGATGGCGCGCATGAGCGTGGAGGACGGTCTGGTGATGCAGATCCATCCCGGCGCGGTGCGCAACCACAATCCGTTCGTCGCCCGCCGCTTCGGCCGCGACATGGGATGCGATATTCCCCAGGCCACCGATTACGTGCATGCACTCAGGCCCATGCTCAATCGCTTCGGCAACGAGAAAAACCTCACCGTCATTCTCTTCACCCTGGACGAGACGACCTATAGCCGCGAACTGGCGCCACTGGCCGGCCACTATCCCTGCTTGCTCCTCGGTCCCCCGTGGTGGTTTCATGACAGTCCGGAGGGCATGATGCGTTTCCGCGAACAGGCAACGGAGACGGCGGGCTTCTACAATACCGTGGGCTTTAACGACGACACGCGCGCGTTCCTCTCCATTCCGGCGCGGCACGACATGGCGCGGCGCATCGACTGCGCCTTCCTCGGCCGCCTGGTGGCCGAGCGCCGGCTGGATGAAGACGAGGCCTTTGAAGTTGCGCACGCGCTCACCTACCAGTTGGTCAAGAAGGCATACAAGCTCTAGCGCCCGGTTCTCGCAACGCACGCGTCTCCCGGAGGGCTCTGCAGGCATCGAAAGTTTATGGCGGCACAAGGCACCACGTCAGGACCTTCTCTTCGCATCGATCGCCCGGCGGATCGCATGTCGCGCTGGCGTTGGGTGATCTGCGGGTTCCTCTTTTTCGCCACCGTGATCGCCTACGTCGACCGCGGAGTGATTGCCTATCTCAAGAACACGCTTGAAAACGTCATTCCCAACCTGAATGACAAGACGTACGGGAACATCACTTCGGCCTTTCTGGCGGCTTACGCCATCGGCATGGCGGTCGCCGGCGGAGTGACAGACAAGCTCGGGACGCGCAAGGCATTCGCGATCGCGATCGGCCTTTGGAGCGTGGCGGCCATGCTGCCCGGCGCGGCGTTTTCCGTCATTACCTTCGCCCTCGCCATGTTTCTGCTCGGATTGGGCGAGGCAGCGAACTTTCCCGCCTGCATCAAGACCGTGGCGGAGTGGTTTCCCAAGCGCGAACGCGCGCTGGCCACGGGCATCTTCAATTCCGGGGCGAATATCGGCAACATCGTGGTGCCGCTTGTTGTGCCCACGCTCGTGGTCCTGATTACGTGGCGTGGCGCATTTGTTGTGACCGGCGCGGCCGGAATCGTCTGGCTGATCGGCTGGCTCATCTATTACCGCAGGCCCGAGCAGCATCGCGGCGTTTCCCCAGCGGAATTGCAACTGATTCTCAGCGATCCCGTGGAAAAGCTCAGCACCGTTCCCTGGAGGCGCGTTGTGCCCAGCAAAGAGGCCTGGGCGTTCGCCATCGGCAAATTCCTCACCGATCCCATCTGGTGGTTCTACCTCTTCTGGATACCCGGCTACCTGCAGACGGCGTTTCATCTCAGCCTCGCTCAGAACCGCGCTCCCGTCATGCTGGCATATTCGATCTCCATCGGGGGCAGCGTCGGCGGCGGCTGGCTCTCGTCGCTGCTGATCAAGCGCGGAGCCAGCCCCAATGTTGCCCGCAAATCCACCATGCTGCTGTGCGTGCTGTGCATTACACCCATCTTTGCAGCACCATTCATCCATCATCTGTGGCTGGTGGTGGCGCTGCTGGGCCTGGCAACGGCCGGACATCAGGGCTGGTCGGCGAACCTGTTCACGCTGCCCTCCGACATGTTCCCCAAGGCGGCCGTGGCCAGTGTCACCGGCATTGGCGGCATGATGGGCGCAATCGGTGGCGTGTTGTTCCAGAAAGGCGCGGGCAATATCGTTTACTTCACCCACAGCTATGTATCGCTGTTTGTTATCGCCTGCCTGGCTTATCCGCTGGCTCTGGTTATTATCCATTTCATTACGCCCAAGCTCGAGCCGGCGCGGCTCGATTCGCAGGGAGAGGCGGAGATCACCGCATGAGTCTTTATTGCGCCATCGGCAGCCCGGAAACCGATCTCAAGCCGGAAGAGCTCAAGGATCTGCTGAGCGGGAGCCTCGCTAAACTGGGCCCGCGTTCGAGTGTTCTCGCCGTGCCGCCGGATCAGAGCCGCCAGCATTCGCAGGCCGGCCTGCTGACGCGCTTTGCCTGGGAGCACTACGGCGACAAGTTGAAGGCCGTGCTTCCCGCCATCGGCACGCACACGCCCATGCGCTCCGAGCAGCTCACGCACATGTTTGCCGGCGTTCCGCTCGGCCTCTTCAAGGTGCACAACTGGCGCACCGATGTCGAAACCCTGGGCGAGGTGCCCGCCGCATTCATTCGCGAGCAGTCCGAAGGCAAGCTCGATTACGCGTGGCCGGCGCAGGTCAACAGGCTCATCTCCCAGGGCGGATTCGACCTGATTCTCTCCATCGGCCAGGTGGTGCCGCACGAAGTGATCGGCATGGCCAGCTATACCAAGAACATCTTGATCGGAACCGGCGGGCGCGAGGGCATCAATCGCAGCCACTACCTGGGCGCGGTCTACGGCATGGAGCGCATCATGGGCCGTGCTGAAAATCCCGTGCGCGCGGTGCTCACCTGCGCCTCCGACCGTTTCCTGCGCCGCATCCCCATCGTCTACGTGCACACCGTCGTCGGCCGCAGAGCCGGCGGCGGCCTGGCCGTCCGCGGGCTCTACATCGGTGACGACAAGGAATGCTTTCTTCAGGCTGCCGCGCTCAGCCTCAAGGTCAACTTCGAGATTGTCGAAGAGCCGTTGCAGAAAGCTGTCGTCTACCTCGATCCCGACGAGTTTCACAGCACCTGGATCGGCAACAAGGCCGTCTATCGCACCCGCATGGCGCTCGCCGACGGCGCCGATCTTATCATTCTTGCGCCCGGCGTACGCGAGTTCGGCGAAGACAAAGGCATCGACGCGCTGATCCGCAAATATGGTTACCACGGAACGCCTTACACGCTGAAGGCGGTCGCGGAGAACCCGGAGCTGGCCCGCGACCTGAGTGCGGCCGCGCATCTCATCCACGCCAGCTCCGAGGGCCGCTTCAAGATCACCTGGTGCCCGGGCCATTTGACTGAAGAAGAAATCACCGGCGTCGGTTACGCGTACGGCGATCTGAAAGCCATGCTCGAGCGCTACGATCCCCGCAAACTGCGCCACGGCGCAAACCGCGTGGACGGAGAAGAAATCTTCTTCATCGCCAATCCGGGTCTCGGTCTCTGGGCCCATCGCAGCCGTCTTTCCCAATGAATCCCCGGACGCAGGAAAAATTCATCATGACGAACCCAAAGTTGAAACTCGGAAGAAACTCAGTGGGCGTCGGCGACCGTTTTGCGCACCAGGCCAGGGCACAACTCGAGGCCTGCGTGAAGGCCCTCGAAAAGGGCGTCGAAGTGGTGCCGGTCTGGAACAAGTCGAACCGCGAGCATACCATCATCGGCTCGGAGCCCGTTTCCACGCGGCAGGCCGCGGATGCGGCCGTAAAGACTCTCCATTGGAAGCTGCCTTATTATCTCGATGCGGACCACATCACCCTCGAAACCGTGGGCCGGTTCCTCGCATCGTGCGACTTCTTCACCATCGACGTGGCCGATTCCATCAGCCAGCCTGCACTCCCTGCAGATATTGACAGCTTCATCGAGCGGCATCCCGAGCTCATGGGCTCGATCGAGCTCGACGGCGCCGACGAGTCCTTCGAAATTACGCGCGAAATCTTGCGTGGAACCGCGTGCAAGTTTCTAGCGGCCGTCAAGAAGGCGGGCGAGGTCTACCGCAGAATCGAAAGCGAAATGAGTGCGGGCAACTTCATCTCCGAAGTTTCGATGGACGAGACCGACCGCGCGCAGAGCCCGGTGGAGCTGCTCGTCATTCTCGCCGCCATCGCCGACGAGGGCATTCCCGTGCAGACCATCGCGCCCAAGTTCAGCGGCCGCTTCAACAAGGGTGTGGACTACGTGGGCAACGTGGCCCGGTTCGAGCGCGAGATGGCGCTGGATGTGGCGGCGATTGCGTATGCTCAAAAACAGTACGGCCTTCCCGCCGACCTGAAACTGAGCATTCACTCGGGCAGCGACAAGTTTTCGATCTATCCCGCCATCCACGCGGTTATGCGGCGCACCGGCGCCGGCGTGCATTTGAAGACCGCCGGAACTACGTGGCTCGAAGAGCTGATTGGGCTCGCCGAAGCCGGCGGCGAGGGCCTCGCGCTGGCCAAGGAGATCTACGCCGAGGCGCTGGCGCATCGCGAGGAGCTGTGCGCGCCTTACGCAAACGTGATCGACATCGACCCCGCCAAGCTGCCATCCGCCGAAGACGTGCGCAAGTGGAGCTCCGCACAATACACCTCGGCGCTGCGGCACGCGGAGGGTGACCCCCACTACAATCCCAGCGTGCGCCAGCTTCTGCATGTGGGCTTCAAGATCGCGGCCAAGATGGGGCCGCGCTACCTGAGCCTTCTTGAAGCCAATGAAGCCGTGATCGCCAGGAACGTGACCGAAAACCTCTTCGATCGCCACATCGCGCCCGTCTTCCTCGGCCGCTGACTTGCTGACTCGCTAACCGGCTAACTTGCTAATATCCGCGCAGCGGATGCTAACTCGCATTCACGGAGACCCGATGAGCAAAAACTTTTTCAGCCTTGAAGGAAAGACCGCGGTCGTCACCGGAGGCACCTCCGGAATCGGCCGCGCTTTGGCCATCGGCCTGGCCGAAGCCGGCGCCGACGTAGTGGCCACCGGCCGCCGGCCGCAGCAGGTGGAAGAAGCCGCCGCCGAGATCGAAGCGCGCGGCCGCGGATCCCTGCGCCAGCCGTCGGACGTGGGCAGCCGTGCTTCGCTCGAAAAGCTTCTTGCCGTTACGCTCGAAAAATTCGGCAAGGTCGACATTCTGGTCAACTGCGCGGGCATCATCAAGCGCACGCCCACACTCGATCTCGGTGAAGAGGAATGGGCGAGTATCCTCGACACCAATCTCACCGGCACTTTGCGCGCGAGCCAGATCTTCGGCCGGCACATGATTGAGCGCGGCTATGGCCGCATCGTCAACATCGCATCTTTGAATAGCTTTGTCGCACTCACGGAAGTGGCCGCCTACGCGGCAAGCAAAGCCGGCGTGGCCTCGCTCACGCGCTCGCTCGCCGTGGAGTGGTCGAAGAAAGGCGTGACCGTGAACGCCATCGCCCCCGGCGTCTTCCGCACCGACATCAACGCCAAGCTGCTCGACTCGACTTCGCGCGGGCAGGAGCTGCTGCTGCGCACGCCCATGGGCCGCTTCGGCAAAACCGATGAGCTGGTGGGCGCGGCCATCTATCTCGCCTCCGACTCGGCTTCCTTTGTGACCGGCGAAGTGCTGGTGGTCGACGGCGGATTCCTGGCCAGCGGCGTCAACCAGTAGGCAG
Source organism: Acidobacteriaceae bacterium (assembly GCA_030041045.1). GTDB lineage: Bacteria > Acidobacteriota > Terriglobia > Terriglobales > Acidobacteriaceae > Telmatobacter. The sequence goes on from JASHOQ010000048.1 coordinate 149,974, forward strand.
CCGGGCGCGCAATGGCTCACTTAAGTATTTCCGTCTAAGCTTCAGATAACAAGCTACATATGCCCCAAATTGCCGTACACTCCACAGGCGGCATACGATTTTTCTTGCATAGTATCGCAATTTGCGATATACATATTGCAATTTGCAATGGACTCGGGACACACCATCGAAGCCATTGCCCCGGCGGCCATGAAGCTCGGCGAGAAAATCCGTTACCTGCGCGAGGTGGAAGGCAGTTTGCGCGGCCTCGGCCGCGCCATGAGCCAGCTCGAGCTGGTGCGCGCCATCGGGGGCGAAACCGGCTCCCGCTTGAGCCAGAGCTACCTCTCGCAAATTGAGTCCGGCGCGCGGCCGCACCTGACCAACACCACGCGGCAAACCCTCGCCGGCTTCTTCAAGGTGCATCCCGGCTATCTGGTCGACGACCCCGAGGGCTACTCGCCGGAGCTGCAAAGCGAGCTGCGCCACACCGAAGACCAGTTCGATCTTTGGCTGGTTTCCGGCGCCGAGCGCTTCCGCCGCGACCCCGAGCTCAAGAAGGCGCTGCTCACGCTGGCGCAGCACCAGCGTTCGCGCGAGTGCCTGCTGCTGCTCGAGGCCATCCTGGAGACGCCCGGCCTCGACCGCCGGCTCGCGGAAGTGCTGCGGCCGAAGCTCGAAGCCGGCACGCCCTCGCTCCGCGGCGCGCCCGCCTCACAGCATAAGACGAACGGCGTGCGCAAGAGGGCCGACGTCGCAGATCGAATTCCGAAAAGGGGCCGGAGAAAGGGGGTGCGGCGATGAACTGGGAAGTGTTTTACCTGGTCTGCTTTTTCGTTGGGTTGCTTTTCAGCCTGCTCTCGCTGCTGGGCGGCCTTGGTCACTTTGGCGCCCACTTCGGCGGGCACATGCACGTGGGCCACATGCCGCACGCGCCCCATATTGCAGGTGCGCATATGCCGCACGCACAGGCCGGCGTAAAGACCGCGCAGACCGGCGGCACCGTGCCCTGGTGGAACTTCTTCTCGCTCACCATTTTTCTTTGCTGGTTCGGGGCAGCTGGCTACCTGATTACGCGCCACGGCACGTTTGTCGCCGGCGTGGTGCTGCTGCTGGCCGCGCTCTGCGGCGCGGCCGGAGGCGCGCTGGTGTTTCTCTTTCTTACCCGCGTTCTGCTGCCGCACGAGCGCGAGCTTACCGCCGAGGAGACCGAGGTCGTAGGCGCAGTAGGCCGCGTCTCCGCGCCCATCCGCGCGGGCGGCACGGGCGAAATGGTCTACGAGCAACTGGGTGCACGGCGATCGGTTCCCGCGCGCGCCGAGGATGGCGAGGCGATTCCCAAACAGGAAGAGGTCTTCGTTGTCCGCTATGAAAAGGGCATTGCCTACGTGCGCCGCTGGGAGGAGAGCAGAGACAGCTTCTAGCTTCTAGCTATTAGTTGTGGAGTGCGGATTTTGAAACCTTCAACTCGCCGGGATCTTAGGCTCGGCGATTCGAGCCGGTCGGCGAAAGAAAAGCTGATAGCTAGAAGCTAGCAGCTAGGAGCTGCGCAAATGACGGACACGCAAGTGCTGATTACCAACTCCGCCATCCTGGCGGGGATTCTCCTCCTCGGGATTCTGGCCAAGCTCTTCCCGAGAAACCGCCGCAAGGCGGGCTCGGGACGTTGACACGGAAGGTGAAGTTTGTGAGGAAATCCCCACGATCCAATACGGCTTAGCCAACCATTCAACCTCCCGGACGAAGGGGCCGGGAACACCATGACGAACGCAATGCAAATTGAAATCGTTGTGTATTCGGGGCTGGCAGCGCTGGTGCTGCTCATTATCTTTGGCGTCCTGGCGCGGATGTACCGCAAGGCCGGGCCGAACGAGGCGCTGGTTGTGTATGGCTTCCGCGGGCCGCGCGTGATCAAGGGCCACGGCACCGTGATCTTCCCTATGGTGGAGAACAGCCGCGAGCTGAGCCTGGAGCTGATGAGCTTCGATGTGGCCCCGCAGCAGGATCTCTATACCAAGCAGGGCGTAGCGGTCACCGTCGAAGCCGTGGCGCAGATCAAGGTGCGCAGCGACCAGGCCTCGATCCTGACCGCGGCCGAGCAGTTTCTCACCAAGGCCCAGCCGCAGCGCGAAGGGTTGATCCGCCTGGTGATGGAAGGCCACCTGCGCGGCATCATCGGCCAGTTGACGGTGGAGCAGATCGTCAAGGAGCCGGAGATGGTGGGCGACCGCATGCGCTCCACCTGCGCTGACGACATGAGCAAGATGGGCCTCGAAGTGATTTCCTTCACCATTAAAGAAGTCAAAGACAAGAACGACTACATCTCCAACATGGGCCGGCCTGACGTGGCGCGTATCAAGCGCGATGCCGACGTGGCCACGGCCGAAGCCGAGCGCGACACGGCCATTCAGCGCGCCAATGCGCAGCGCGAAGCGGCCGTCGCCAAGGCCCAGGCCGACCAGGATCGCGTGATCGCAGAGACTGCCTCGCAGGCGCGCCAGGCCGAGGCGCAGCGCGACCTCGACATCAAGAAGGCGCAATTCTCCGAGCAGAGCCGCCGCCAGCAGGCGCAGGCCGACAAAGCCTATGAGCTGCAGACCAACGTGATGCAGCAGCAGGTGATGGCTGAGCAGGTGAAGGTGCAGCAGGTGGAAAAAGAGGGCCAGATCAAGGTGCAGGAGGCCGAGATCTCGCGTCACGAAAAAGAGCTCATCGCCACCGTGCTCAAGGGCGCGGAGATCGAGCGCCAGCGCATCGAAAACCTCGCCAACGCCGAGAAAGCGCGTTTGACCACGGAAGCCGAGGGCCGCGCCGCCGCCATCCGCACGCAGGGCGAGGCTGAGGCCAGCATCATCTTCCAGAAAGGCGAGGCTGAAGCCAAGGCCATGAACGTGAAGGCCGAGGCGTACCAGGAGTGGAACCAGGCCGCGGTGGTGGACAAACTGCTCACCAACATGGCCGATGTGGTCCGCGCCATGGCCGAGCCGTTGGCCAAGGTGGACAAGATCACCATCGTCTCCACCGGGGGCGACGGCTCTGCCGGCGTGAACAAAATCACGGGCGACATGACCAAGATCGCCGCGCAGGTGCCGGCCTTGTTTGAGGCGCTGAGCGGCATGGACATCAAGCAATTGATGGCCAACGTGCAGGCCATTCGCCAGAAGAACGGGCAGAACGGAGGCGGTCCGCAGAACGGAGCGACAAGTTAGCGAGTCAGCGCGCCGGCGAGTCAGCAAGTCGGCGGGCGCCTCACCCTGGCCGCTCTTCATTCAACGGGCCGCGTCGCACGCAGCGTGGCGCGGCCAAACCAGAAAGCAGAGGACCATGAAGCAAACCAAAACAATCGCCATCGTGCTCGCACTCGGACTCGTACTCGGCCCCGGATTTGCGTCGGCCCAGGCCACGCCCGCTCAGCCCGCGGCGGCGGCCGCACAGATTCCGCCCGATCAGCAGCCGACGAAGGCGCAGCTCGAAGCGCTTTTTGCGGCCATGCGCCTGCGCAAGCAGCTTGAGGATGTCATGAACACCATGCCGGCGATGGTCGAGCAGCAGGTCAAACTGCAGATGAAAGAGATGCTCGACCAGGCGCCTGGCGGCACTCAGCTCACTCCGGCGCAACAGGCCGCGTTTGACAAGCTGATGAACAAATACCTGGAGCGCGCGCGCAATCTTTATCCGACGGACGAGATGATCGACGATATGGCCACCCTCTATCAACGGCACTTGAGCCGCTCCGATGTGGACGCCTATATCGCCTTCTACCGTTCGCCGGCAGGACAACACCTGCTCGACGCGCAGCCCGTGATCATGAAGGAGTACGCGCCCGTCGTCATGAGCCGCTACCAGGAGCGCAGCAAGGCGCTTTACGCCGATATGGAGCGGGACTTGCAGGAGTACATCAAGTCTGAATTTCCGCCGGCCGCGGGAAATGGGCCGGCCGGCAGTCAACCAACCCAGGACAAGCCCGCGGCCAAGTAGCGGCGGGCCTTGTCCTGTTTGCTTCCGGTTGAACGCCGGAACGAATGGCTTGAGGTTCGAAGAGAAACACGGAGGATGCCATGTCATTGCTGGAGAGAGTCAGCACTTTGCTGCGCGCCAATCTGAACGATCTGATCGAGAAGGCCGAGGATCCGGAGCGCATGTTGAAACAGATCGTGCTCGATATGGAGAATCAGCTTCTCCAGGTCAAGACGCAGGTGGCCATCGCCATCGCCGACCAGCACCTGCTGGAGAAGAAGCGCGCTGAGCAGGACGAGCACGCGGCCGAGTGGCGGCGCAAGGCTGAGCTGGCGGTGGAAAAAGGCCGCGACGACCTGGCTCGCCCCGCGCTCGAGCGCGTGCTCAGCCATGAGGCGCTGGCCACCGGGTTCGCCGCGCAGGCCGAGGACCAGAAGCACGAGGCCGACAGCTTGCGCCAGGCGCTGAGCAAGCTCGAGCAGAAGCTAAGCGAAACCCGCGCGCACTGCGAGATGCTGGTGGCCGAGCATCGCCGCGCCCGGGTGGTGGGCCGCGCAACCAATGCGCGCTCAGCCGCGGCCGTTGATCCGGAAAGCACCATCAACCGCATGAAGACTAAGGTGCACGTGCACGCGGCAGAAAATGCCGCGGCTTCGGAGATCCTCAGCCCGGAAACGCTCGAAGACAAGTTCCGCGCCCTCGAGAGCGAGGACAAGGTGGAAGCTCTGCTGAGCGAGATCAAGAGCCGGCACGCGGTGCAATAGAGATGGCGGGGCTTGCGCTTTGCCCGCGCACGGCAGTTCCCTGCCCACGCAGACGGAAAGCTGCGTACGCCATCTGGACTATAGCGTTTTAGGAAATGGCGTATCCGAAGTCACAGCCCTCAAGTCGGCGCGATACCCGGGATCCCCGGCGGCTGTCTCTTGCCGCTGGGGTGGGAGCATCAGGGCGCGACGATCCGGCACGGCGCTGGAGCCGGCACAATATTTCCTGAAACGCCGTAAACTGTGTCTATGACCACCGCCGCCGTTCTCTCCACGACGATCCCGCCGCGCAGCCCACAGGGCCCATTCGCCAACGAGCCTTTCACCGATTTCAAAATGCCCGAGAATGAGCGCGATCAGTTCGCTGCGCTCGAGCGCGTAGCCTCCGAGCTCGGCCGCGAATACCGGCTCATCATTGGCGGCGAACGGCTGACCACCGCGGACAAGATTCGCTCGCTCAATCCGGCACGGCCGGCGCAAGTGGTCGGCGTGCATCAGAAGGCCGGCGCCGAGCACGCAGACAAGGCCATGGCTGCGGCGCTCAAGGCATTCGAAACCTGGAGCCGCGCTTCGGTCAGCGACCGCACCTCCCTGCTGCTGAACGCGGCCGCAATGATTCGCGAGCGCAAGTTCGACTTCATGGCCTGGCTCACCTACGAGGTGGGCAAGAACTGGGCCGAGGCCGACGCCGACGTGGGCGAGACCATCGATTTCCTCGAGTTTTACGCGCGCGAGGCGCTGCGCCTTTCCCGGGCCACCACACCCATCCAATATCCCGGCGAGCGCAACGAATTGCTTTACATTCCCCTGGGCGTGGGTGCCGTGATTCCGCCGTGGAATTTTCCCTTCGCCATCATGGCCGGCATGACTGCGGCGGCCATCGTCACCGGCAACACCGTCGTGCTCAAGCCTTCGAGCGACTCGCCAACCATCGCCGCAAAGTTTGTGGAAGTTCTCGAAGACGCCGGCATGCCCGACGGCGTGGTCAACTTCTGCCCCGGCTCGGGCGCAGCCTTCGGCAACGCGATCGTCGAGCACCCCAAGACACGCTTCATCGCCTTCACCGGGTCGAAGCCCGTTGGGTTGGAAATTCACGAGCGCGCCGCCAAAACCATGCCCGGGCAGATCTGGATCAAGCGGACGATTCTTGAGATGGGCGGCAAGGATTCGATCCTGGTTTGCGAAGACGCCGACTTCGATGCGGCCGTCGAAGGCGTGATCGCCTCGGCCTTCGGCTTCAGCGGGCAGAAGTGCTCGGCCTGCTCGCGCGCCATCGTCGAATCACCCATCTATGACGTCTTCGCCGAGCGGCTGCGGGAGCGCGCCGCGCAGCTCACGCTGGGCGACCCGGCCGCGAATCCCAACATGGGCCCGGTGATCAACAAGGCAGCGCTGGCCACGATGCTTGGCTACATCGAAAAGGGCAAGAAGGAAAGCCGGCTGCTAGCCGGCGGGTCGCCGCGGCGACCGCCGCAGACGGCCGATGGCGGCTTCTTCCTCGAGCCAACCATCTTCGCCGATGTGCCTCCCAATGGCGTTCTCGCCCAGGAGGAGATCTTCGGCCCCGTGCTCGCGCTCATCAAAGTGAATAGCTTTGAGGAGGGCCTCGCCGTCGCCAACAACACCGAGTACGGGCTCACGGGATCGGTTTACACGAGCGATGCGGCGAAGCTGGCCGTCGCCCGGCAGGAATTTCACGTGGGCAATCTCTACTTCAACCGCAAGTGCACCGGAGCCATGGTGGGCGCACATCCCTTCGGCGGATTCAACATGAGCGGCACAGACTCGAAGGCCGGCGGCCCGGATTACCTCTACCTGTTCACGCAGGCCAAAAGCGTGGCTGAAAAGCTCTGACTCCGCGCCGATCCCAGCATTCAACTCCCTCAGTACACGGAGTCCATCTTCAACCGATGACAGCTCTCGAGTTCACCGTGGTGGTCTGGGCCCTGTCGGCGGTCGCCGGGTTTCTGGGCGCGCTCACCGGCCTCGGCGGCGGCGTCGTGGTGGTTCCCGCGCTTACGCTGGCCTTGGGCGTGGACATCAAGTACGCCATCGGCGCATCGCTGGTTTCGGTCATCGCCACCTCCTCGGGCGCGGCGGCGGCGTACGTGCGCGAAGGCTTCTCCAACATCCGCATCGGCATGTTTCTTGAGATCGCCACCACCCTGGGCGCGCTCGTCGGGGCCTTCCTCGCAAGCCGGGTGAGCACGCATGCGCTGGCTGTCATCTTCGGCCTGGTGCTCATTCATGCAGCACTCACTTCCCTGCTTCATCGCGAGGGCTCCGGTGCACGCGTCGAGTCGGACGCGCTGGCCCGGCGCTTGCGCCTCGGCGGCAGCTATCCTGTCGACGGCCGCCGCGAAGAGTACGGCGTGCGCAACGTCCCCGCGGGCTTCGGATTGATGTTCGGAGCGGGCGCGCTTTCCGGGCTGCTGGGCATCGGCTCGGGCGCGGTAAAGGTGCTGGCCATGGACCGCGCCATGCGCATTCCCTTCAAAGTCTCCACCACCACCAGCAACTTCATGATCGGCGTCACCGCGGCGGCGAGCGCCGGAATGTATCTGAGCCGCGGTTTTATTGATCCGCGCGTGGCCATGCCGGTGATGCTGGGCGTGCTCGCCGGCGCGCTCCTCGGAACGCGGGTGCTGGTGCGCGCGCGGGTGAGGACGCTGCGCCTGGTCTTCGGCCTGGTGATTCTGGCCCTCGCCATCGAGATGATCGTGAACGGCATTACGGGAAAGGTATAGACGGAGTGGACGACAAGCGCCTTGAAACCATGATCGGCAAGCTCCTGCGCGCGGGCGTGCTGTTTTCGGCCGCGGTGGTCACGGTGGGCGGCATCGTGTATCTCGCGCTCAACCACGCGGCGCGCGTGAGCTTTCGCACCTTTGTGGCTGGAGGCCCGGAGATTCGCACCGTTTCCGGCATTGCCCAGGCGGCCGTCCACCTCAACAGCCAGGGGCTGATGCAGGCGGGTCTGGTACTGCTTATCCTCACGCCTGTAGCCCGTGTGGCCATGGCCGTCGCCGGCTTTGCCCTGGAGCGGGACCGGCTATACACGATCGTCAGCCTCATCGTGCTGCTGATTCTTGCCTTTAGCCTGCTGCGCGCCGTCTAGAGCGGTTCCACAGTACATGTAGCCATATTTAGCCATATTTCACAGTTGCGGAAGGTGGCTTTTTCTTGGTGAAAAAGCCACTTAGCATCTGCGGCTTCGGGAAACAGCAACTGTGAAACCGCTGTAGCCCTCGCCGCCTTTTCCTTGCGTCCAGAAACCCGCCGCTGCCTGGCAGATTCATACCGTAAAGCGCGTCTTTCCTGGGGTGAAACACCCGGCTTTTCGGCCCTCGAATGCGGGCAAAAGGGCGTCACATCTACAACTTCGTACATGGGTAATAACACCAAGGAATCATTGAGTTACACATCGGATTTGGGGTTTACTAACGGAAGCGCAGTTTACATCTATCGAAAGAGCCTTGGGCCGGTTCACTCCCGGCCCTTTTTTTTGCCCTGCACATGCCTCATTTCAGATGCAGAAAGCAAAAGGGATCGCCCGTCTTGGGCAATCCCTTGCGAGTTCGTGTTCTTCTTGGAGAGGGAGCCTTTAGGCCACTGCGTCGGCAGACGCCGCCTGCTCTTCGGCTTCCAACTTGCTGCCCACCTCGGCGGCCGCGGCAGCCAGCACGCGATGGTGAATGGTAAACAGGGCCAGCTCCAGGCGGTCACCCACCCCGGTCTTGTCATAAATTGAGCGCAGGTAGTTCTTGATCACCTGCTCGGTAGTTTTCAGGCGCATGGCGATCTCGCGGTTTTTGCAGCCCTGCACGATCAAGGCCACGATGCGCATTTCTTTGGGCGTAAGCCGGTCGCGAACGCGCGTGCCCACCATGTCTTCCTGCGGCGAATCGGGCACCATCACCTGCGGCGGCATCCAGGTTTCGCCGGCGGCCACCCGGCGCACGCACTCCACCAGCGTAGGTCCGGTCACACTGCGGAAAACTACGCCGCGGAAGCCCTGTTGCAAATAGCTCGCGGCCGCTTCCGTGTTCTCCGCAATTACGATACCGCGGCTCCCCGTGGTCTCCAGCAACACCCGCAAGCGCGGAAAATCCGGGTGAAGCGATGCCGCGAACAAAACAATCGAGGAGGGGAAAGTGGTGATAGCGTGATACATCCGCTCGAGATCCGTGCACTGGGCGATGATACGCAGATCCTCGTCCATTGCCAGCACCTTGGCTGTACCGGCACGGAAGATCGCCTGCGAATCGGCCAGGATGATTTTATTCATGGTTTGTGCCCCGCTTGCTCATGTTTGTCTCTGCTGACCCCTTGGCGCCGGCTTGGCCCCCGCGAAAGCCTCAAGCGGCAGTATCGGCCCTGCAAGCTCTCGTTTCTTCGCCTTCTCGCTCCCTATCGGCAAAGGCAGACGCACTCTTGGCAGTGTCCTGGTTTGCTACACTTCAAATTGTCCTAGTCCCTTCTAACTGACAGGCTTAGGGGAGTCAATGACACTTTTGTTCTCCCGAACATGGGTTTGCACGGGGTAGTTTGCGTCCGTGTCTCCATTGTGAAGGCACCGAGCGGCTTCGTGGATCACACGAACGGGGGATGGGGCCGGTAGACTGGGAACGATATGGCAAGGCCGATCCTGCTGGCAGTCGACGACGACGTGAGTGTTCTGGAGGCCGTGGTTCAGGACCTGCGCCGGCAATACGGGTCGGCTTACCGGGTCATGCGGGCCGCCAGTGGGCAGGCCGCGCTCGATACCCTGGCGCAGCTCAAGACCCGCGACGAGCCTGTGGCCCTCCTCATCAGCGACCAGCGCATGCCGGGGATGACCGGGGTCGAGTTTCTGGAGCGGGCCAGGCCCCTCTATCCCGAGGCGCGACGGGTGCTGCTGACAGCCTACGCAGATACTGAGGCGGCCATCCGTGCCATCAACTCGGCCCGCATTCACTATTACCTGAACAAGCCCTGGGACCCGCCGGAGGAGAAGCTCTATCCGGTTGTCAGCGATCTGCTCGAAGACTGGCAGGCCGGCTACCGGCCGCCGTTCGAGGGGCTGCGCGTGATCGGGCACCGCTGGCTGCTCAAAGACCACAAGGTGCGCAATTTTCTCTCCCGCAACCATGTGCCCTACCGCTGGCTTGACGTGACTGCCGGCGGCGACGGGCTGAAGCTGCTTGCCGAGCGGCAGCTCGATGCCTCGCGCCTCCCCGTGGTGCTGTTTGCCGACGGCACGGCGCTCGTGGAACCGGAACTCGAGGAACTCGCCAGCCGCGTCGGCCTCAGCATCCAGGCGGCGCAGGAGTTCTACGATCTGGTGGTGGTGGGCGCCGGTCCGGCGGGGCTGGCTGCGGCAGTGTACGGCGCCAGCGAGGGGCTCAAAACGCTGGTGGTCGAGCCCGAGGCGCCCGGCGGGCAGGCCGGTTCCAGCTCGCGCATAGAGAATTATCTGGGCTTTCCCTCCGGCGTAACCGGCGCGGAGCTCGGCCGGCGCGCCTACACCCAGGCTTCGCGCTTCGGCGCCGAGTTCGTGGTCCAGCGCGCCACCGGCCTGCGGCTCGACGGCCAGTATCGTTTTGTGGGGCTGAGCGATGGGCGTGAGGTTTCCAGCCATTCCGTTCTCTTGTCTCCCGGGGTTCAGTACCGCAAGCTCGACGTTCCCGGCGCGGAGCGGCTCACCGGCCTCGGCATTTACTACGGTGCCGCCTTGGTTGAGGCCGCCTCCTGCAAAGGCGAAGACGTCTACATCGTGGGCGGCGCCAACTCCGCCGGGCAGGCGGCGCTGCACTTTGCAAAATATGCCCATACCGTGACCATGCTGGTGCGTGGTGATGGACTTTCGGCCACGATGTCGAAATACTTGATCGATGAGATCGGAATTACATCGAATATTGTGGTGAATACCCGCACCCAGGTGATCGAGGCCATGGGTACGGAGCGCCTGGAGTTTGTACGGCTGCGCGGGCCTGACGGAGAGAAGCAGGTGCCGGCTACTTCGCTTTTTGTCTTTATCGGCGCGGCGCCGGTGACCGCCTGGCTGCCGGCGAGCGTGCTGCGCGATGACAAGGGGTTTGTGCTGGCGGGTCCCGATCTGCGCGTAAATGGCGGCTGGCCGGAGGTCTGGAAGGAGCTGCGCGAGCCGTTTCTCCTCGAGTCCAGCGTGCCCGGCGTGTTCGTGGCCGGCGATGTGCGCCACGGCTCGGTGAAGCGCGTGGCTTCGGCCGTCGGTGAAGGATCGATTGCGGTGCAGCTGGTGCACCAGTATTTGGCTGGATTTTAGGGCTTGGCATTGTGAAAGGGCACGACTTTAGTCGTGCCGCAAAAGCCGCATGAACTTGGGGCTTTAGCCCCTGCGGGCCGTTGCTTTTCGGCCCGCGGCTCGTGATGTAACCACTTCCAGGAGGATTGAGACCAGCGGGATGAGCGAAGGTGGAAATCCGATCGAGGCCGAGCCGATTCTGCTCAAGGACTTAGGCGAGACCCTATTTCGCACGCGCCCGTTCTCCGGAACCACCCCCGACGCGCTCAGCGGTGTGGAACGCACGGAGCGCGTAAAGGCCAAGGCCGGCGCCATGCTGGCTGGGAGCACCGATACCAGCCACTACTATTGGCTGCTGCTCGAGGGCGAAGCCCGGGCCGAGCGGCCTGAAAAGGACGGAACCTGGATTGCGGCGGGGATTGCCCGCGCCGGGGACGGCTTCGGCGAGGTGCCGATGCTCATGGGCAAGCCGCCGGGAGCCTTTCGCGTGATTGCTGCGCAGGATTCCCTACTTCTGCGCTTCGGCGAGCAGGAATTCTGGTCCATGCTCGCCTGCTGTCCTTCCGTCCGCAGCCAGGTGCTGGCCGATTTTTCGCAGCGTCTGCAGTCGTACCAGACTGAAGCTCTTCACCGCGAAAAACTCGTCTCGCTGGGAACGCTGGCCGCCGGCCTGATGCACGAGCTGCACAATCCCGGCTCGGCAGCCAAGCGCGCCGCCTCGCAGTTGCGCGAAAACCTGCTTCGCCTCCAGGAACTGAGTTTGCGCAATGCCGACAAGCAAAAAACCCCCGAGCAGCTGCAGTGCATGCGCGAACTGCTGGAGCACGCGCTCTCCGGCTGCCACATTCCGGCCATGAGCACGCTGGAGCAGTCCGACGCCGAAGAGGCGCTGGGCGAGTGGCTCGCCTCCACGGGCGTCGACAATGCTTACGCCCTTGCGCCGGCCCTGGTGGGCATCGGATTCAAAAAAGACGAGCTGGCCTGTGCGCGCGAGGCATTTGATAAGGAAAGCTTTTCCGATGCGCTCAACTGGCTGGGCGCGCTGGTTTCGAGCGTCTCGCTCGTTTGCGCCATTGAGGAGAGCATCTCCCGCGTCTCCGATCTGGTGATGGCGGTGAAGAAATTTGCTTACGACGATCGCTCCGCCGGCCGCGAGCTGGATGTGCACGACAGCCTGCAGAGCACCCTGACCATCCTGAATCACAAGCTGCGCACCAAGAACATCTCTGTCGAGAAGCGTTTCGCCGCCTCACCCTCCACCATCCTCACGCGCGGTTCAGCGCTCAGCCAGGTCTGGACCAACCTCATCGACAATGCCGTGGATGCCTCCCCCAACGACGGCCACATCCTGGTGGAAACCTGGACCGAACCGGGCTGGCTCATGGTCTCGATTGCCGATCGCGGCGCCGGCATCCCCCCCGACGTGCTCCCGCACATCTTCGAGGCCTTCTTCACCACCAAGCCGCAGGGCTCCGGCACCGGCCTCGGCCTGGAGATTGTGCACCGCATCGTGACGCAAAAATTTGGCGGCAAGATCGACGTGGAATCCCAGCCCGGCAACACCCGTTTCATTGTGCGGCTGCCGGTCAACGATCCGGCCGCGGCGGCAACAACCCCCAAATAATTCCCCAGGATCTTCTTCCGCAAAGTCCAAAGCCTTTGGGGATGCCGCGTTCCTCGCGTTGCGCTGCCCTGGAATTTTCCGCCGGGTCCGGTGGTAGGACCACCGGGCGCCGCAGGCGTTATGATGTTTGCGCATGCAAACCGGTCTTTCGCGAGGTCCCTTCCTCATGCACCAGCAGGCATCTCTTCCGCGTCGGCTTCTTCTCCGCTTGGCGACGGTTTTTCTCGTTGCCGCCTCAGCCGGGCTGCTGCACGCAGCCGCGAACTGCGACGTGCGCAGCTATGGCGCCAAAGGCGACGGCGTCAGCAAAGATACGGCCGACATCCAAAGCGCTATCGATGCCTGCGCCCAAAAAGGCGGCGGCACGGTGCACTTTACGGCCGGCACCTACGTGAGCGCGCCCATCGAGCTCAAGAGCAACATTACCCTCCATCTCGACCAGGGCGCCACGCTTCTGGGCTCGCCCGACCACGCCGATTATCCCCCGGCAACGGAGTTCCATCTTCCCGACACGCAGCCGCTCATCAGCGCCACCAATGCGGAGAATGTGGCTATTGAAGGCGAGGGCACGATTGACGGCAACGGAGAGAGCTGGTGGGACGAGGCGCGGGCCAACCGCGATCACGGCATCCTGGGCAGCGGCCATCCGCGCCCCAAGCTGGTAATCTTCGACCACTGCAAGCACGTGCGCGTTGAAGGCGTGACCGTCGAGAACTCGCCCATGTGGCAGCTGGTTCCCTACTACTCAGACGATGTCGTCATCCGCAACGTGCGCATTCTCGCGCCGCAGCACTCACCCAATACCGACGCCATCGATCCCTTCTCCTCGTCGAACGTGCTCATTGAGCACGTCTATTCCGATGTGGGCGACGACAACGTGGCCATCAAGTCCGGGCCCATCAACTCGCCCGGGCCTGACTCGCCCTCGACCGACATCACCATCCGCGACTGCACCTTCATGCACGGCCACGGTGTCTCCGTGGGCAGCGAGCTTTCCGGAGGCGCGGAAAATATTCTCGCCGAGCACATTCATTTCGACGGAACTGACAACGGCATCCGCGTGAAGTCGAATCGCGACCGCGGCCATGACGTGGGCCATCTGATTTTTCGCAATCTCGATATGAAAGACGTGAAAAACGCGATCATCATCAGCGAGTACTACCCCAAGGTGCTTCCGCCCGCCGATGAAGCGCCGCAGCCCGTTGGCCGGCTCACGCCGCACTTCCACGACATCACCATCCAGAACGTCACCGCCACGGGCAGCACCGTGGCCGGCGTGATTGCCGGGCTGCCGGAGTCGCCGGTCGAGAACGTGACCCTCGACAACGTAAACATCAGCGCCCAAACCGGCCTGACCATCGCTAACGCTACGGTGAATGGAACCAACGTGCACATCGAGGCCGCGCAGGGCAACGCCATCATCAAGGAAGGCGGCGGCCAGCTGATGCTCCACTGAGCGCCTCGCCATCTCGCACGTCGTCATCCATTTCCTCCGCTGTCATCCTGAGCGGAGCAGACCGCTCGCGGCCGCGAGCGGTCTGCGGAGTCGAAGGACCTGCAGTGGTTTTCCGCTCTACACCCCTCCCAGCGCACTCTTGATGAACGCCGCCACGCGGTCATGCAGCTGCTTGCGGCACTCCTCTCGCACGTAGACCATGTGTCCCGCCTCGTACCAGTCGTATTCGATGTTCTTGGCCAGCGATGCCGGAATGGGCAGGTGCTTCTCCTCGTATTCGGCGCCGAAAAACGGCGTAGCCAGATCGAAATAGCCTCCGTTGAGCATCACTTTCAGCCGCGGATTGGTCTTCATTGCGTCGGCCAGATCCCCTGAGACGTTCAGGTTGAGGAGATCGGGCCGGGCATTCTGGTTCAGAGGATTGCTCTTGTGCGAAAAGTCCCAGCGAATGGGACCTTCCCACAGATCGATCGCGGGCACGTAAGTCTGGCCTTCGCCATACTTCAGATCGCGGCGCATGTAGTCGTTGAGCAGGGAAACGTAGGCCGACGAGATGGCCGCGCTCTGCGGATCGTAATCCGCTCCCTTGCTCAACGGATCGACCGTCGGCCCGGTGAAGCGCGTGTCGTAGCGTCCGGTGGTCAGGCCTTCGGCGTCGGCAAGGTTCTTTGCGAATTCCTTTCCATCCACGCGCAGACCGGCTTTGACCCAGTACGCCACCGGCAATCCGGTATAGTCATGCAGCTTTTCGGCGACCGCCTGCTTTTCTGCGTCGCTCAAATCCGTGCCCTGCGCCAACGCGTGCTCATACGGTCCCAGCGCGTAATCTTCCACTTCTTTCAGAAACGGCTCGAGCGCCGGCGGCTGTGGCGTGAGTTTCTTGTGATACCAGGCCGTGGCCGCGTAGGTGGGCAGCGCCAGCACGTAGGCGAGATCCACGCCGGGATTGCGCTCGGCATAATCGAGGAACACGCTGAAGTCGAGAATCTGCGAGAGCAGAATGACGCCGTTCAGATCCACATGATGCGCGCTTGCCAGCAGGTTGGCCAGCACTGCGGAGCGCGTGGTCCCGTAGCTCTCGCCAAAGAGGAATCTCGGCGAATTCCAGCGGTTGTACTTGGAAAGGAAACGCAGAATGAAGCGCGCAAACGCGCCCGCGTCCTGGTCCACGCCCCAGAACGCCTTGTCCGCATCCTTGCCGATCAGCCGGCCGAATCCGGTGCCGGGCGCGTCGATAAACACCAGGTCGCTCACGTCGAGCAGCGTGTCGGGATTGTCGACAAGCTGGTAAGGCGCGCCGGGCAGGTGCTGATCGGTGTCCGTGACCACGTGCTTCGGCCCCAGCGATCCCATGTGCAGCCACACCGTAGAGCTGCCCGGACCGCCATTGTAGAAAAACGTGACGGGACGGTCCTGGGCTTTGGAATCCTTCTTGAAGTAGGCCACGTAAGACATGCGCGCCACCGGCAGCGCCTCCGCCGGATCCCTGGGCGCAGAGAGCGCGAGCTGCGTCTCCGGCAGCGGCTTGCCGTCCATGCCCAATTGCGCATCCTGCTCGTCGGTTGCGCCCACGGTAATGGTGCCGGCAATGGCGGTATAGGCAATCTGCTGGCCGCGCGCGGTTACCGCGCCTTGCGTGATTGAGTCCGGAAAGGGCGCAGCTTCCGTGCTCTTTTCCGTCGAGGCCGGTTTGGCCTGCGCCTTCTCGTCCTGGGCGCAGCAATGGAGGGGCGCCAGCAAAAGAACCGCGGCGCACAAAGCAGCAGCCATGGGAACTCTTCGATTCATGGGTTGATCTCCGGAGACAAGATTCGAAGCCAAGCCAGTATAGACGCGGGGATTGCGGGGCTTCCGGTTTTTGGGGACCCGGAACCCTGCCTATTCGTCCCGTTTCGCTCGCTCGGGGAGGGCCGCCGCGGCCCTGGCTCGGCGCGAGATTTCTCCCGCGATTTCTGCGATACTAAACCCGGCTCCTCTGCGTATATGCATGGGCTGCTCGCTTTTTCCCCTGCGCGCTTTTCCGGTCTATGGGGTGAGATAAATCATGGCCCTTCAACCCATCGCAACCACGCAAAACGGCGCCCGCGCCGCGCATCCGGTTCCCGTGGTCCTCAACGGACGCCCGCTCGAGGCCAACCGGCGCATCCCGCTCAATCTCGATTGGATCGACCAGGTGCGCGTGAACACGAGCGCCGTGGAGCGCCGCGCGGCTACGCACGTCACCCGCCGCACGGTGAAGAAGGACACCCAGGCCGCGTGGCTGCTGCGCGCCATCGCGTGCATGGACCTGACCACGCTCAGCGGCGACGACTCCGCCGACCGCGTACGCCGGCTCTGCGCCAAGGCCCGCAACCCGCTCCAGCGCTCGCTGGTCGAGGCACTCCGCATCGAAGAGCTGCATCTGACCGTCGGCGCCGTCTGCGTCTATCACGCGTTTGTGGAGACTGCTGTGAAGGCGCTCGAAGGCTCGGGCATTCCCGTGGCCGCAGTCTCCGCCGGATTTCCCGCGGGCCTCAACCCGCTGGCCGAGCGCGTGGCCGAAATTCACCGCTCCGTCGAAGCCGGCGCGCAGGAGATCGACATTGTCATCACCCGCGCCCACGTCTTCAACGGCGAGTGGCAGGCGCTCTACGACGAGATCGCGGCCTTCAAGGAAGCCTGCGGCCCGCACGCGCACCTCAAGGCCATCCTTGGCACCGGCGACCTGATGACCCTGCGCAACGTGGCCCGCGCCAGCTGGGCGGCCATGATGGCCGGCGCCGACTTTATCAAGACCTCCACCGGCAAGGAAACCGTCAACGCCACGCTCCCCGTCTCGCTGGTCATGGTCCGCTCCATCCGCGATTACGCCGAGCGCACCGGCTTCTTCGTCGGCTTCAAGCCGGCCGGCGGCATCCGCACCGCCAAGCAGGCGCTCGACTGGCTGGCGCTGATGAAGGATGAACTGGGCCGACCCTGGCTCGAGCCGTCACTCTTCAGGTTCGGCGCCAGCGGCATGCTGGCCGATATTGAGCGCCAGCTGGAGCATCATGTTACTGGGCGCTACTCGGCCGCGTACCGGCATCCGATTGCGTGAGCTGCAAGGGAGGGAGCAGGGGCCTTTCAGGCCCCTGAAATCCAGGCGCTGACGGCTTGGCCTTTAGGCCCGGACGGATTTTGACAGGTCACGACGCGTAGGTCAGGGCTTCAGCCCTGACAACCGCGCGAGTCAAATAAACGATGGGGCTTCAGCCCCTGAGGACCACATGAGCACCATCGCCGAAAAGTTCTACTCCATGGACTACGGCCTCGCGCCGGAAGATCCCAAGGAAGCCAATCTCTGGCTCGACCGCCATCATCGCCGCTTCGGCCTCTTCATCGATGGTGCGTGGCGCAAGCCCTCGACCGGCGAATACGTGACGACGAACGACCCGTCTACCGGCGATGCGCTGGCTGAAGTTGCGCTGGGCACGATCGACGATGTGAACCCCGCCGTCGCCGCCGCGCGCAAGGCGCTGCCCGCCTGGCAAGCTCTCAGCGGCCACGAGCGCGCCCGCTACCTCTACGCTCTCGCCCGCCAGGTGCAGAAGCACTCCCGCCGCCTGGCTGTGCTCGAAACCATGGACAACGGCAAGCCCATCCGCGAGAGCCGCGATATCGATATTCCCCTGGTGGCGCGCCACTTTTATCATCACGCCGGCTGGGCGCAGCTTCTCGAATCCGAGTTTCCCGGCTACCAGGCCTGCGGCGTCGTGGGCCAGGTGATTCCGTGGAACTTTCCCCTGCTCATGTTCGCGTGGAAGGTTGCTCCGGCGCTCGCCGCCGGCAACACCGTTGTCATCAAGCCGGCGATGCAGACGCCGCTCACCGCGCTGGCCATGGCTGAGCTCGCACAGGAAGTGGGTCTGCCGCCGGGCGTGCTCAACGTGCTCACCTGCAATGACAAGGCCGCGCAGGCGCTGGTCGAGCATCCCGATCTCGACAAGGTGGCCTTCACCGGATCGACGGAAGTGGGCAGAATCATCCGCAAGGTCACGGCCAATTCCAATAAAAAACTTTCCCTCGAGCTGGGCGGCAAATCGCCCTTCATCGTCTTCGACGATGCCGATCTCGACTCCGCCGTCGAAGGCCTCGTCGACGCCATCTGGTTCAACCAGGGCCAGGTCTGCTGCGCCGGCTCGCGCCTCCTGGTGCAGGAGCGCGTGGCCGAAACGCTCTATGCCAAAATCCGCACACGGATGGAGTCCCTGCGCGTAGGCCCGCCGCTCGACAAGGCCATCGACATCGGCGCCGTCGTCTCGCCCGTGCAGCTTGAGACCATCCGCAAAATGGTCGATGCAGGCGTGGCCGAGGGTGCGCGCTGCTGGCAGCCGAGCACTGCGATCCCGGAGAAAGGCTGCTTCTACCCGCCCACGCTGCTCACGGACGTGCACCCCGCGGCGACCGTAGTTCAACAGGAAATCTTCGGTCCCGTGCTCGTGGCCATGACCTTCCGCACGCCGGCCGAGGCAGCGGAGCTCGCCAACAACACCGTCTACGGCCTCGCCGCCAGCATCTGGAGCGAGAACATCAACGTGGCGCTCGATCTCGCTGCGCAGGTGAAGGCCGGCGTGGTGTGGGTCAACTGCACCAACCAGTTCGACGCGGCCAGCGGCTTCGGCGGCTATCGCGAATCCGGCTACGGACGCGAGGGCGGCCGCGAAGGCATGCTCGAGTACCTCGCGCCCAGGTGGCTGCACACGCTGCCCACCGCGCCCGCGGGTGCCCCCGGTCCCTCGCATTTGGGGACCGGGGAGGGAATCTCCGGCGCCGAAGATGCTGGCGAAGAGACATCGGGGGATGACTCGAGAGCGGCAACGAACCCTTCGCCGCCATCGCTCTCCGGCCCCAGTATCGACAAAACGGTGAAGCAGTACATCGGCGGCAAGCAGGCGCGCCCTGATTCGGGCTACTCATTCCCCGTTTACGGCCTCTCGGGCGAACTGCTCGGCGAAGCGCCTCTGGGCAATCGCAAAGACATCCGCAACGCCGTAGAGGCCGCGCGCAACGCCAGCGGCTGGGCTCGCGCCAGCGCGCACAACCGCGCGCAAATTCTCTACTACCTCGCGGAAAACATGATCCAGCGCCGCGATGAGATCGCCCAACGCCTGGCGCGCGTGGTGGGCGAAGATCAGGCCGCTCGCGAGGTCGCCCTGAACATCGAGCGCACCTTCAGCTACGCCGCCTGGGCCGACAAATACGAGGGCGTGGTGCACAACCCGCCCGGCCGCAACATCACCATTGCGATGAACGAGGCCGTGGGCGCCATCGGCATCCTCGCGCCGAGCGAAGCTCCACTTCTGGGCCTGCTCTCGCTCGTCCTTCCCGCCATCGCCATGGGCAACACCGTGGTCGCCGTGCCCAGCGAGCGCTATCCGCTCGTCATTGGCGATTTGTATCAGCTCTTCGACACCAGCGATCTTCCCGGCGGCGTGGTCAATCTTGTTGCCGGCCGACCCGCGGAGCTCGCGAAGACCCTCGCCGAGCACGACGGACTCGAGGCCATCTGGTGCTTCCGCTCCAATGAGGAGGCAAGCTTCGTCCGCGCGGCATCGATCGGCAACCTGAAGCAGGTCTTCACCAACGACGGCCACGCCTACGACTGGTTCAACCCCGCGCAGGCCGAAGGCCGCTGGTTCCTGCAGCATGCTACGCAGGTGAAAAACATCTGGGTGCCGTACGGCGAGTAGGCAAGCACACCCGACGGAATTGTCATCCTGAGCGAGTCCGCCCAGGGCGGACGAGTCGAAGGATCTGCGGTTGCTTTTTTGTCTCGCACGGCAGCGCGGGTATCATGCAAATGACCACTGATCACTGTCCACTGACCACTGTCCACTGACCACTGTCCACCGACCACTGATCACTGTCCACCGACCACTGACCACTGTCCACTGTTCACTGTTCACTGCTTCTCGGTAATCCTAGGCCGTTCCTCCGCCTGCAACTGCTTTGAAACCGCCTCCACCTCGCGCATCACCCGCAGCAGATTCCCACCCAGAATTTTGCGGCAGTCCTCGGCCGCGTAGCCCCGCGCCACGAGCGCCGCCGTGATCTTCGGCAAATCCGCCGGCGAGTCAATTCCCTGTGGTAATTGCCCGTTCACCCCATCGAAATCCGAACCCAGCCCGACGTGCTCCACGCCTGCCACTTTCACCATGTGGTCAATGTGATCGATGAGCTCCGAGAGCGGCGGACGCGGAATGCGGTCCGCGTAGCTGCGCACCAGCTTATTCTCGTCGTCAGCAGTAAACGCCCGGCCCGCTGCCGCGGCCTGCGCCCTCGCCTCGGCCACGGCCTTGTCGATCTCCGGCAGCATGGCTTTGAGCGCATCGCGATAGCTCTGCGACACGAAGCCCGAATAAAAATTCACCATCGCCACGCCGCCTTTCGACTCCGGCCCGCCGGAGTTGGCAATCGCGCGCAGCATGTCGTCGGTGAGATTGCGCGGCGCGTCGCACAAGGCCCGCGCGTCGGAGTGCGAGGCGATGATGGGTGCGCGCGAGATGACCAGAGTGCGAAAGAACGTCTTGTCCGAGACGTGCGAAACGTCCACCATCATTCCCAGCCGGTTCATCTCGTAGACCACGTCCTTGCCGAACTCGCTTAACCCCTCCTTTGTGTGCGGCACGCTGGCGTCGTCGATGTCGCCCGAGCTGTCGGCCCATCCGTTCGAGTTGTTCCACGTGAGCGTCATGTACCGCGCGCCCAGCGCGTAGTACTGGCGCAGAACGCCGAGCGAGTCTTCAATCGAGTGCCCGCCTTCAATGCCCATCAGCACGGCCAATTTGTGTTCTCGATGCGCGCGCTCGATGCCGTCGGCCGAAGTCACCAGCTTGACCTCGTCGCTGTGTTTCTCCGCCTGCTGCTTCACGGCATCAATCAATTCCAGCGCCCGCCGCGCGTACTCCCCCTTGTAGACCTTCGGTTCCACCCAGATAGCGAAGAACTCCGCGCCCAGGTTGCCCTTGCGCGCCGTTTCCAGGTTGAAGTTGCCGCCGTTCAGTGGCTCGGCAAGGTCGAAGTTCTCATCGAGAAAGCGTTGCGGCGTGTCCGCGTGCCCGTCGATCACCAGGACGGAGTTCTCAATATCAGGGTGACTGAGCATCTTCGATTTCATAGTCGCAGAGTGAGGTGCGGCTCCCGTCTGAGCCCTGAGACAGGCCGGCATGGCTGCAAGCAGCAAAGCGAACAATGCATGGGCGCGCATGGACTTCAAAATCGAGTCTAAACCCCTCCGTGCGGCGGTGGTTCCCGCTCCATTCCCGGCTCGCGGCCGGCAAACCCGGAGCATCGCCTTTGTTATACTCATAGAGCACGTGCGGAAGTGGTGAAATTGGCAGACACACCATCTTGAGGGGGTGGCGCCGAGAGGCATGCGGGTTCAAGTCCCGCCTTCCGCACCAAAGATTCCGCCGTCCGGGACTGCAACCGGGCTTGATGCCCGCAAGAAAAGCTCCCGAGGAAAGCAGCTCAATCCATGCAGATTCTCTTCTACTTCGTTCTCATCGTGCACGTGGCCGTATGCCTGGCTTTGATCTTCATCGTCCTCATCCAGCAGGGCCGCTCGGCCGATCTGGCCGGCGCTTTCGGCGGACAAGGCTCGCAGACCGCTTTCGGCCCGCGCGCCGCAGCCAACGTGCTCACCCGCGTCACCACCTGGTCGGCGGTAATTTTCATGTGCACCTCGATCGCCCTCGTGGTTCTCTATCAGCAGTCGTCCGGGAGCCATTCCGTGCTTGAAGGCGTCAAGCCGGCTCCGGCCAGCGCTCCGGCAAAACCGGGCAAATAAGCTCCCTCTCATTTTCGAAGGCAGAACCGGCCGTACGCGGGTCTACAGTGTTCGTTTGATCGCGTCTCCCCCGTGTGTCTTACGCCGCGTCTTGCACGTCTTACGCGCTTCCAGGCTGCATGATTCTGCGCTCGCGCGGCCTCTCGCGTGCACCTGCGCACCTGCACCATCCGCAATGACATTTCGGCAAAGGAGGAGTCGCCGGCTGCGAATTCTTAAACCGGCGGTGGCGAATCCACCACCGGAATTCCCTGGGGCGGTGTAAAGCGAAAGGCCCCGGGCGGAATGGCCGCATCCGGCTGCTGCGCAGTGAAGGTGAAGCGCGTCACGGCGCCGTCGGTCTCGTCGATTTCGAGGGTCACGATGGCGCCACTTGCCGCTTCCACGCTCAGGGCAACGCGGCTGACCCGCTGTTCCTGTCCTCTCGGTTGCCCGATGAGTATCATGTCCCCGGAATGGGAGGCGTCCGGCGCAACGTTCAAGCCGGTCAGTTCCTTTTCGAGCTCGGTGTGCCCCAGCAGAAAGCGCAACGGCGAGCGCAAGTCGTCCAGCTCCTTCGCCGCCACGCGCTGCACCTGCGGTGCACCGGGCGTATAAAACCACCCGAACTTGCCGTCGAGCAGGAAGACCTTCCCGGGCGTCGAGTTGTAATCCCAGCGCATGCGGCCGGGCTTGGCCAGCAGCAGCGTGCCGCTCTCGGTGCGGTCCATGCCCAACCCAGTGTAGCTTTCGGAAAACTGTGCTTTGAGCGAATGCAGGCTGTCGTAGTGGCGGTCGACGCGCGCGGCGAGTTCCAACGCCGAAGAGTCCTGAGCGGACGGCGAAGGCTCCTGGGCGCAGAGGCAGTCGAAAGCCAGCGCGGCCAGCAGAAGGCGAGCGCCGCGCCGCATCGCGCACGCGCGCTTCATTGCAGCAGTTGCGTGCAATTGGTGCCGCCCAGGGGATCGTACTTGGGCGCGCCGCCGAACTGGTCGGTGCAGAAGCCCCGGTCGCCGGTCTTGCCCACCGCCTGCGGCACGGCGGTCACGGTGTAGCCGGTAATCTTGTCGGTGTTGTTGATGGTCACCTTGGAGCAATTGGTGATGTTGAAGGTGTAGCCCGATTTGAAGCCCGAGGCCAGGTCGGCCTGCAGCAGTTGCGCGGCCTGCGGCGTGGGCGGACCGGAGTTGGGATCGCCTCCGAGAGAGGTCAACGAGCACGCAAACCCGCTGGCCGGGTACGTGGAGTCGTATTGAATTTCGGCCTGGGTGATGGCGCGCAGCGAATTGATGGCCGAAGTCTCATTGGCGTGCTTGCGCATCACGCCCACCGTGGGTATGGCCATGAGCATCAGGATGAGGATGATGGCGATGACGATCAGAAGTTCCATCAGCGTAAAGCCGCTCGCCGCGGCGGAAGCGCGCCCGCGCCGGGCGTGCGATCGAAACATCGTGCAATTCATGGATTTCCCCTGCCTCATAGAGCGGGCCGCAAGCTCACTGCCCATTCAGTGAAAATGCTACAACGGAGAGACGCATCAGGGAAAGTGCGCGCTCGGCACCAGGCTTCAGGTTTCAGGTGTCAGGGGTCAGGGACCGTCTGACCCGCCTGCCGCGCTCTTGGCTGCGACAGCGGGTTAGGTATAACTGCCGCGCCGAATCAAGAATGCAATTGAGTCCGGAAAACTGACCCCTGAAACCTGAGCCCTGATCCCTGTCTCTAGCAGGCAAGCATCTCCCGGCTCAGCTTCACCCCGCGCAGCGGGCCCAGCAGCGTGACGGCAATCCTTCCCGGGTCGAAGAGCCGGTGCGCCATGGCCTGCACCTGTTCTGCGGTCACCTCGTCGATGCGCGCGATGATCTCGTCCACGGTGAAGAACTGCTGAAAGTACATCTCCTGCCGCGCCAGGTTGGCCATGCGCGAGTTCGAGCTCTCCAGCCCCAGCAGGATGTTGCCTTTGAGCTGGTCCTTGGCGCGGGTCAACTCCTCTTCGCTCAGCGGATCCTGTTTCAGCTTGTGGAATTCAGCCATGATCAGGCCCACCACCTCCAGCGACTTGCCCACCGAAGTACCGGCGTACACGCACAACGTGCCGGTATCGCGATACGGGCTCAGGTCGGAGTAAATGGAGTAGACCATGCCCCGCTCTTCGCGCACCGTCTGGAAGAGGCGCGAGCTCATGCCGCCGCCGAGCACGGTGTTGAGAATCAGCGTGGCATAGCGGTTGTCGTCGGTGATAGGCGGCGCGGGCACGCCCAGGCAGATCTGCACCTGCTCCAGCGATTTCTTGCTGCGCAGTTGAATGCGCGCGCTCGCCGTGGGCGCCGCAAGCTCGCGGCGCGCCTCGCCGCCGGGCAGCGTGGCGAACTTCTCCGCCACGGCCTCGGTAAAACGGTCGTGATCGAGATGGCCGGCCGCGGAAAACACCATGTTGCCGCCGTGGAACCAATCGCCGTGATAAGCGAACAGATGCGTCTGACCCAGCCGTCCCACGGTTTCCGTGGTGCCCAGGATGGGCTTTCCCAAGGGATGCCCTTTCCAGAAGCTCTGCGTGAACAGCTCGTGCACCAGCACGTCCGGATTGTCCTCGTCGATCTTGATCTCTTCCAGAATCACGCCGCGCTCGCGCTCGATGTCCACTGGCGCGAAGATCGGGTTCAGCACCAGGTCAGAGAGCACGTCCAGCGCGATGGGCACGTGATCGGCCAGCGATTTCACGTTGAAGCAGATGGTCTCCTTGCTGGTGAAGGCATCCAGGTTGCCGCCGATCGAGTCCATCTCCCGCGCAATGTGCTGGGCCGAGCGCGAGCGCGTGCCTTTGAAGAGCATGTGCTCCACAAAGTGCGAAATGCCGTTGATCTCCGCGGCCTCGCAGCGGGAGCCCGACTTGACCCATACGCCCATCGCCACCGAACGCAGGTGCTCCATGCGCTCGGTTAGAACGATCAGGCCATTGGGTAATACAGTGCGGCGAAGGTTGCGCTCGTGATTCATGTTGATCAGGCTGAAACTCGATTGTAGGCCAACGGCGTTTCTACGGCACGCCGCCGGTTCTGATTCTCAAATGAAAAGGTAATAAATCCGACGACGTTGCGAACCAGTCTTGCGGCTGCCGACTGCGTAGGACGGGGGAAATACTCTATGCTGACCCCAGCCGTGACCCGGGAATCCAGCCAACTTGTTCGGTTAGACTCCGCGGCGCCCGCAAGCGGGAGCGCGAAGCCGCTCTTTGGATTGGATGCAGAGACGCTGACTGCGAATATGGAGAATTTGGGACAGCCTGCTTGGCGCGGCCAGCAATTGGCTCACGCCCTTTATCGTCAATGGGTTACGGAAATCGACGAGATTTCCACACTGTCCCGCAAAGTACGCCGGGCGCTCGCAGACCAGGGCTGGTCGGTCGACCGGCCGCAGATTGTGCAGGTTTTCCAGTCCCTGGACGGCACGGAGCGATTCCTGATCCGGGGCCAAAAAGGGAATCCCGGTTTGGTGCCTGGAGAAGCTGCGGAACCCGCTGCCGATACCGTGGAGACGGTCTGGATGCCCGATGGCGACGGCGGCGAAGCCGGTGCCGAAATCAATGACAACCCACTTCAGGCGTTCCAGCCGCTAGCCGGCTCACCGGCAAGGATGAGGAAAGTTCAACCAAAGCCGGCGCTCGGCATTGACTTACCGGTAAAACAACGTAAGACCCTGCGCAAAACATGGACGCGCGCCACCATCTGCGTCTCCTCGCAAGTCGGGTGCGCCGTCAACTGCCAGTTCTGCCTCACCGCGCGGCTCGGTCTGCAGCGCAATCTCAGTGCGGGCGAAATCGCCGGCCAGGTTGTGGCCGTAATGGCGCGCCAGGGCGTGGAGCTCGGGCGCGACCGGCTGAACCTGGTCTTCATGGGCATGGGCGAACCGTTCCTTAACTACGACCCCTTCATGGCCGCCGTGCGCCTGCTGGTGCGCGAGGTTGGCCTGAGCCCGCAGCGCATGACCGTCTCCACCGCCGGCATCGTTCCCGGCATTGACCGCTTCGCGCAGGAGCCGCTGGAGCTGCGACCCAAGCTCGCCATCAGCCTGAACGCGCCCAAGGACGAGGTGCGCGCCGAGATCATGCCCATCAACCGCAAGTGGCCCATTCAGGCGGTGATCGACGCGGCGCGGCGCGTGCCGCTGCGCCCCCATGAGCGCATCACCTTCGAGTACGTGCTGCTGGGCGGCGTCACCGACCGGCCCGAGCACGCCAAAGAAGTGGCGCGCCTGGTGCGCCGCTCCGGCCTGCCGGCCAAGGTCAATCTCATTGCCTGGAATCCCGGCCCCGGCATCGACTACGCCATCCCCTCGGCGGAAGCGGTAGAGGTGTTTCAGGAGATCCTCGCCGTCGCCGGCATTCCGGTTTATCTGCGTCAGCCGCGCGGACGCGACATCTACGCCGCCTGCGGCCAGCTCAAGCGCACCATCGAGGAGTAAAGCCTGGCCGCTCCCCAAATTGCTGCGGACTTCTTCTGAAACCGGTATATGATCGCCTCAAGATCAGCCAACAGGCGGATTCTCCAATCTTCGAAGCAATTGGGTAGGCAATCGAGCAGGGCGGATATCGCTTGTGGGGAGGCTGAAACCATGCGAACCCATGGCACGCTCATTCCTCGATGGCTTCTGACCGCGGCTCTCGCCCCTATGGGTTTCCCGGCGCTGGCTGCCACGCCGGGCTTCACCCTCGCTGCCACCAACGTGACCATGTCCTCGAGCGGCTCCGGCGGCCAAGGCTCCAGTTCGTTCACGCTGACCTCAGTCGACGGTTACAGCGGCTCAATTCGCATCAGTTGCACCGCGCCCATTCCTCCGGCCGGAGTTAAGGTACCGCTCTGCGACACCGGTGGAGCGGTAGCGCCGCCAACCTATACGTTGAGCGCGAATCAGGTGGTGACGGGAACCATTCCGTTGGATAACGCCGTCGCCCCCTGCAACCCCTGCCCTGTGAGCCTGCCGCGCCACCGTGACCATGGGCTGGGGCAGGGCGTCGGTCTGGCCGGTGCCTTGTTGTTCGCGTTTGGCCTCCGACGCCGGGCCGCGCGCTGGCTCACCCTTGCATGTCTTGCTTTCGCATCTCTGGCCGTACTGGCGGCGATCAGCGCCTGCGGCGGCAATAACAACGTCGTAACGCCCGGAACCTATTCCTACCAGATCACCGCGATGGATATAAATACAAGCGCGGCCGTGAGCACCTCCATCAACGTCACGGTGCCGTAGACGAAAAACAGCGCTAAAACATCGCACCCAGCTCCCGCGTGTTCACGGCCTCTTCCGCATAGGTAAACGTCCCCTTCGCACGCATCTCTTCGCCCGCGCGCAGCAGCGTGCCGTAGGCTGCACGGGCCAGGGCGCTGCCCACGCTGATACGCCGCACGCCCAGCTTTTCGAGCGCAGCAAGGTCGAGGTGCGCCAGGGCGAGCACATTCACCGGCTTGTCGACTGCACGCACCACGGCTTCGATGTCGTCGAGCCGGCTCAGCCCCGGCGCGTAGAGCACGTCCGCCCCCGCCTCCTGAAAAGCCTGCAATCGCCGGATGGTGTCGTCGAGATCGTTGCGGCCGTAAAGATAATTCTCCGCGCGCGCGGTCAGCGTAAAGGGAAATGGAAGCGCGTGCGCGGCCTCCGCCGCAGCGCGCACCCGCTCGGCCGCGTGCGCAATCTCGTAAATCGGCGCGTCTTCGCGTTGCGTCGCGTCTTCAATCGATCCGCCCACCAGGCCTGCAGCCGCGGCCATGCGGATGGTTTCGGCCGCCGTTTCCGGCGCGTCGCCAAAGCCGTTTTCGAGATCGCCGCTCACCGGCAGGTCGACCGCAGAAGCGATTGCCCCCACGTGAGCCATCATCTCCTCGCGCGTCACGCCGTAGTCGCGCTTGCCCATCGAATAAGCAAAACCGGCGCTCGAAGTCGCCAGCGCCTCAAACCCCATGCGCGCCAGCAGCCGCGCGGAACCAATGTCCCAGGGATTGGGAATGGCGAAAGCCCGGTTTCCTTCGTTTTGGCTGCGCTCATGCAGGGCGCGAAAAGCACGCCCTTTTTCGCTCTGCCCCCGGCTGAAAGTCGGCATGGAATTAGGAATGGAAGTGGCCATGAAAGAAGGCTCCTGCGCCGCCGTCGAGGACAACGGCGCTTGAGCCTAATCTAACGCGCGGACCCCGCTCCCGCCGGAATGGGTGGGGAGAGACGGCGCCGCCTACTGCTCCTGCGGCATCGGGGGAGGCTGCACGCTGCCGCAATCGGGCCCCTTGTAAACCGAGGTCGATTGCGTTGTCCACTCGATGGGCGTGGGATTCGGCCCCGCCTGCATTGTCCCCACAAAGTGCATCTTGCCGGTGGCCGTTCCGCCATCCCAGTGCGACTCCATCGATCCCTTGCCGTTCATGGCCCCGGTGCAGATCCAGTCGGCGGTCATGCTGTTGGCTGTCTTCTGCACATTCGCCACCTGGCAGGTCTGCCGCGGCGATTGCTGCGGCATGGGCGCGCCGAACTTGTCGATCATCTGCTGCGTCAGGCAATACTGAACGGTGTGCGGCGCACCGCCAAAGGCAGCCGCGGCCTGCGGCGGCATCTGCATGCCCGCCGGAAACGGCGATTGCTGCCAGGTCATCGTGGTCGTGATCTCCCACAGTCCGGGCTTTCTGGGATTCTGGGCCCAGGCCGGTATCGTCAATAGCAAAACTCCCGCGCCCACGGCGAGCACTGTCTTGCGGACTTGCATTGTTCCTCCTTTTGGGCGCCCTCAAAATCCCGAGAACGCGCCCCCAATGTACACTTCCCCTGCGTCTTGAAGAAAGTGAAATCTATCGATCCTTGGTTACGGGTTTGCGGCGCGGGAAAGACCGGTCCTTGTCTGAACCGCACTCACTGCGCGGTAGCCACTACGGCGCGGGTCGATTGCCACGCGATCTGCTGCCAGCGTCCGTCCCGGCGCGCATAGACGCTGAGAATCAGAATGTCGAGGGCAAAGGGTTGCGGCTGTACGCGCGTATCCGTCACCCGGACCGCATACTCGCCGTTGATCACCGCGGCATCCTTGCCCAGCGTGCGCACTTGCATGCTTTTCGGCTGCCAAGAGATGTAGTGGAGCCGGCCCGAGCGGACAGCGTCCAGGTAGCTCGCCTTGGTGTCCACCTTCCCGCTGGCGTGTACGTAGGTCACGTCGTCGGCCATGATCTTCTCAAGCGTGGGCACGTCCTGCGCGTCGAGTGCACTCAGGCGGGTCTGTTCGGCAGTCAGCACGTCTTTCATCTCGCCCGCGTCACGCACCTTGGCTTGCGAAGGGTGCACCGCTAGGGCCACAATCACTGCCGAAACCAACCCCAGGCAAAGAAAAAGTCTCTTCCACGGAAAATGTTTTTTCATAGATCGCTTCTCTTCTCGCAGCAGTTACTCCCGCGCGTCCGCGTGGCGCGCCAGGAGCGAAACGGGGAAGCAGCCGCCGTCACATCTGCGCTGGAGTGACCTCGCGGCCGAGCGCGAGCAGGGCGCCGGCCACACGGGCGGCGGCGTGGCGCACCACGTTTTCCTCGCTCGCAAAATCGCCGGCAATGCAGCGCACGCCCAGGGCCTGGATGCGCTCGATGTCGGCTGCGATCGGCGCCGCGCCCTCGGCCGCGTAGCGGGCCAGCGTCTCCTCTGAGAAGGGCGCCGTATTCACCAGCGCGCAATCGAAGATGGGCGCGCGCGTGTGCTCGTAGATGCGCTCGATGTGCTCCGACGCGCTCAGGTTCAGGCTCTCGTTGGCCTGGGACATCAGGTTGGCAATATAGACGCGCAGGCCGCGCGCTGCGGCCAGGGCCGCGGGAATCCCCTCCACCAGCAGATTCGTGATCAGCGAGGTATAAAGCGAGCCCGGCCCCACCGTGATCACGTCGGCGCGCTCGATGGCCTCCAGCGTCTCCGGCAGCGGCGCCGGGTTGGGCGGGTCGAGCGTAAGCTCCACAATGCGCCTGCGGCTGGCGGTGATGCTGGTTTCGCCGCGCACCAGCGAGCCGTCGTCCATGCGCGCCACCAGCGTGGTGTTGGCCGTGGTCGCCGGATAGATGCGGCCGCGCGTGGCCAGAATTTTGGACGAAAGCTGCACCGCCTGCGCAAAGTCGCCGGTGATCTCCGTCAGCGCGGCCACAAACAGGTTGCCGAAGTTGTGCCCTTTCAGCGCGTAGCCGCTGCGGAAGCGGTGTCCGAAGAGCTGCGTGAGCAGGTCCTCTTCCTCGCTGAGCGCCACCATGCAGTTGCGCAGGTCGCCCGGAGGAAGCATGTTGAAGTCCTGGCGCAGCCGGCCGGACGAGCCTCCGTCGTCGGTGACCGTCACCACCGCGGCCAGATCGGCAATCGCCTCGGTCTCGGGATCGCCCTGCCCCGGAACCGCCACGTGCCTCCGCAGCCCGCGCAGCAGTGTTGACAGCCCGGTGCCGCCGCCGATGGCCACCACGCGCAGCGGATGCGCAGGCTTGGATGCCGGATCGGCGTGCGGCTCGGAAAAAATCGAAGTGCCCGGATTCAATGGACTCCTGGAATTGGCCGGGAAGCAAACTCGGGCGGCGGCGGGAGAACGACATTGCCCCTGCAAACGCGGTTCGGTCTTTCTTCCCTGCCCGGGTCCGCTAATTCGCGGCCCAGGCGCCCGGCCTCTGCCGCTGCTTCGAGATCCTTCATGGAATTTCAGGATACAGCAGTTCGGTGAATCGCGGATCGTCGACCATGCTCTGAAAATCGTTATCCACGCGCGCCTGAAGCCGGTTGCGCGGGTTGAGCTCAATGGCGCGCGACAGGTTCAGAAGGCATTCCTGTACGCGCCCGGTCACGGCATCGAGCACGGCCAGACCGTAATAGACGTAATCGGCGCCCGGGTGCTGGTTGAGGATCAGATTGAATTGCTCGCGCGCATCTTCGTAAAAACCCGTATTCAACTGCGATACCGCGTAATCGTAGTGCTCTTCCGGCGTGCGGAACTCGAGCGCGGGCTTCTCCATCTGCCGCCGGCAGGTGCTTATGTACATGCGGCAGCGTTCCTTCAGCTCGAGAGGAGCCTCCGCAAGCAGTTTCTCAAGGGCTGCAAGCGCCTTTTCGTACTTGCCCTGCTGCAGCAGTTGCACTGCTGCCTGGTAGTGCTGGTAAACGGGGCCGGTGCCCGCGCTGGAACGGCCGTCGGGCTTGCCGGTCGAAGAAGCTGTTTTCTTGCGGCTCGCAGCCGCGGTTCTCGCCTCTTGCATCATGGTCTTCGTGGCGCGCCTTCCCCGCATCGAACGGCCGCCCCGGATTCACCCGGAACAAACCCGCTCTCTGAGAACAACGCTGCTTGAGCCATCTTTATACCCATTCGCCCGCTGCACGTCAAATACGCAATTGAATCGATTTTTGTGGCTTCAACCGGGAAGCGCGTGCCTCCCGCATCGAGCCCGCCGCCTCAGGCGCCGCGAATGTTGGAAACCTTGCCGTAAATCGCAGGATTCAACGAGGGGTCGTTGTACATCTTCAACTGCCGGTACATCTTGAACCGCCGCGTTCCGGCCAGGGTTTCATACCACAATGCGTCCAGGCAGCCGGCCAGGTCGGTGCGCTGCTCTTCGAGAATCGCCAGCCGCTCTTGGTTGCGCTCGGCATGACCCGCCGGCGCGTCTTCGCGCGCGGCTTCTTCGCGCGTGTGATAGATCTTGAGCGCCAGAATCGAAAGCCGGTCGATGATCAGTCCCGGCGACTCGGAGTTGAGCGGCGCCGATGCGCTTGGAAGACCGTGCTCCTCCAGCCACGCCACCAGAATCCGGTCCAGTTCCTCGGTCAGATCGTTGCGCCGCTGGTTGGTTTCATCCACGCGCCGTTTTACCCGCGCCACCTCCGCCTCCGTTGCTCCCGGCGCGCGCGCTTCATCCTCGATGTGCCACAAATCGAAGTTGGCGCGGTGCTGGCGTTCCACGGCCTGCAGCCATTCGTTCTCCTCGCGCCCCGCGGTCGACCCCGATCGCGCATGCCACCGCGTGCTGCATTCGTCCTGCAGTTCCGTAATGGCCGCGGCCTCGATCATGCGCGGGCCCTCCGGCACGTACACCGGCGGCTGCCACGCGGCATACTTCTTCATCTCGCGCAGCCGGTTGAAGAACACCCCCACGAAACGGGCAGCGACAATCCAGAAAGCCAGATTGCCCAGCGCCGCCAGCCACAGAGGAAAATGTTGCATGCTTCGGCTGATGGCCATTGACAGCAGGATGCCGGGGACAATCAGCACCCGGCCGAAGAACTGCAGCATGCCGATCAGCTGGCTGGAAGAGAGACTCTCGACCGCGTCGATATTGAAGGTGAGTGCGGCGGCAAAAAGGCCCACCACCACCCCAGCAACCAGTCTCTTCCAATGCGCAAACATGGCTGTCCTCGTTTTCAAGTCTCTCCAGTGCTGAAATGAAGTCGCAGCGTCTATGGTAGAACTATCCTCATTCGCGGTCCATGGCTATTGAGTAACCGGTTCCCAACTTGCATACATGGACCTTCGATGTAACCAAAGAGTTAACCTCGGCCCCCGCACCGATCGCCGGACCGATGTTGACCGATGACGTTGACCGATACTGACCGGAGGGCCGATGCCGGACCGAGCCGAGCGGCTTCTGCTGATCGCCAGCTACGAAAAGGGGCACGACTTCATCCGCCAGTGCGCGTCGATGGGCTTGCAATGCACCCTGCTCACGCTCGACACCCTGCGCGACGCCGGCTGGCCCCGCGAAGCCCTCGAAGACCTGGCCACCATGCCCTCAGGTCTCAGCCGGGATCAGGTCCTCAATACCGTCTCCTGGATGGCCCGGGGCCGCTGTTTCGACCGTGTGGTCGCGCTCGATGAATTCGACCTCGAAACCGCGGCTGCCGTCCGCGAGCACATGCGCGTGCCCGGCATGGGCCTGACCACCGCCGCCTGCTACCGCGACAAGCTGGCCATGCGCGTCATCGCCCGCGCCCTGGGATTTCTGGTGCCGGACTTCTGCCGCATCCTGAACTACGACCAGCTGCGCTTGTTCATGGAGCGCGTTTCCCCGCCCTGGCTGCTCAAGCCGCGCACGGAGGCCTCGGCCGTGGGCATCCGCCGCATGCAGGAGCCCGAGCAGGTGTGGCGCGCGCTCGACGAGCTGGGCGACCGGCAGAGCCATTTCCTTCTCGAAAAATTCGTTCCCGGCGACATCTTCCACGTGGACTCGATCGTGAGCGAGTGCAGGGTGGTTTTTTCCACGGTGCACCGCTACGGCCGCCCTCCCATCGAGCTGATGCACGAGGGCGGCGTCTTCACCACGCGCACCGTCGACCGCGCCAGCCAGGACTGGCGCGAGCTGACCGAGTTCAACAGCGGCCTGGCGCCCGGCCTGGGCCTGGTGCGCGGTATCACCCACGCCGAGTTCATCCGCGCCCGCGCTGACGGCCGTTACTATTTCCTCGAAATCGCCGCCCGCGTCGGCGGCGCTTTCATCGCTGACGTAGTGGAATACGCCACCGGCCTCAACCTGTGGCGCGAGTGGGCCAGAATCGAGGCAGCCGACTTGCGCGGCGAGCCCTACGCGCCGCCCACCGCGCTCTCGGGCTATGCCGGCAGCGTGCTCTGCCTGGCCCAGACCGCGGACCCCGATACCTCGGCCTTCAACGACCCTGAGATCGTCTACCGCATGAAGAAGCACCACCACGCCGGCCTCATCGTCCGTTCCCACCACCCCGTGCGCAT
>JASHOQ010000049.1 GCA_030041045.1 Acidobacteriaceae bacterium
CGCCGCCTACCAGAATTGCGCGGCCACGATCCGGGGCGGTCCCGAGCTGCCGCGAATCACATCGGTCGAAAGCACAATCTCCATATTCTTTTTCTGCCACCCCGGCGGAGCGATGGCTGCAAGTTTCCGCAACTCCCGCGGGTTGGTGAGAAAATCTCCGGCCGCGGCGGTGCCGAACAGGGTGATTCCCGCCGCCACCACCACCACCTGCTCTGTTTTCGGATCCACCATGCGCAACACCAGCGCATAGTCGCGGGTCACGTTGAGATAAGGCATCCCGAAATCGATCGACCAATCGTTGTTGGCCGGGTTGTTGCGGTCGCGAATCGTCACCTTGTCGGGAGTGGGCTGGTCCACGGTGAAGCGAAGATTGGCGAGCAGCCGTTCGGTCCAGCCGTTATTCATCAGCCCGACAAGAATGGTGGGCCCGCGCTGCAGGTCGGCAAAGGTCGCGTCCGACTGCGAGGCAAATTGGAACTGCCGTCCGTTGGCTTCGAGGAGCCCCGCAAATTTCGCCAGCACAAAGGCGTCATGCACATTCACCGTTTGGCTGGCCGAGTTATGAAAATCTCTGAGTCCAAGCGTGGGGCTCACGGTCGGATTCACGTCCGGCGGGCGCTTGCCGCCCTCCACGTTGCCGATGCAGAGCAGGACGGGCGCATGAGAAGAGAAAACGGGATTCCAGAAGTCCTCAAAAGGGGTGCGCGTGCGTTCGGTCACGACCACGGCGCCCACGCAGGCGGCCAGAACTAAGCACGCCGGAACGAGCCACTTTGCCCGCGGCCACGCGCGCCCGCGCGCAGGCTCACCGGCCGGCGGCTGGTTGGCCGGCTTGACGGGAACTGGGGCACTGCGCGGGCTGGCGTAGGCCCATTCCTCCTCCGCTCTGCGGAATTGCGGGGTATAGGAACCGGGCAGAACGTCGATGCGCAATTCTGCATTGGCTTCGCCCTGGTAATACTGCGCCAGCCGTTTGCGAATCTCGGCCATGGCGCTGCGCACGGCATGGTCGGTTGCGGTGTCGTAATCCGGCGGGCGATTGAAAACCTCAATGCCGATGGTGCGTTCCTTCAGCTGGTCTCCAAATCCGTTGAGAGTTTGATCGACAATGTATTTGAAGACCGCGGCGTACCGCTTGCTGTTCTGGAAAGCGGGGCTCAGGAGGATGCGCTGCAGCTGGCTCCGGATCTCATCCCGATCGGCCTCGGTTTCAGGATGAAAGGTCCCGTTCTGCGCACGCGCCATGAGCCCGGTTTCCTGCAAATTCTGAGAGATCATTACCATCTCCGTCGAAACCGCAGGGGAAGACCTGGTGCCACCAAAATGCGGATGCAGATCGTCCGATCAATGTCTGGACGTCCTCTTCTCCTCCGCTTTGCGCTCCGGGGCGAACTGAACCCCGGAACGAGTTTTCGTCTCTCACGCCTCATCCCCGCGATGGAAGCGCGACTCAAGGATGGGATGGAGCCCAGCCTCGTGCGGGTGGTGCAGAGTCGAGCCTCAAAAATGGCCCAATCCGTGAGGGAGACATGACCTGAAAGTATCCGTCACAGACGGTCCGTGACGGGAACCCAGCGAGAAGTCTATCCGGAGCTAAATCGATTAGTCAACCGGGAACCGAATCGCAAACAAACTGTTGAGGATAGGACCTGAATCGGGACGCCGCGAACCGATATGACCGGTCACGGGAAGACCCGAATCGGGACGCGCGTGTTTAATAAATCGGTTTTCTTGGCCTTTATTTCGCTTTTCCCCTGTTGACAGAGAGATTTTTAGGCGCATATATTCCTGGGCACGCAAAAATCTCGCCAAAGTTCTCGAAGCAAACAACTTTTAGCGCGCGGCCCTGAACCCGAGCGGCCGCATTTGGGAGGTTCCAATGACACCAATGAAGCCTGCTTATCGTGGGCTTACACCTCAATCCGCAAACCGTCGGGTGGTCGACTCAATCGATGGGTTGCTAAGCCAGTGGCGGGGAATTCTGCCCCTCATAGCCCTGGCGTGCGCCTGCTTGCTCTGGCCCTCGGCGGCCCGCGCTCAGGTGACCGCAACCCTGACCGGATCGGTGCAGGACACGTCCGGCGCCGTGATTCCGACAGCCGATGTGACCCTCACCAACGAGGCCACCGGTGAAAGCCGCGTGGAGCAAAGCAACGGAGCCGGCCTGTATGCCTTTCCGTCGCTGGTGCCGGGTAGCTACGATCTCAAGGCTTCAGCAAAAGGCTTCAAGTCGAAGGTCATCACCGGCATCGTGTTGAACGCCGGCGACACCAAGACGGTGCCTGCGTTCAATCTGGAAATTGGCGCCGCCAATGAGACCGTAACCGTCTCTGCAACCGCGGAAATGATTCCGGTGGAAAACGGCGCCCATACTGACGTTCTGAGCTCCAAGGACATTGACACCCTTGCGCTCGAGGGCCAGGACACCACCGAGCTGCTGAGGGTTCTGCCGGGCACGGTAACCCAATCCGGCGGCCTGACCCAGACTTCTCCCACGTTCAGCGACCTGAATATTACGGTTGACGAGTCGTCTGTGGGCGCCGGCATGTGGACCAACGGATCGATCTACCGCAGCGGCGAATCGATCCTGGTGGACGGCGCGCAGACCATCGACATTGGCGACATGGCCTCATCGCTGGTCATCATTTCCCCGGCGATGACGGCGGAAGTCAGCATGCAGTCCTCGAACATGAGCGCCGACCAGCCGTTCGGGCCGGTGGTGGTGAGCACCATCAGCCGGTCGGGCGGCCAAAACTATCATGGCGAAGGTTATTTTGACGCGCGCAACAACGTGATGAACGCCAACGGCTGGCAGCAGAACAACGACGGCATTCCGCAGGGCCCGGCGCACTACTACTATCCCGGCGGCAGCTTTGGCGGACCGGTTCCGGGAACGCACAAGCACCTCCTGTTCTGGGGCGGCTACCAGAAGTGGCTGCAGAACCAGGGCAACGGCAACGTTCTCAAGTCGTACATTCCCACGCCGGCCATGATGTCCGGCGACTTCTCGATGAGCGGCGCGGGCAATGCGGCCCTCTGTCCGGACGGATTCTTCCAGGGCAATCCTCCCAGCGGTTTCCCCGGCGGATCGTGGTGCAACGACCTGGGCGGAACCATCCTTGCCAACGGAACAACAACACAGACATTGCCGACCCCGACAGCGACTGGGACCTACAGCGTGACCAGTAACGGCACAACGACAAACTGGAATACGGACGCGGGCCAGTCGTTTCCCGCCGGATTCCTCGATCCCGGCGCGGCGGCTTTGGCCAAGATCTGGCCTACAGCCAATGCCACGCCCACGGCCACCAACGGCGGCTACAACTACATTGCGCCGATCCCGAATATCGATGACGGATGGATCTATCGTTTCCGCATCGATTACATCCTGAACGACAACACCAAGATCTACGGCAGCATGGAGCAGGCCTACAGCTCGGGACTGGCGAGCGGCAACGGCGCGCACCTCTACTGGACGCCGGGCAATGCCATCCCCTTCCCGGGCGGCGGCGAAGTGGAAGACAACTACGGCAAGGTTCTTGCCGGCCACATCGTGCACAACTTCAACGCCACAACCACCAACGATTTCCTGGCAGCCTGGGCCTTCGGCCAATACCCGTTCACCACGCCTAAGCCCTCGGCCGCGTACAGGAGCACGCTGGACTACCCGTACGGCAAAGTCTTTTCCACTTCGTCTTTGAACATTCCCGCGTATTCAAGCGCCGGGAACGAAACCTTCCCGGATTTCTCGCAGGCCTCGATCTTCGAGAACCCTCCCGGAAAATATGCCGTCAAGAAGGAAGCGCCGCAGTTCGCCGATACGCTGACCAAGGTCTGGGGACAGCACACGATCAAGATCGGCGGATTCACCCAGACCACGGATAACTACCAAAGCTCGTTCAGCTATTACCTCGACGGCAACATGAGTTTTGGAGCCGGCGTGCACACGGACGGCTATTACAACGGGAGCACACTCGCCAACGGGACCGTACTCCCTACCGTCACCGAGGGCTCGCCGTACAACGCAACTGCCATGTTCGTCGCCGGCATGCTGTCGGGTTACGGAGAGAACAACGGGGCGCCCATCGGCGACGTGGCCGAGCTGAACACGGCGGGGTTTGTGGACGACACCTGGAAGACCACGCGTCGCCTGACCGCGGAACTTGGCATGCGCCTGGAGCACGTGGGCCACTGGTATGACCGCGACCACATTGGACTGGCCGTGTTCTATCCGGATCGCGTGCTGCAGGATTACTACCAGGGCAAGTACGCTCCAGGCTACTATTGGCACGCCATCGATGCCGGCGTACCGTTGAGCGGCCAACCCAATCGCTTTGCCTATCCGGACGCCCGGTTCGGCCTGTCCTATGACGTGTTCGGGACGGGCAACACCGTGGTGCGCGGCGGGTGGGGCGTGTATCGCTACGTGACCCAGGTCAATACGGTGGCCAACGGAGAGGCGCAGGGAACCGCAGCCGATGTGTTGTCCTATAGCCTGCCCGGAAACACCAACGTCCAGATGCAGAACATCAGCAAGCTGGCTTATACGGCCTGCCCGAATCCGAATGCGACCCCGGCTGTGAACCCGCCTTGCCCCGTGCAGGGAGGGCAGACCGGCCTGGATGCGAGCGACTACGGCCAGCCCATGACGCTGGCCTACAACTTCACCATCGACCAGAGGCTGCCCTGGAACTCGCAGCTTGAAATCGCCTACGTAGGAAACAAGAGCTCCCAGCTTGTGGACGGCGGCGAAGACATCCAGGCCAGCTCCTACACCGAAGTCTCCAACCAGAACAAGATGCCTCTCGGGGCCCTCTTCACCGCCGACCCCAAGACGGGCAAAATGTCCACCAACCCTGAAAACGTTGGGGACAATCCGGTCAATCTCGGATCCGCGGCTCCCAGTGAAACTCCCACGGGCAACAACCTTGCGGACTGGCACCCGCTCGGCTACGCCTATGGCACCAACTCAACCTACATGCTGCAGGACATCGCGTGGGCAAATTACAACGCCCTGCAGGTGTCATGGGTGAAGACCGCCGGACGGATCACGTTCAACTTCAACGGCGCCTGGGAAAAGGCGCTGGGAACAACCCTGCAGGAAAACCCCTACGAAGAGGGCAAGAACTACGGCCCCACGGCCGAGGACCGGCCCATCATCTTCAACTCGTCGTACACCTACTCGAGCGGCACGCTTCATTCCGGGGAGAACTGGGTGAACCAGTTGGGCAGCGGCTGGACCATCTCCGGCATCTCCCAATGGCAGGCGGGCGGCTACATTCCTGCTTTTCTCGGGAACGGTGTACCCAACTTTGGCATGGGGCTGCAATATACCAACCTCCCGCCGGACACTGCGGGCGCGTCCTGCAGCACGCCGGGCGGCTGCAGCCTTGCCACAGACACCGGCGTTTCGAATTCGCTCAGCACCAAGTCGTATTTCGGAACGGACGAGGGCTTGCCGATTATGCCTGTGCTGACCTGCAATCCGACTTCGGGCCTGGCCAGCCACCAGGTCCTCAACGGCAAGTGCTTCAATGCCCCGGCATTGACGTTCAACGCTACCGCGGTCGCGGCGGGGACGGCGCTTCCGGCGGCTAGCACCCAGGGCGGCAATGCCTTCCCGTATATGAGGATGACGCCCTACTTCGACAACGACCTGGCTATCTACAGGACGTTCCACATCCACGAAAGCCAGAACGTGCAGTTCCGGGCCAGCGCGTTCGATTGGCTCAACCACTCCCTGCTGACGTTTGCCAACGGCAACTATTACACGTTGAACTACAACGTGAATTACGGAACCCAAGGCATCACTCCCAATTACAACCAGGGCAGCACGGGCGCGAACGCGTTTGGCGTGATGACGGTCAGGTCGGCCTTGCCGTACGCTCGCGTCATCGAGCTGGACGCAAAGTACACCTTCTGATCAGTATCCTTATTGCGGGAGCGGAGCCTCCGGCCGCTCCCGCTTTTTTGTTGCCCATGAAAGGTAGCCTTGCCGCGCGTGAAACACCGCCCTCAGCCCATGGACGGTCTTCTCGCAATCTGCTGTGGGCACAAGGCCCGCCGCAAGGCTCAAAGCATGAAACAATAGGAAGTCGGCAATCTGCGCGGGCGCCCGCTTGCGCTTGAGCCGATTGGTTATGCCTCTTCCGCTGAAAGTTTTTCTTGCGGCCGCGCTCCTGGCGCTCGGCGCTGGCTTCGCGCCGTGCCTTCAGGCGGATGGCGGGCAAGCGCAGGGCGATTCGCTCAAGGCGCATTACGACGCGGCAGAGAGTCTTCTCCGAGCCGGCAAGCTCGACCAGGCCGCGGATCAATTTCGCGCGTTTCTGGCTGAAGCTATCGGCGAGCTGGCGATCGAGCGCGCGCACCTGGGAGAGTACGCGAAGGCCGCGCCTCTATTCGATGAGGCGCTCGCGCAGGCGCCGGACTCGCCGCACCTGCGGCTCGAGTTCGCCGGCGCCACGTTGCTCGACGGCGATTTTGCCGAGGCGCAGTCGCTCGCTGCCGCTTACCTCAGGGACTTCCCCGGCGAGCCCTCTGCATCGCTGGCGCAGGCGCATCAGGTCGACGGCCGCGCGCTGCTCAAATTGAACCAGGACAAGGAGGCGCGCAAGGAGCTTGAGGCCGCGGTCGCCCTCGATCCGAGCTTTGCCAACGGATACGATCTGGCCGTGGCCTGCCTTGACATGGACGACGAACCCTGCGCCTCGCAACTTTTCGACGAGCTGGAGAAATCCTTTGGCGACACACCCAGCCTTCACATGAGCTTCGGCCGCGCCTTCGGAAACTCGGATTACGCGCCGCGCGCGGTTGCCGAGTTCAAGAAGGCGCTCGAAGAAAACCCGCGCCAGCCTGAGGCGCACTATTGCCTGGCGGCGGCGATGCTGGCCGGCGGCGGCAATGAGGCCACCGTGCAGGCAGCCGTGGTTGAGCTTAAGAAGGAGCTCGCAGTTTCTCCCAACGATTTTCTTACCTACGCCGCGCTGGGCAAGCTGGCCGCAGCGCAGAGCCAGTATGCGCAAGCGGAAAAATATCTGAAGCGGGCTACGGCGTTGAACCCGAAAAATCCCGATGCCTTCCTGTACCTGGGGCAAATGTATTTCGAGACAAGCCGGTATGCCGAGGCCGAGCCGGCGCTTCGCCAGGCGATCCAACTCACCACCGACGTTTCGAGAAATCGCTACCAGATTCAGAAGGCGCACTACCTGCTGGGCCGAATTCTGATGCAGCAGCACCATGAAGAGGCAGCGCATGCCGAGATGCAGATGGCGCGCGACCTCTCCAACAAAGTTCTCGCGAAGGATAAGAGCCAGCTGGCCGGCATGCTTTCAGGCGCGCCGGCATCAGCCGATCTCGCCAGCCCGGCTCCCGATGCAGCCGCGCCTGACGTCTCCGCCACGGAGACGCCCGATCCTGCGGCAGCGCGCCGATTCAACCTGCTTGAAAAGCAGCTCACGCCGGCGATTGCCGATTCCTACAACAATCTGGGAGCGGTCGCAGCCAACGGCGCTCACTATTCTGACGCGCTCCGTTATTTCAAGCGCGCCATCGCCTGGAACCCCGGCCTCGAAGGATTGGATTACAACCTGGGACACGCCGCATTCATGGCCTCACAATTTGCCGATGCGGTCGCGCCACTCTCCCGCTACCTGGCGGCTCACCCCGCCGACTCCGGCATCCGCGATGCGCTCGCCATCAGCCAGTTCATGACCGGCGACTACCGCGGATGCGTGGCAACGCTCAAGCGGGTCCAGGATCTTCCCGCGTCCATCCCCCAGGTTCAATTCGTGTATGCCGATTCCCTGATCAAAACCGGCGAAGTGGCTCAAGGCGAGCAGCGCCTTCAGGCTCTCGAAACCGCGCATCCTGAGGTTCCCGACGTGCACCGCGGACTGGGAGAGGCGTTTGCGCTCGAAGGAAATACGCAGGGCGCACAGCGCGAGTTCGAAGCCGCGCTCCGGCTCAACGCGGGTGACGCGGAAGCGCACTTCGATCTGGGGACTCTTGACCTGAAGCAGGGAGATACGGCGGGCGCGATTCGCGAGCTCGAGGCCGCGACTCAGTTGATGCCGGCCGACCCCGAGTATCACCGCGAACTGGCGCGCGCTTACAATCTCGCCTTTCGCGTGGCCGATGAGGAGAAGGAGATGGAGATTTACCAGAAGCTCCAGGGGTCCAAAACCCAGCAGGCCAATTCCGCCGAGCCCGCCGAAAAGAGCAATCCCTAAAGCATTTTCTGAGTAGCTATATCCCGAAGACGGAAAGCAGAGTCGACGCGACCAACAGGGAGCGGCGACCTTGCGAAGGAACGAAGAGGACACAGTAACTCAGAAAATGCCGTAGCTGCGGTTTCATCCATCACCTTGCAGCCTGAGATGCGGCCCTCTATTTCCGCTGCCTGTCCAGCCCCTCAATGTACCTTGCGGCGACCGCCGGCCTTACCACGGATTCACGCCCTGCGGCTCATAGTGCACCCAGTCGAAGTCCACCACGCCGGGATCGGTGGCCTCAGTGGTAAAAGCAAAGAGCGATGGCCGCGAGCCCTTCCACCAGCTGAAGCGAATCGGCGTGGGTCCGCCCAACAGCTGAAATGTCCGTCCCTCGTCGAGGCTGAAGAAGTAGCGCGCCTCGTCTCCGGTGACCAGCACGCGCAATTCAAGCGCGTTTTCGGCGAGCGTGGGCCCTTCCACGCGATCCTGCGAATGAAAATAGGCGAGCCGCCGCGCATCTCCCGTCTGCACCACTTCAAGGCCGCTGGCCAGCTCTTCGAACATGGCCAGGCCGGCATGATCGCCGCTGCGCATGCCGGCGAGATCCACTCGCGCCGTGAACGCGAAGGAATTGTCCTGCATGCACTGGGTGAGGGTGTTGCGCGCATCCAGCAAATCCCGTGCGCGCATGGGGACGAGCCGCAGATAGCCGCGCCGCGCCGTCAGCGACCAGTGCGCATGGTCGGGGTTGTGATTCCATTCCCATTGCGGGCCGAGTTGTGAGCCGCTGAATTCATCCGAGGTCTGTGGCCGCTCGCCGGAAACTTGCCTGGGATGGCCGGGGATGGGACCGGAGGGCACCGGCTGCCCCGTGACCACGTCGTCGGGATCTTTGCCGATGATCGGCCAGTCATCCTGCCAGCGCACCGGCTCCAGATGGACAATGCGCCCGTGCGCGCCGTCGGACTGAAAGTGAATGAACCAGCCTTCCCCGTCCGGTGATTCCACGTACGCGCCCTGGTGCGGCCCGTTGATCCTGGTCGAGCCCTCGGCCAGCGCCACGCGGCGCTCATAGGGTCCGTAGATGTGGCGCGAGCGCAACACCGCTTCCGCGCCCACGCTTACCCCTCCGAACGGCGCAAAAATGTAGTAGTAGCCGTTGCGCTTGTAGAGCTTGGGTCCCTCGAGCACCGGCAGATGCTCGGGATCGTCGACGATCACCTTGCCCGCGTCGAGGACGTGCCGGCCGTCGGCGGACATGCGGTGCAGGATCAGCGGCCCCGCGCCGGTCTTCGAGTGAATGAGATACGCGCTGCCATCGTCATCCCAGAAAGGGCATGGATCCTCAAGCCCGGCCTGGCTTATTAGCACGTTGGGCGGGCTCCAGGGGCCGGTAATCCTGGCCGCGGTGCTCACGAAGATTCCTTCCGTGGGCGTGGGAAAGTATACGTAAAACAGGCCATTGTGCTTGCGGATCGAGGGCGCCCAGATGCCCAGTCCGTAGCGGTTGCCGCCGATCAGGCTGTAGCGTGGGTCCATCCCCAGTCGCTCGACCACGTGGCCGAGAATCGTCCAATGAACCAGGTCGGGCGACTCGAGGATGGGAATGCCGGGAACAAAGTGGAAGGTGGAGGCGATCAGATAATAATTCGCCCCGTCGCGAATCACGTCGGGATCGGAGTAGTCGGCAAATAGAATCGGGTTCCTGTAGGAGGTCTCAGCCGGCGGCGGCGAAGGCTTGAGGACGGCCGGCAGGCAAAGAAGAGTCAGAATGGCCGCTCCCGTTATGGCGCACCCCGCTAGCAAGCTTGCGCCTCGCCGGGCCGTGACGTTCATGCATTTGACTTCGCATCCCATAGGCAGTGGCTTTGATTGCGCCGGAACAACAGCCGACCCTGACGAAGCGCACCGGGCGGGCGGCAATTCTCCTTGGCCGGCGGGGTTGAAAGCGTCTTCAAAAAAGATTCCCTCGCGCTTGCGCAAAGCGCCTCCCCCTCCTGCAGGCAATCAAATCAACCTGGCGTTTGATCGAGTCGCGGAATTTGGGGGGAGCGTATTCGTTCAAAAAAAGGGGCGGCGCACATCGTGCATCGCGCCGCCCTCCATGCCTAGGGTCTGTGAACGCTATTAGGGCGAACAGCGCTGCAAGGGAAAATCGGGCCAGACGACCGGGGTCCCCACGGAACAGCTGTTCCGTGGGGTGGAGGCCAGGCGGAGGCCGCAGACTGTGGCAGGACCCCAGTCAAGGCCGACAACACCGGGGTCCCCAATGCACGCCTTTGTGCATTGGGGTGGAACAAAGTATGGCCCGATTTTCCCCGCAGCCCGAAGGGACGGGGCGGATTTTCCCGATTGTCCGCCGCGGCGGATCGCTCGTCGCTAAAATGTTTCAACATTTGCCACTCCTCGCTTCGCGCACTCA
>JASHOQ010000050.1 GCA_030041045.1 Acidobacteriaceae bacterium
CGCAGGCCCCAAAATGAAGGGTAAGGGCTTTAGATGAAGGGTACGGGCTTCAGCCCGTACACCACGCCCACCCCAGCCCCTTGTCATCCCGAGCGAAGGTCGCCGCGGAGACCGCAG
Organism: Acidobacteriaceae bacterium; assembly: GCA_030041045.1. Lineage (GTDB taxonomy): Bacteria > Acidobacteriota > Terriglobia > Terriglobales > Acidobacteriaceae > Telmatobacter. Next base: position 118 of record JASHOQ010000050.1, read on the forward strand.
TCGAGGGATCTGCAGTTGGCTCCTCACCGCGCGAACCGAGCTATGTATCAAGGCACGGATTCATCCGCGCCAACCGAGCGGCCCAAAACAGATCGGGGCTTCAGCCCCTGAGGAACCACGCCGCGTGGAGGGAGCAGAGGCCTTCAGGCCTCTGAGTCGAGCCACTTCTCTTCGATCTGTCATCCTGAGCGACGCGTCCGCCGCGGCGACCGCAGTCGAGGGATCTGCAGTTGCCTTTTCAATGCGCGCAAAACCGCGCAAAAACCACCTAATTTCGCGCCATTTTGTGTGTGCATTCGTATCCCTTGTCCGCCCAGGAGCAGACGAATTCGACCCATGCGTGGGTGTGCAATGCGACAGACCCCCCTTCAGGGAACTTCAAGCCGGGCATGCGTCCGCTTTTAGTGCGACAGCCGACCCTGGATTTGTCGGCCTAAAACAGGCAGAAGGAAGTAGGGAAAAGGGGCCAGAGATCAGGTTTCAGGGATCAGAACTACCCCCTGCTGGCTACTCCCTATTCCCTCGTCCCTCAGTCCCTGGTCCCTCGGCCCCTGACCCCTGACCCCTGTCCACTGTTCACTGTCCACTGTCCACTGTCCCCTGTCCACTGTTCACCGTCCACTGTCCACTGTCCACTGTTCACTGTCCACTGACCACTCGTCTTTAATGCGTCCCGCCGGTCCTATGGCGCATCATGGGATAGACGACCGTCCCGGTACGCCGAGGGAGATCCATGTTCAAAGCAAGAGCCTACTCCGCATCGAGCGCCACATCGCCGCTTGCCTCCACCACGATCGCGCGGCGCGATCCCAACCAAGACGATGTGCAAATCGAGATTCTCTTCTGCGGCATCTGCCACTCCGATCTGCACCAGGTGCGCGACGAGTGGAGCGGGATGATGCCGACGCAATATCCGTGTGTCCCCGGCCACGAGATTGTGGGCCGCGTGACCAAGGTGGGCGCGGGCGTGAAGAAGTACAAGGTGGGCGACCTGGCCGCCGTAGGCTGCATGGTGGATTCAGACGGCACCTGCCCGGAGTGCAAGGCGGGCTTTGAGCAGTTCTGCCCCAACTTTATCCTCACCTATAACTTTCCTGACAAGCACCTGGGCGGCGTGACTTACGGCGGCTACTCCGACAGCATTGTGGTGAAGGAGCGGTTTGTGCTGCGCGTGCCGTCGAACCTGGACCTGGCCGGCGCGGCGCCGCTCTTGTGCGCAGGGATCACCACCTACTCGCCGATGCGCCACTGGGGCGTGAGCAAGGGCAAGAAGGTGGGCGTAGTGGGGCTGGGCGGTCTGGGCCACATGGCGGTGAAGTTTGCCCATGCGCTGGGCGCGCATACGGTGGTGTTTACCACCTCGGCCGGCAAGAAAGACGATGCCCTGCGACTGGGCGCCGACGAGGTGGTGCTCTCGCGCGATGCCAACGCAATGGCGAAGCAGGCGGGCAGTTTCGACTTTATTCTCGATGCTGTGGCAGCGCAGCACGACATCAATGCCTATATTGCCCTGCTGGCACGCGACGGAAACCTCACCATGGTGGGCGCGCCCCCCGAACCGCTCGCGGTCGGCGTCTTCGGGCTTCTGTTCCGGCGGCGGAGTTTTTCAGGGTCGATCATCGGCGGCATAGCAGAGACGCAGGAGATGCTAGATTTTTGCGGCGCGAAGAACATCACGTCGGACGTGGAGGTGATTCCCATCCAGAAGGTGAATGAGGCGTACGAGCGGCTGGTGAAGTCGGATGTGAAGTACCGCTTCTCGATCGACATGGCGAGTTTGAAGGCGGAGTGAGCGCGGGCCTGCGGTGCCGACGGGAAAAAGGAAACTGGGTTTCCGATGGAAAAAAGAAAACTGGGAAAAAGCGGTCTGGAGGTTTCCGCGCTGGGGCTGGGCTGCATGGGGATGAGTTTTTCCTACGGCGAGCTGAAGGACAAGAAGGAGATGATGGCGCTGCTGCGCGCGGCGGTGGATCGCGGCGTAACGTTCTTTGACACGGCGGAGGTCTACGGGCCGTATACGAACGAAGAGCTGGTGGGCGAGGGATTGGAGCCGGTGCGCGGACGGGTGAAGATTGCCACCAAGTTCGGGTTCCGGATCGGTAGCGCGGCGGGCGGCACGGCGTGGGAGCGGCTGGACAGCCGGCCGGAGCACATCAAGGAAATGGCCGACGCGTCGCTCAGGCGGCTGCGGACGGACGTGATCGATCTCTTCTATCAACATCGCGTCGATCCGGCGGTGCCGATCGAAGACGTGGCGGGCGCGGTGAAAGAGCTGATGGAAGCAGGGAAAGTGCAGCACTTCGGGCTCAGTGAGGCGGGCGTGGAGACGATCCGGCGCGCGCATGCGGTGCAGCCGGTGACGGCGGTGCAGAACGAGTACTCGCTGTGGTGGCGCAGGCCGGAGACGGATTTGATGCCGGTGCTCGAGGAGTTGGGCATCGGGCTGGTGCCGTATAGCCCGCTGGGGCGCGGGTTTTTGACGGGCAAGATGGATGAGACCACGCGGTTTGATAAATCGGATTTCCGCAGCGGGCTGCCGCGGTTCGCACCGGGGGCGCTGAAGGCGAACCAGGCGCTCATTGATTTGCTGGGCGCGTTGGCGAAGAAGAAGCGCGCGACACCGGCGCAGATTGCGCTCGCCTGGCTGCTCGCGCAGAAGCTGTGGATCGTGCCCATTCCGGGGACGACCAAGCTGGAGCGGCTCGAGGAGAACCTGGGCGCGGCGGAGATTGAGCTGACGCGCGACGACCTTGAGGAAATGGAGAGCGCGGCGGCGCGGATTGCCATTGCGGGCGAGCGGTATCCTGAGCACCTGGAGCAGCTGACAGGACGGTGAGAGGGCGGACGACTGGAGTTTGAAGGTCGGCGCAAACCGGAGGTGAAATCATGCCGCATGTTGTGGTGAAGTTGTGGCCGGGAAAGACAGAAAAACAGAAGGCCCGGCTCGCCGAAGAGATCACGAAGAGCGTGATGGCGGTACTGCATTATGGGGAAGAATCGGTTTCCGTCGCCATGGAGGAGGTGAAGCCTGAAGACTGGATAGAGAAGGTGTATAAGCCCGACATTCAGAAGAAATCAGAGACGCTCTACAAGAAGCCCGGTTACGACCCATCTGAAATCTGAAGAAGCGGAGGGAAACCAGTATGGCTGCGTGGCCCAAAGGCGAATTGGCGAAGATTGCCGAAGCCGACGATCTGCACATCGCGCCGCTTCGCGAGGACGGCGTAACATTCGGAACGCCGACGTGGATCTGGTCGGTTGCGGTGGATAACGATCTTTACGTGCGTGCATACAACGGGCCGAAGTCGAGCTGGTACAAAGCGGCAACGCGGCAGAAAGCGGGGCGGATCAAGGCTGCCGGGATGACGAAGGACGTGAGCTTCGAGCCCGTGGACGGTCAGATCAACGACCTCATCGACAATGCATACCGCGCAAAATATCGCAAGAGTCCCTATCTCGAGCCGATGATCAGTCGACGGGCCCGGTCTGCGACGGTGAAGGTAGCGCCGCGCGAGAGACCCGCCTGACGCGGTGGGCCCGGGCGCAGGAAACAGGAGGAAATATGGAAATCAAACGAGCCGGTACGGAGGCCTCGACGAAGGGGCCGGCGGCGTGGTTTACCGGTTCAGTGCGTATTGACCCGCTGTTTGCGGCTCCCGATCCTGCGCGGGTGCAGGGGGCGAGCGTGACCTTCGAGCCGGGCGCGCGCACGGCGTGGCATACGCATCCGCTGGGACAGACGCTGCTGGTGACGGCGGGGTGCGGATGGGCGCAGCGCTGGGGTGGGACGGTGGAGGAGATCAGGCCGGGCGACGTGGTGTGGTTTGCGCCGGGAGAAAAGCACTGGCATGGCGCGACGGCGACCACGGCCGTGACGCACATCGCGATTCAGGAACGGGTGGACGGGAAGGCGGTCGATTGGATGGAGCCGGTGAGCGAAGAGCAGTACCGGGGGTGAAGCGGCTGCGGAGAAGATGGTTTGAGCAGAGTTCGCAGCGACGCTGCAGTTGCTAAAGCCCGGGCTCAATTTGCGCCGTTCATGGCCCGGCTCAAGTCACCCCATCGAGCATAAATCGCTCGCTGGGGACCCCGACAAGCTGTGCCCTTGTTACAAGACCGCCTATCGGATTCTTCGGCAACTTGTCAAGGCCCTTGCTCACTCCCTTTATGCCAGGGGCATGAAGCCGCTGCGCGAAAAACTGAACGGTTCGCGGCTCAGTTCCGTCGCCCCTACGGGGCTCCTCGCTTTGTTTGGTTGGCGTTTCCCAGGATTCCGTTCGCCTACGGCGAACTTCATCCTGGGCTATTTTCCTGCATCCCTCCGGGATGCTTAGCGCGAACCCGGCGCGAAAGTTTGTCAGCGCTTATTCGGCCCGGCTGAAGAGGTGTTCTTGT
>JASHOQ010000051.1 GCA_030041045.1 Acidobacteriaceae bacterium
GTTAGGACGATGGTGCGATCGCTCCGGCGAAAACCGGCAAGCAGCGCAACCATCTGCCGCGCGCTTTCCACGTCCATGTTGGAAAACGGCTCGTCGAGCAGAATCAGCTCGGGCACAGACAACAGCACACGCGCGAGCGAAGTGCGCTGGCGCATGCCCTGCGAGTACTGGCCGAGAATGCGCTTCAAATCCGGATCGAGGCCCACCTGACGCAGCGCCTCCGCCGGCGCAAGGCAGGCGCGGCCGGAATAAAGCCTGGCGAAGTAGCGCAGGTTTTCTTCCGCCGTGAGCTCATCGTAGAGCATGGGCGCGTGGCTCATGTAGCCGATGCGCGCTCTCTCGGCCTGCGGCTCAAGTCCGCCAAAGACCCGCACCCTGCCTGCGCTGGGACGCAAGAGACCGGCAAGAATCCGCAGCAGTGTCGATTTGCCCGCGCCGTTTTCGCCCACCAGCACATAGCAGCGGCCGCGCACAAAATCCACGGAGACCTGGCGCAAAGCGGCAAACGCGCCAAACAGCCGCGAAACCCGATCCAGTCGGGCGCAGAGCGTGGAATCTGCGGCCTCGGGCGGATGGGCGTTCATTGACGAGCGTTCAGTTGGCGGCTTGCGAGGTTGGGGCCGGCTGCGCCGCACCGGACGCGGTTGCGGCTTTGGCGCCCGTCGGAGCCTGCGGCGCTGCGCCGGGCGCTCCAGGCTGCGACCCGGGCTGGGCTGGCGCGTACTTGCTGGCGCATTTGGCCTGCAATTGCGAGGCATGAAACACGCCGTCGCGCCCATAAGTGCCCTCGGCCACGGCCTGGGCGTCATCCTTGAACGTATCCGGCGGCGGCTCGGAGCCCTCATACGCCACCTTCAGCAGCCGCCCCGTAGCCGCCTTGGGTGAGTGGCTCTCATACTCGTTCAGAACAAAGGTCACGTGAGGGCCGTCGGGCACTATGGTCCCGGGTTGCACGAAGCCCTCCACGCGCAACTGGCTGTGATACGCCTTGTCGCCCATGCCGCCGAGTTCGCCGATGGTGACGTAATAACTCTTGTTGGCGCCGTACCCGGTAAACGCGAGCCAGCCGATGGTGCCCACGATGACCGCAGCCGCAATCCAGATCCGCGCCGATTGCCACGAGGCTTTCATGATCTCTCTTAACCATACGAGCCCTATGCGTCCCGGTCAACCACTTCCAACGGGATGCGCACTTTGGCTACGCAAAGCTGGTTGGGACGCGAATGGTACGGAATCGGGAAAGAATGGAGAAGCAGAGAGAGTGTGGCCCAAAGACAGGCGCTCGCAGTCGGCTCAAGAGCGAGGAAGGCGCAGGCGCGTCGTGGTTAAGTGGGTGCCGTTGCCGCGTGCTTGGCGTCTCTCGCCCCTCAGCCCGCGCGGCGGATCCGCGCAAGGCGCGCGCGAATTCTTGCCTGCGCGCGGGCATTGGTCGGAACCGGGTGGGGTGCAACACGGGCAAAGTGGCGCAGGCACGAGGCCAGCGCCGCAGGCGAGAGAATCATGGCCACAAATGCAAATCCGAGTACAAAATCAAGCATGGGGTAAATTCCTCCAGCATGCGCTTGAAAAGGGCCACTGTACTGCTCAGCATGGTTGGCGGCTTGTGTGCAAAGGTAACCCACGATAGAAACCACAAGGAATAGCTCTTCGGCGTGGGGAAAATAGCTCTTCGGCGCAGGGAAGAATGGCAGTTTGGTAATGGCCCGCCGCAGTTGCGGCATCCCCCAAAGGGCGCATAAACCAAGCCGATTGTCGCCTCGTTGGCATTCCCGCATGGCGCCGGCGGCGCGGCCTTCCTTAATCTCCGCTGTTCGGCACCTGCTGGAGCAGCCGCTTCCACGTCTTCTGGTTTTTGCGGAAGCCACGTTTCAGGTCTTCGAGGGTGCGCGCGAAATCGGCGTTCGTGCGCAGGTTGCTCCACGCCGGATTCTTCTGAAACCAGGGATAGTTCTCGTTGCCCAGGTAGATGGCGCGCCGCAGCCAGTGCAGGGCTTCACTCGCGTCGCCCTCCACGGCAAAGTAGGTCGCCAGGCGGTAGGCCATTTCATTGTCGGCCTCGGCCGCGGTCAGCGTGTCGTCTTTGAGCAGGACGGCCGCGCGCTCCCGACGCCCCGCCTGAACGTAGCAGAGCGCCAATGTCGGCACGGCGATGCGCATGGATTCGTCGTCGCGGATCACGCCCTCGAGAATCTCGATGGCCTTCGCCAGCTCACCCCTGCGCATCTGCTGGTAACCGGCTGAAGTGCGCAGCAGCGGATGCTGCGGCTCGAGCGCGAGGCCCTTTTCCAGCTCGTCGCCGGCCAGTTCGATCTGGTTGCGGTAGTGGTAGACGCGCGCCCGGTGATTGTACAAAATGGCCGCATTCGCTGGGTTCAGCTTGAGCGCGCGGCTGAATGCAGCCAGCGCCTCATCGTACATGCCGTCACTGCGCAGGGTGACGCCGGCCACCAGGTGCACATTCCAGTTATTGGCCGCGCTGGCAAGCAGGTTGGCGATGCCGTGGCGCGCGGTCTCCTTTTCGCCGCGCGAGAGCAGCATGTAAATGCGGTAGAGATCGGCCTCCGTAAACGCGGGATCGAGCTTGAGCGCCTCGTCGAAGGCGCGTCGCGCGCGCATGACGTGCGTCTGGCCTCCGAATCCGTGGCGAACGTACTGGAACTCGACCACGCCCAGGCCGCTCCATCCCGGAGCAAAGCGCGGATCGGCAAGTGTGACCTTTTCAAACAGAGCCTGCGCGCGGTCGAGATCGGCGCGCGAGCCGCTGCGCACCCTGAAGGCGCTGAGCAGCGCGCGCGCCTGCAGGTAGCGCTCGCTGCTGGGTCCCGGCAACGAGCCCTCGCGCGGCGCAGGTTTCGTCTCTGCAGGCGCGGCCTCGATTCGCTCGGCGGCGCTGAGTCCGTGCAGCGTGGCGAAGACCTCGTTCGCAATCTCCGTCTGCACGGCGATCAGGTCGAGCGACGCCACCTGGATGACGCCGCCCGTGCGCACGCTCTGCGCAGAGACGTCGAGAAGCTGCCAGTTCAGGTCGAAGCCCTGCTCCGAGCGCAGAAAGCTCCCCGTGAGCACGTAGGAAACCAGCAGCTTCCGCCCCGTGGCGAGGGGGTCGAGGCCGGAAGCCTGTTGCGCCGCGGGCAAAGACCTCAACGTGCTCGAAGGACGCACCACCAGGCCGGGAATGCGCGCCAGGCGCGCGGCCACGGCATCCGCCAGCGCGAATCCGTAAAGCGGAGCGGCTTCAGTGGCGCCAAGATTGGCAAAGGGCAGCACCACCAGCGAGGGCTGCGCGGCATGCCCGGCAGCCGGCTCACGAAAGCGCTCCGCCAGCATGGAAAGAAACCCGGTAGTCTGTTTTTCCGTTTCAACGGCGGGCTTGGGCAGATTGGCTGCAGCGTCGCCGGGAAGGATGCCGGTTTCAATCTGCTGCGTTCGCATGATGGTCTTGAGCGCCTCGCGCACTTCGGCCGCGGAAGCGAAGCGCGCCGCAGGATTCTTTTCCAGACACGTCGCGATCACGCTTTTCAATCCGGCCGCGATGCCGGGAACAATCGCGCTCAGATCGAAAGGCTCGGAAAACTGGATGGCGCGGATGGCCTGAAAATCCTCGGCATCCCGCCGCACAAAAGGATGGCGCCCGGCTGCCAGCTCGTAGAGAATGACGCCGAGCGCCCACACGTCCGACTGGATGCTGGAGTAACCGGTGACGAACTGCTCCGGCGCCATGTAGAGTATGGTGCCGCCGCGCGCGGTGCGGTTGGCGGCGAGCGGCGCCATTTTGTCCCGGCCCGGCCTCACAGGATCGAAGTCCCTGTCCTCCGGATCGAGCCGCCGCGCCAGGCCGAAATCGAGAATCTTCACCAGGCCGCCTTCGGTGAGCATCACGTTCTGCGGCTTCAGGTCGCGATGGAAGATGCCGAGCGCGTGCGCGGCCTCCAGGCCGTCGGCGATCTGGATTCCGACCGAAAGCACCAGCTGCAGGTTGGCCGGTCCGCGCGCAATCAGCTGGTCGAGCGATTGCCCGGGTACATACTGCATGGCGATGAAGGCCTCGTCGCCGCTCTCGCCCACTTCGTAGATGGCGCAGACGTTGGGATGCTCGATGGCCGAGGCCATGCGCGCTTCGCCCAAAATGGTGGAGCGCATCTGTTCCACTGAGAGCGAGCCGGCGCGCAAAACCTTGAGCACCACCGGTCGCTCCAGCAGCGTGTCGTTGGTCAGATAAACCACGCCGCTGCCGCCCGCGCCCAGGCGCCGCAGAATCTCATATTGTTCCAGCGTTTTGCGCTTCATCGCCCGCTTCTAGTTTATCGGGCAGGCCGTGAGAACCATCTAAAGCGGAGGAATGGAAGGACGCATCGATGCAGCCGCAGACGCTGAATCTGGCTGCATAGATGGCTTTGTAAAAGGGCACGACTTTAATCGGGCCGCAATAGCCGCCTGAACATCGGCGCTTTTGCCCCTGAGGGGCAACCTCAGGCTTCTCATAAAACCAACTCCTCAAGCGCGACGAACCCCAAAAGCCATCAATGCACACCTGGCCGCTTGCCCTCTTCTGATCCCTGATCCCTGACCCCTGCCGGGGTCCCCGGCGAGCGGTCCTTGCTCGCTGGGGTGGCTGATCCCTGCTCTTCTTCGCGCTGCGAGCGCATCTGCCCGCGCCGGCCAAGCACCAGCATGGTGATGCCGAACACCAGCAGAACCGCGCCCCACCAGAGATTGATATCGATGCCGACGCTCTTCGCGTAGAGGACCTCGTTTCTCCGCGTGGCCAGTCCGAAAGCGGTGAGGATGGTTCCGGTCAGCGTGAACATCAGTCCCATGGGAAGGCGGAGGTCGAGACTCATCGGTGCACCTCAGGCAAAAAAGATGTTGATGGCAATGGCCGCAAGCAGGATGGCCACGGCCAGAGCTTCCGGCCGCTTCCACCACTTGAGATGCGCGTGCGAAGGCATCTTGGTGAGTGAGCGCACCAGGCCCACCAGCTCCTCGTCGGGCCGCGGCTTGGTGAACAGACTCACCACCACGGCGACAATAAAGTTGGCGCTGAAGGCCACAATGGCCCCGTAGAAATTCTGCGCCATGTCGCTGGGATAGTGATGCAGCACCGCGATCCAGCCGCCGTGAATGCCGGGGTGCGCCTCGAGCGGCAGCGTCAATCCGTGGTGCAGCATGGCCGCGGCCGTTCCCGCAATCAGTCCCGCAAATGCGCCGTGGCCCGTCGTCCGCTTCCAGAACATGCCCAGCAGAAATGTGGCGAACAGCGGCGCGTTGACGAACGAAAAGACCAGTTGCAGCGTGTCCATGATGTTGTTGAAGTTGATGGCCGCATACGCCGCACCAATCGATAGCAGAATCCCGCCCACCGTTGCCCATCGGCCCACGGCAAGATAGTGCTTGTCTGACGCGCCTTTGTGAATGTACGACTGGTAGAGATCGTAGGTGAATACAGTATTGAACGCAGTCACATTGCCGGCCATGCCGCTCATGAAGCTCGCCAGCAGCGCCGTCAGGCCCAATCCCAGAATGCCGGTGGGAAAATAGTGCAGCAGCATGTTGGGCGTAGCCAGATCGTAATCCAGAATGGGATGGCCGCTGGCGTCCAGCATCACCTTGCCGGTGAGCGGATCCACCTTGGCAGGAATCAGCCCGTGGCCCTCTTCCACCTGTTGTGGGACCACGTTGATCTCGTGATAGATGGTGCCGTTTTCCGTGTGCACGAACTCCGTGGTGTGCGGCGTCGGCAGCGCGATGGCGATCAGCCCCGGCACAATCACCAGAAACGGAAATACCATCTTCGGCACCGCCGCAATCAGCGGCACGCGCCGCGCCGCTTCCATATTTTGTGAAGCCATCGCCGTCTGAATCACAAGAAAATCCGTGCACCAGTAACCGGCCCCAAGCACGAACCCCAGCCCCATCCCCAGCCCGATGATGTCCACGCCCATGGGGTTGGTGCCGGCGTGCAGCACGCCGCGCCACTCATGCATGTACGCTGCGGGAACCGCCGCTTTCAGGCCTGACCATCCGCCGATGTTCTTGAGCCCCAGCAGCACCAATGGGAAAAAGCCGGCGACGATGAGAAAAAATTGCAGCACCTCGTTGTAAATGGCGCTGGTGAGCCCGCCCAGAAAAATGTAGAGCAGGACAATCACAGCCGAGAGCAGAATAGCAAAGGTGAAAATCCAGTCCTTTGACCAGCCGAGGGAATTGAACAGCGCGTCGAAGACGTGCAGCGCCTGGATGAGCCGCGCCATGGCATACATGGAAATGCCGGAACTGAAGACCGTCATCACCGCAAAGCTGCAGGCGTTGAGCGCGCGGGTTTTTTCATCGAAGCGCAGGCGCAGGAACTCGGGCACGGAGCGCGCCTTGGAGCCGTAATAAAACGGCATCATGAAAATGCCCACGAAGATCATGGCCGGTATAGCGCCGATGCCGTAAAAGTGCGCGGTTTCCAGGCCGTATTTCGCGCCCGAGGCGCCCATGCCGATCACTTCCTGCGCACCCAGGTTGGCGCTGATGAAGGCCAGCCCGCAGATCCACGCCGGCAGCGCCCGCCCCGCCTGGAAGAAATCCTTGCTCGTCTTCATAAAGCGCTTGAGGGCAAAGCCTATGCCCAGCACAAAGAAGAAGTAGAGCAGCATGATCAGCCAGTCGACGGAGGTCAGTTGCACGAGTGCTCCTTGGGCGATTTTTTTCGCGGCGATTGGGCAAAAGCGGCTACCGGAATCACTCTACGCAGGCGAGCGCGGCGGAGTCCAGCAAAATGTGAAAATGTTTTCAGCGAGCAAGATGCAGCGGGGCAGTATCAATGGATTCCCGGCAAATCGCAATTAGCGAACTGTCTGGCCCAACCCCGACGAATCGGACGGTCCGCAATGGGTCCGCGGGGCCTGCGGACCTACGATATAATTATGCGCATTCAAGATGGCGTGCGCGATCGCGATCGAGGAGTGAGGATCGGCGTCCATGGCTCCGCTGCTGATGTGGCTCATCATGGTTCTCTGCCTGGTGATCTCGCTCGGCAAATACCTTTTCGGCCTGATCCTCCGCCTGGCGCATCCCTCCATAAAAATCCGCAAAGACTATAGCTATGAGCCCACCGTCAGCGTGCTCATGCCCTGCTACAACGAAGGCAAAACCGCCTACGAAACCATCGAGAGCATCAGCAAAAGCAACTACCCCAACGGCAAGTTCGAAATCATCGCCCAGGACGACTGCTCCGCCGACGATAGCTACGAGTGGATGCTGAAGGCGCAGCGCGATTTTCAGAACATCAGCATTCGCGTCGGCCGCAATGAGGAGAATTGCGGTAAGGCGCGCACTGTCTGTAACGCACTCGAACATTCCACTGCCGAAATCATCATCTCCATCGACTCCGATTGCATCTTTCACCCTAATGCCATCCGCGAGCTCACGGCCAGTTTCTCTGAGCCGCGTGTCGGCTCGGTCGGCGGCCGCGTGGGCGTGCGCAATCCCAACCAAAGCATCATCACTGCCATCCAGACGATCGTTTACTACGCCGCTTTCGAGCTCTACAAAATCCCTGAGAACTGGACCCGCAGCGTCTGCTGCATCAGTGGCTGCCTCTTCGCCATCCGCCGCGAGTTGCTTCTTGAGATCGAGCCGGCCATTCGCGCGCGCCATTGGTTCGGCATTCCCGTCAATCAGGGCGAAGACCGTTTCCTCACCCACCAGACGCTTCTGCGCGGCTACGGCACGTACATCAACAACGACGCGCTCTGCTGGACCACCGTCCCCACCACGCTCTCTGTCCTTTTCAAGCAGCAATTGCGCTGGCGCCGCAGCATCGTCCGCGATTTCTTCTTCACCCTCCGCTCCCTGCCGCGCCATGTCTTCACCCTGCATCCCAACACCGTGCTCACCCTGGTGCTCGTTCCGCTCGGGGCCATCGTCGCCCTCCTGGTGATCGTCAATTCCCTGGTCTCCGATCCCTTGGCGTGGGCCGGTCCCATGCCCCTGATCACTGCGCTCGCCATCGCTGCCGTGCTGTCGTGGTGGATCAAGAAGCACAGCGTGCATGAAACCATCGCCCATCCCCTGGCCTTTGGCGCCTATATCGCCTGGGCCGTCGCCAGCAGCCTCTTTCTCACGCCGCTCGCCCTCTGCACCATGGATTCGGCCGACTGGGGCACGCGCGCCAAAACTCTCGAGGAGGTTCCGGTTGGCAACACCCACGCTTGAACCCGATCTGAAGCCGGTGACGAAGAAAGCTGCAGCCAAGCAACCGCTGCA
>JASHOQ010000052.1 GCA_030041045.1 Acidobacteriaceae bacterium
TAAGGAACAACCGCCCCATCGTGGGAGTATCCGCATGGACGAGGCAGACTTCACGATCAGGAAAAACGAGTCGCGTTTGTTGGACATCTAATTCGAGGCGCCGGGTTACGGTCTGAAACGCGTCGGTGTGACCCACGCGAAGCCACACTTCCCACCAGATGAGCTGATCATTGCTCGGAAAAAGATCGGGGTCGTCCGTAAACACCGACCGGAGGGCCGACTTCACAACACGGTCAATACGTGCAACTAAGTCTTCTCCCTTTGGATGTCCTTTTTGGGTGTCCTCGTTCTTGTAGCGGTCGATCTTCGACAGATAAAAATCGCTTGCGTTATCGGGAACAAATACCGTGGCAAGGGCGGGCTGAGTCCTGTCTGCTTGTCGGAATGCGACAAGTTCGATGTGCTTCAACCGGTTTTCTAGTAGCTCAGCGGCTTTCTCTGACCCCGGTGGAATCTCAAAATCGAGATAGAAGCCGGGCGTGCCCGCGTGCAACGCAGGATCGCGGTTTTGTCGCTCCGCGTTGACAGCGGCCAAAGCAACCGTAAGGGCCTCGCGAATCATATCCGCGTGTGTAGCCCGATCGCGTTGGGGCAGAGGCTGGCGCGGAGGCGGATTCTTACTGGTATACGGCTCCGGCCTGCCGTTGTTGCGCAGATAAAAATGAGGCCGGTCCCTTGGAAGTTCTGGCATCGCTACAGGCAGGCCGCCTTTCTTTCCTCAAGCGCGGAGAGAATCGATTCGGTGGTGATGCGTTTGGAATCGATAAGCACTGCCTTCTTTGCCGCCTCTTCGCTGACCCTGACCAGATCAGCGGGGCTGAAAGATTGCGCCCGATGCAAAATCGTCGGCCAGTCCACATTGCTAGTCTCGAAAGGCGCGAGCTTCCTCCGGATGATCTCTTCAGCGAGCGTGAGATCGGGCAAGGCATATTCGATCACGTCATCAAAGCGCCGGAAAAGCGCGCGATCGAGCATTTTTTCATGATTTGTGGCTGCGACGATCAGACTGTCGGACGAGTCCTTTTCGAGCAGCTGCAGAAAGGAATTAAGCACTCGGCGAATCTCGCCGACGTCATTAGACTGATTCCGATGGGCGCCCAGAGCGTCAAACTCGTCAAATAGGTAGACTCCTCGGCTTTGACGAATGGCGTCGAACACGAGCCGGAGCTTGGCCGCGGTCTCGCCCATGAATTTCGTGATCAGGCCTTCGAGCATGATCGTGAACAAGGGCAGATGAAGTTCGCCGGCAAGAGCCGATGCGCTCATGGTCTTCCCAGTTCCTGGAGGTCCGACAAAGAGGAGCTTCCTACGAGGCTGAAGACCATTTTCGAGCAGCCTTTTTCGTTGTCTCTGCTCGACCAGAACGCGCTTGAGCCGTTCGGTCAACAGCACGGGCAGAACCATGTCTCCGAGCCGGAGCGAGGGGGTCTGGACGGCGAGAAGATTAGCAAGCTCCCCTCGCGGCTCAAGGACAATGAGTTGTCCTTGTCGGCGTTGTACGGAGGTAGACCGGCGTTTGGCTTCTTCGATAAGTTCACGAAGCTGCTGCGCGACAGCAGCATGGCCCAGTTTCGCCTCGTGAGCGGCAGCCTGCATAGCGACGGACAGGAATTCCCTATCGTCCCCTTCGAGGTGACTCTTCAAGAGCGCGATCATGTGGCGAGCTGAACCCATTCAACCGATCCTTCGTTTGTTGGCGAGCTGAAAGACATGAATTTCCCTAGCGTGTTTATGTTAATCCGGATGCCCAGGACCCACCTGCCAAAACTGCAAATTACTGAGGCATCGGTACTTTGATATGCAACCAGAGATTCTCAGCTATTCTGACCGGCGCCTGTTCACGGAGATTGCGCCAAAGTTGGCCGCAAACGGTATGACCTCGGTTCCGGAATAGAGCACCACGCCTCTGATCACGGATGATAATCAACCACGAGGTGGATGATTATCATCGCAAACAAACGCGAACATTTTGGGCGCGAAGAAACAGATTGGCAAAAATGTGAGCCGCCGCTGCATGAACGACGGCCATCCCCGACGCTGGCAGCATTGGGGCCATTTCGCGACAAGCACGGAGTCTCCAGCGCACGAACAATACACGAACACCGTAGGGGTGAAAATGGCCCAAATCGTCCTAAACCGTCCCGAAACCGATTTTTTGTAACCATCCTTTTTTCAGCAATATCCGTTCATTCTAAACCGCTTGAGTTTCATCGGTAGGCCGCCCTGAAAAGGCCGGCGTCGGCGGTTCAATCCCGTCCCTGGCCACCACATCCCTTTGAAAAGTTTCCGGATCTTGAGGCCGCGCTCATGCTTTTGAGCGCAGCGAAGTGGTGTTGCCCGCGGCCCTCGGGAAAGGCCGGCGTCGGCGGAGCAAATTCGCACGGGGCCCGTCCCTGGCCACCACATCCCTTTGAAAAGTTTCCGGATCTTGAGGCCGCGCTCATGCCTTTGAGCGTAGCGAAGTGGTGTTGCCCGCGGCCCTCGGAAAAGGCCGGCGTCGGCGGAGCAAATTCGCACGGGGCCCGTCCCTGGCCACCATCCCTTTGAGTGTTTCTCATTCTTGAGGCCGCGCTCATGCTTTTGAGCGTAGCGAGGTGGTGTTGCCCGCGGCCCTCAAGAAAGGCCGGCGTCACTGAAGCGGCGATCTCTCCGCATGCTTCGTAAGCGCTGCCACTGGCTTCCATTGCTCAGCCTGAGTGTTCCAGCGGTTCATGGTGAACGCATCCGTGGGGTTGAGCGGGGCGTATTCCGCGCAGTGTGACACTTGGAGAAGTGTCCCATTGAGGCCATTGCCTGCAAGCTCCCTGGGCGAAGATGGTCGTAGCTTTCGATCGATCGCTGCAGTCTAGATAAAGTTCCAAACAATAGGAGTTTGCCGCCATGCGCAATTGGCTTCCGATTGGCTTGCAGTTGGCGCTTATGACGATCCCAAGCAACGCCATTTATGGGCAGAGCGAACGACCGTTTTCCGCGCCCGACTCCGTCATTCTGTCCAGTTGGCAAGATCGCGATCTTCTTCTCCTTACCACTCCCTCGGGTAATTTTCCGATTCAGGGTCCGCCTGGATTCAAAGACAGCGGGTATTTCGTTCTCCCAGCTCTGGCGCCGGCAGGCGATCGAATCGCTGCGGGTCTCACACTGCCTGACGATTCCGAAAGGACAAAGTGCGATCCGTCCCTGGTCACCTGTGCTCTGCCCGGTCCTGCTCAACACAAATCGGTCATGGGCGTCTACTCAGTGCGCGATGGATCGTGGAAGCTCTACGGCGACTTTTGTTCTCCCTTGGAGGGGCCTCCGGCGTTTTCGCCGGATGGCGCAAAGATTGCCTTCAAAGCAGTGATGAGGACGGTTTATTCGGGCTGTGACACAGGGTACGGCGTCAACGCGTTGCTGATCCTCGATCTCGCCGGCGGCCAGTTCTTTCAGGTCCCGAACACTGCGATGGTCGTGTCGAATGCGCGGATCAGCTGGTCTCCCGACGGGAAATATCTTGCGGTGCAGACGTACCCGGAAGAGGGCGAAAGAATTCCTGGCCGGATTGTCCTGATTGAAGTCGGGTCATGGACCCAGAAGATTATCGCCATGGGGGCCGCGCCGGCATGGTCACCGAATGGTGATTGGATCGCCTATCTCTCTGGTTCGTACCAAGAGAGATGCATGCTCATTCACCCGGACGGGACAGGTGCCAAAGTGGTCCGAGATGAGGACCGGCGCCGGACGTTATGGCAATGGGGCATTGATGACCAGGTATGGTCGCCCGATGGGAAGACGTTGATTCTCAGAGAATCGGGAGGGTTTCTTTCTGACAAAACGGATGAAGTCAGCGTGGATCTGGCTACCGATAAGGTAAAAATGCTGCCGAGAAATAGCGTCACTGTGTATGGCTGGGCGCGGCTGACGAGCAATCAGCTTCCAGGAGCAGGAAAATGAGGGACGACGATTCCACTCACAAACGCAGGCGAATGCAGATTGCTTTCGCCCTTTTCCTGCTTCTTCCCATCGCAGCCCGCGCCCAGGGCAAGGAAACTTTTGCGGAGCCGAATTCGGCGCTCTTATTCGGCAATTTTAGAACCAGTCTTTACGTGGTTACTCCAGCCAGGACAATCGAATTGAAGAATGTTACGGAAGGCGGGGCTGGGGGCAGATTCAGTGTTCCATCCCTTGCGCGAACGCTTGATCGCATTGCCTGGAGCGTGGATAGAGTCGACCATACTGAGATCGGTGTGTATTCCGTGCGCGATCAGGCATGGAAGAGTTTTGCCGATGTCTGCTACGCCGGCGGCGGTCCAGCCGCGTTCTCGCCCGATGCAACCAAGATCGCGTTCGTCTCGGCGATGCCGTCGTCGCCGGTTCATGAGGTTTGTCCCACCACCGACAAAACGGTTTTGCAGATTCTCGACCTCGCTACCAGGAGAATCACGAAGCTCTCATGCTGCGGCTGGGCGTTGCGCGGGCGCCTCAGTTGGTCGCCTGACGGGAAGGAGATTGCCGTGGAGTACGTGCCCCAGGTCGGCCTGGGCCAGATCGCCCTCGTGGAGACTGACACGGGAAAGGCAAAAACCATCGCTGACGGTGGGTATCCTTCATGGTCGCCGAATGGCGAGTGGATTGCCTATTTCGACAGCCAACTTGCAAAGTGTTTTCTGGTTCATCCCGACGGAACGGGCATGAGGATTATCCGTGACGGTGAGGACGGCTTTCGGTATCACGTGTGGCTCTATGGCGCGGTGTGGTCTCCGGATGGCCGGAAGTTGCTGCTGAATGAGGAGACCGGCGATGAACGTTTCAATGTTGTCATGGTGGACGTAGAGACCGGAAAAGCGACTACGAAAACCAAGAACGGATTGCCCGTCCTTGACTGGGCCCCCGCGAACTGAACGGCAAACAGTTCGCGGAACCTTCAGTCCACGCGGCCGCTTTTTGGCAGGAACTCATCGCGTGCAAGCAAATTGCGCCCCATTCGCCCGCGCAAGCTTAGATGGCGCCGCCGCGATGCTAGGTTTGCTGCTGCTTCTCCCGGTAATAGGCAATCAGGTCCATGGGTTTGGCCGGCTGCGCGCCCAGCTGGCGCAGCATGGTGGTTACTTGCCCGCGATGATAGGTGCCATGATTCACCACGTGCTGCAGCGTCTGCCAGAAGGCGTCCAAGTGCGCGTTGCCGCGGAGGTCCTTGTACTCGATGAAGCGTTCGACGCCTTTGGGGCCGAGATTGACCAGGACGGCGCGCATTCCGGTTTCGAGCTCAGTCCACTCGCGGCGCGCCGCGGTCACGTCGGCGATGCGGTCCGGCGGTCGAAGGCCGGAAGGCTGCTCGCCTCTCCAGCGCGCGAGCCAGATCGATTCCGCAGCGCAGATGTGGGCGATGGTGTCGCGCACCGAACTGAAGCTGGAGCCGAGCGGGCGCGTGAACTGCTCGATCGTGAGCGCGGAGACGGCATCGAGAAGACGGTCGCGCGCCCAGTAGTTGTAGTCGAGCAGGCTATTCAGATCGTCGAAGGTCATGGGGCGAGTTTACGGCAGTTCGTGTGCTGGTCTGGCAGCGTCCAGGCCGTGCATGGAAGGGAATCAATCTGGTTTTGCGTTCGAAGAGGCACGGCAAGCAGATTTTTTCGGGCAATTCCCTGCGCAGGCGAATGTCTTTTCGCAGCTTTTTGCCGGCGGGAGAGCCATGGATGCATCGTCGCTGGTGCATAACTTTCAATGCTGCACCATGCCTGGTGAAATCCACAGGATTCTGAGGGATTTGCACTTGCATTCACAGATTGGCCCGAAGTAATGTCTCGTTAACTGATGACCCAGTAGGGAATCGGGAGTTGGTTGCCGGATTGACTGGGGACGCGGCCGACGATGCGAGTCGGAGGCCGCAGGAACCAGACAGGCCAGAGGACATAATAGCCGGTGCAAGCCGGAAGTTGGTTAACTGGCCGCGATGGAAAGTTGGCAGACGGTGCAAGCCGGAGGTCAAACGCCAACGCATCCGGAGGTGCAATGGACGGTGGAGGCTGGATACTCATCGACGGCTCGTCCGGCGATGCAAGGTCCAGGTGAAATCGAAAGTTCATCGTAGGCCTGGCCAGGGGAGAGAGAGCCGGTGCAAGCCGGCAGGATCGAAACTGGACGTACCGGAGAGCATAACAACCGGCGCAAGCCGGAAGCGAGCCACCGGACGTGCCGAAGGATCAAGATTCCGTGAGAGTCGAGGCGAGTCAGGCGAGCAGAACCGGAGGAGACGGCAATCGGCGCAAGCCGGGGGTTAGTAGGCCGGGGAAACTCGAAGGATTGGGCTTCTGGCGAAAGACAGAAGTCGGCCGCCAGTGAAGGCTGGAGATGCGACGTCCGGTGAAAGCCGGGGGTACCGCTTCAGCCGTACCGAGGGAAGCAGGCGTCGGCGCAAGCCGATGGCCGGTCCAGCGGAGTAGCTGGAAGATAGCGCGTCCGGCGCAAGCCGGAGGACCTATCGGAGGCAGGGTCGGAGGATTCGATTCGCGGCGCAAGCCGGGAGTGGGATTTGAGGGCACTGCTGGAGGGTGGAGCTTCCGACAAGAGTCGGGGGATAGCCCTGCGGCGTGAGCTGGAAGGCGTGGCAACCGGTGCAAGCCGGAGGCAGGCGCACCAGACGGGCGAACAGCGGCGCAGACGGCCAAAAGCCGTAGGCAGGTTGCGAGCCCAGACGCAGGAGGCGAGTCCGATTGACCTGCAGGTCACCACATCTTAGGCGCCAGGGACTTCGGTTTCTGGCGCCTTCGTATTTTTGCGCCTTCTTTTTTCTTTGCCGCGGGTGAGTGCAACCGGTCAAACGCCGGCCGTTCGTTCCTCAGCCATTGCACGGGGAAAAAGCTCGAGACCATCGGGGTGAAAGCGCGCAAGGAATCACCGGCCCGTGCGCAGCGGGACGCAGAACGCGGATGCTCTGAAGCGATTCTTTGGAGGGGGGCAAATCCCTATTTCGATGCGCTGGAGGGCGTGCCCGTCTGGGACTTAGAAAAGCCGCGAATATAAACTACGAGATTCCAAACAGCTTCGTTGCTGGCGCGGCCGTCGCTTTCGGGCGGCATTTTGTCTTTGCCGTTGCGGATAATCATGAAAAGCTCACCGTCTTCGCGGCCGGCGAGGACCTTCGGATCAGTCCAGTCCGAGAGCGTGAGCTCCATGCTGGTGGCCAGGTCGCTCTTACCGTTGCCGTTATCGCCGTGGCACATGGCGCAGTCAATCGCGTAAAGATTTTTCGCTCTCGCCTGCGATTCCGGAGTTGGTTTGACGGGGTTTTTGGGATAGGCTGCCGGCGCAGGTGTGATGGCCTGCGTGGGTGCCATGGCCGGAGCAGGAGCGGGGGACGAGGGTTGGGATTGAGCCGGCGCGGGCGCCTGTGCGCTCACAGCTTGAGCCGGACCGTGCCCGGGCGCGGCGGCAAGCGCGGTTCCCGCGAAAACGAGCAGAAGCAACTTCGGCATGGCGGCCCTCCTCGGCAGGATGCCGGGAATTAGGGCATCCAGATTGGTCCAGGACTTTTCTGACCCGCATTATAGGCCCAAAAATGAGCGGCAGAACGTGAGGCCGAACACAAAGAGACACTCCGGTTTCCCGGCGGAGGCGGGAGCATGCTCCCGGCAAGGGGAGCGAGGGACTTGAGTTGCGCCTTAATGCATGGCGCTGGCGCCGGGGCGCGCGCCCGGCCGATTCTTATTGAGAAGGAAGGCAAGCAACACCAGACAGACGGACATCCAGGCGAGTTCCATGTAGACATCCTGGTAGCCCTGCATCTGCGCCTGCTGGTTGAGCTGGTTATAGATGGAAGCCTGCGCCATGCCGGCGCCATTCGCAGGGCCGAAGGCGTTGCCCAGAAAGCTGGTGAGCGAGTTGAGATGCAGCTGATAGCCGATGGAGTTGGGCAACATGTCCTGCTGAAGATGCTGCTGGTGCCACATGGCGCGCGAGGTGACCTGCGCGTTGGTCATGGCGATAAGCACGCTGCCGCCGATGTTGCGCGCAAAATTGATCAGCCCGGCCACCTGGTTGCTCTGCTCCTTGGGCAGGCCGACGTAAGCGGCGTTGGTGATGGAGATGAAGCAGAAAGGGATGGGCAGCATCTGCACCACGCGCAGCCACGAGGCTTCAGCAAAGCTCATTTGCAGGTTGGTCACCCCGGCCGCGTAGCGGAAGCTGATGGCGAACAGGATAAAGCCGCAAACCGCGAGCGTGCGCGCGGAGATTTTGCTGGTGGCGAAGCCGGCCAGCGGCATGACGACGACCAAGGCAATGCCGCCCGCGGTCAGAGCCAGGCCGGCCGTGGTGGCGTTATAGCCCAGCAGCAGCTGCAGGAACTGCGGCTGCAGAACCGTATTGGCGTTGAGCACGCCGCCCACCAGCATCATGAGGAAGCAGCAAATGGCGAAATTCTTAAAGCGGAAAAGCTTGAGATTCATCAAGGGCTGCTTGCGGTGCCACTCCCAGACGATGAGCCCGATCATGCCGCTGACGAACATGACGGCGAAGAAGCGGATGAAATCCGAAGCGAACCAGTCATTCTCCTCGCCCTTGTCGAGCATGATCTGCATCCCGCCCATGGCCAGGGTGAGAAAGCTCAGGCCGAGATAATCGATGTTCTTGAGGAGGGAGCGATCCGGCTTGATCCACGGCGGATCGTCGACCAGGCGCGTAACCAGAATGAAGGCAAGAATGCCGACGGGAATGTTGATGAAAAAGATCCAGCGCCAGGTGAAGTTGTCAGTGATCCAGCCGCCGAGAGTGGGTCCAATGGAAGGCGCAAGCACGGCGACCAGGCCGTAAAGCGCGAAGGCCTGACCGCGCTGCTGGGGTTCGAAGGAATCGGCCATGATGGCCTGAGCCATGGGCTGCAGGCCGCCGCCGCCCGCGCCCTGCAGCACGCGGCAAAGAAGAAGGACGGTGAGCGACGGCGCCGCACCGCAAAGAAAGCTGGCAACGGTGAAGATGGTGATGCAGAGGACGAAGAAATTGCGGCGCCCCATGACGTTTGAAATCCAGCCGCCGAGAGGGAGAACAATGGCGTTCGAGACCAGGTAGCTGGTAAGCACCCAGGTGCTCTGATCCTCGCTTGCGCCGAGGCTGCCGGCGATGTGCGGCAGAGCCACGTTGGCGATCGAGGTATCGAGCACCTCCATGAACGCGGCCAGAGCCACGGTCATGGCGATCAGCCAGGGATTCACCCTGGGCTTCCAAAGCGCGCTGTCGATCACGCCGGCTGGTTCGGGCGCGGTGCTCGCAGAGGCAGTGGTCAGTCCCGCCGGAGCGGGTAGGGCGGCTTCGTTCTCCGACAAATGTCTTCTCCTGCGCGCTCTCTTGAGGTTTATACGATGGGCCGGGGATGTATCAACTCGCGCCGCGGGCCCGCGCCCGGTGCGCAGGCAGGCGATTTACACGCATATAGATTCGCAGGAATCCATTCGAGGTGCACGAATCGCGGCCGTAGCGGAATGCGGCGGGGCGGGTTTCCCGGCGAGAATCTCCACTTTCGCTCGGCTGGTCTCGCGCGGAGGGGATGGTCCGCGGGACCGGCAGTGCGGCCCGCGGATTGGGCAGGGTGCGCCCGGAGCGTTATCGCGCGGCTCCGGCCATTTCCGAGCCGAGAACAAGAACCTGCTGCGGCGCGTCAACCTTGGTTCCCGGAGCATTCACCTTCAGCTTGAGTGTGCCCACTTGCGGCTTGCCGTTCGAGGGCGTCATGAAGCCGAGCTCGTACTGATTGTTCAGGCGGCGATCGATGTCTTCGAAGTAGGGCTGGAAGCTGACGGGGTCGCCGAAGCCGATCCAGTAATCGTAACCGCCTGTAGCCGTGGTGAGCTGGTCGAGCAGATTCTGGCCGGCGTTGGTGGCGGCCATGGTTTGGTCAAGCCGTCCCGTATTGCGCCAGTAAACGGAATAGACCACCAGTTGCGCTTTGACTGCGTCAGTGATCGCCGCCTGAAGGTACGGATCCTCGGGATCGTAGTGCAGGGCGCCATCGTAGTAGTCCACGCCGTCCGTTACCATGACCACCTCACGCCGCGCCTGGCGATTGTTGGAGGGCCAGTGCTGCGCCAGGCTGGAAAGGCAGAAATACGGGCTGGCGCTGATGCCGGGAACACCGCCCGTGGGAATGTGCAGCCCGCGCAGGGTCGCCGTGCGATCGGTAGTGAGCGGGCCGGTGAGCTCGGCCTCTCCGTTTTCCATGTAGGCAATGGTGGCGCTGACGTTGGCAGGCAGCGTCTGCACGAACTTCTCGATGTCGCTCATCTGCGTGCCCAGGCTGGTTCGGGCCGCGCCGTCAATGAGAACCACGAGCTCAACCGGGGTGTTGGAATTGAACTGCTGCCAGCGCGTGACGGTAGACTCTTTGCCGTTGACCTTGACGCTCAACTCCTGTTGCGAGACCGCAGGAGCCTGCGCGCCCTTGCTGGGAAGAACGGTCACGACGGCCTCACCCTGGCCCTGCTGATTCTCCGATTGCGCGAGCGCCGGAATAGCCGCGAACGATGTGGCAACGAGCAAGACAGCGAGAAACAGGGCAGCGAAAATTGACGGTTTGCTGAACATGAGGTAACTCCTTCAAGCGAGTGCCGGGCCCGGGTCGAGCCGGGACGGCCCCGCCTCATTCCATCTCTTAGATGAAATGACGTGCCAGGAGGCAACAGAGTCGGAGGAGGAATCCAGGTTCTCTCGCGAATCGAGTTAAGTGCTTTTTCTGGAGAGAGTTGGCGCTTACCGCCTCTTAGAATGCCTGCAGGTCCCAGCCAAGCATCTCTCCCGCTTTGCAAATTGCCCGGGCGCTTCGAGCGCGCCCCGCGGCCTCGCGCGCGGCCATTTACTCTAAGGGCAGACCATGGTCCATGCTTCCCCAAAGGGTTTTCGGCGCGGCATGGAGGCGTTTGCGTCGCGCGATTTCCGGCGGTACCAGGCGGCGCGGATCATGGCCGTGCTGGGCGCGCAGGCGCAGTCCGTGGCCGTGGCGTGGCAGGTTTACTCGATCACACACCGGGCCATCGACCTGGGTTATACCGGCCTGGCGCTGTTTCTGCCGGGGCTGATTTTTCTTCTTCCCGCCGGCCACGCCGCCGACCGCTTCGACCGGCGGCACGTGATCCTGGTGTGCTACTCGGTGCAGGTGTTCTGCACCGGGGCGCTGGTGGAACTGGCGCGCCGGGACACAAGGAACATTCTGGCGATTTACGCCGTGCTTTTTCTTATCGGCACGGGGCGCGCATTTTCCGGTCCGGCCAGTTCGGCGCTGATTCCGCACCTGGTGCCGGAGAAGCATTTTGTCAATGCGGTGACGTGGGGTGGCGCGGTTTTTCAACTGGCCAACATTACCGGCCCGGCATTGGGCGGGCTTCTCTACACCTTTCCGGCGGAGCGCTTTGTGCGTGAGTCGGGTCTCGAGGGCGCGGGCATCGTTTACCTTTTCACGCTGGGCACGCTGCTCTGGTTCCTGGCGCTGGTGGGCACGCTGCACGTGCGGCCCGGGAGGATGGAGCACCGCGAGATTTCTCTCGAAGTGGTGCTGGCCGGTTTTCGCTACGTGTGGCGAGCCTCGGTGCTGCTGGGGTCGTTCTCACTCGACCTTTTTGTGGTGCTGCTGGGCGGCGCCACGGCGCTGATGCCGATTTTTGCGCACGACATTCTGCACCAGGGCCCGCGCGGGCTGGGCATGCTGCGCGCGGCGCCGGCCGTGGGCGCGGTGATGATGTCGCTGGCGATGGCGCGGTTTCCGCTGCGCCGGCGTGCGGGGCGCTGGCTGTTTGTGTGCGTATCCATTTTCGGCGCGGCCACGATGGTGTTCGGATTTTCGCGCCTACTGTGGCTTTCGCTCCTGTCTCTGGCCGTGGCCGGCGCGGCAGATACCATCAGCGTGATCATTCGCGGATCGATTCTGCAGCTGGCCACGCCGCCGGAAATGCGCGGGCGTGTCAGTGCGGTGAATTCGCTGTTTATCGGCGCTTCCAACGAGCTGGGCGAATTCGAAAGCGGATTGACGGCGCAGTGGTGGGGCGCGGTGCGGGCCACGGTGATCGGCGGCGTGGGCGCGCTGGCGGTGGCGGGATTGTGGACGGTCTTCTTTCCCGGATTGCGCAAGGCCGACGAGCTGACGGCGCAATCGCTGCGCGCGCAGATGCTCGAAGAGGAGGAAGCGCAGGGGCTGTGAGGGTTGGGGGGTCGGGCGGCCGCGTTCACCTGCGCACTTGCGCCGCGCGCATGTTCGCGCCCGTTAGCGGCAAAGCCATCCGCCGTCGACGGCGAGCACGTGTCCGTGCAGATAGGCGCTGGCGCCGGAAGCAAGAAAGACGGCTGCGCCGGCGAGGTCAGAGGGCAGGCCCCAGCGGCCTGCGGGAATTCTGTTCAGGATCTGCCCGGAGCGCACGGGATCGGCGCGCAGGGGCGCGGTGTTCTCCGTGGCCATGTAGCCCGGCGCGATGGCGTTCACGTTGATGCCGAGGGGCGCCCACTCGTTGGCGAGCGCTTTGGTCAGCTGCGCCACCGCGCCCTTCGACGCCACATAACTCGGGATGAGATAGCCGCCCTGGAAGGACATCATGGAGGCCGTGTTGACGATTTTACCGCGGCCTTGTGCCAGCATTCTGCCCCCGGCGTACTGGCTGAGGAACCAAACGGCGTTCAGATTCACGTCAATCACTTCGCGCCAGAATTCCTCCGGGTGTTCAGCCGCGGGCGCGCGGCGGATGGCGCCGGCATTGTTGAAGAGGATGTCGATGGAGCCGAAGGCGGTGACGGTCGAATCGACGAGCATGCGGCAGACCGATTGGTCGCGCACATCGCCCGCGCGGAGAAGAAAGCGGACGCCGGTCGCGGAAACTTCGTCGGCCACCGAATCCGGCACCCTGTCGTAATTGTGGAGCGTCACGTTGGCGCCGGCCTGCGCCAGGGCGATGGCGATTCCGGAGCCGAGACCCTGGCCGGAGCCGGTGACGAGCGCGTTCCGGCCTTTAAGGCTGAAGAGATCGAGAATGGGCATATTCTCTCTCAAAAGAGTCCGGCAACGAGGGGACAATTTGCCGCGGGATTTGCAAATCCAGCCTCGTGGTGCTTCAATGAACATAATTGAAACAGGGGTGCTCCGCAGGTGCGGGGCTGAGAAGATACCCTCGAACCCGATCCGGATAATACCGGCGTGGGAAGTTTTCTTGAGCCGAGCGGCAGAATTTCCTTCCATTTGAGCGCAAGCTCCTCTGTTTCATTCGAGCACGAAACAAGAGGAGCTTATGCACGCAGCCGGGGCCGCGCTTGAACGCCGGCGATTCCATTCCAATGCAGCGCGCAGAGGCGCAGGCAGCGCACTGGCTCTGGCCCTTTGCGCAGGTTTTGCCGTGCAGGTGCGCGCACAGAGTTCCGCGCAGCCGCAGAGCGATTCTGCGCCAGCGCCGAACGCTTCGGCTTCTCAAACTCCGAGGCAAAACCCGCCTGCACCGCAGAAGCCCGCGCCGGTGACCACCACGGTGGTGGTGCATGGCGAGACCAACAGCGATTATTTGCCCGAGGCGGTGACGGTGGGCACGCTTGCCGCCGAGCCGCTGAAGGAAGCGCCGCTTTCAGCCACGGTAGTGACGCGCGACGCGATGAGCAACCAGATTGCGCGGCTGCTATCCGACGTGGTGAAGAACGATGCTTCTGTCGAAGACGATTATGTTCCCGTGGGCTATTACGGCGACTACCAGATTCGCGGCTTTCCTATCGACCTGGCCACGGGGCTGGAGATCAACGGGATGACCATTGCCGGGGAGCAGGATGTGCCGCTTGAAAACAAGCAGCAGATCGAGTTCCTGAACGGATTGGCGGGCGTGGAGAGCGGCGTGGCTTCGGGCGGAGGGTTGATCGATTACGTGACCAAGCGGCCGGCGGTCATCAGAGCTATGGATGCAGGCACCGATCAATTGGGCACGGCCTATGCGGCGACCGATCTGGGAAGGTTTTTCGGCGCACGGCAGCAGGTGGGCGCGCGCGTGAACCTGGCCGGCGAACGAATTCAGACATACATGGATGGGACCGCAGGTTGGCGTGCGGTGGGCGCAGGCGCGGCCGACTGGAAGATTACGCCGGATGCGATTCTGAAGGGCGATTTCGAATACCAGCACAAGACCGAGCGCGATGGGAGCGGTTACCAACTGCTGGGCGGGACCACGCTGCCGGACATTCACGAAATCTATCCCTCAACGATGCTGGGCGAGCAGGCGTGGGCGCCGCCCGATACCTACGACACGTTCAACACCGGAGTGCGCGCCGACCTGAACCTGACGCCGCACTGGACGGCGTTTGCGGCCGCGAGCCTGAGCCATTCGCTCATCCAGGACAATGTGATCTATGCGTATGGCTGCATCTATGAAGCGGAATGCGCGCAGAACCCTGGGCCCGGGCAGTTTCCGGCTTACTTTTTCGCCCCCGACGGAACCTACGACATTTACGATTACCGCGACCCGGGCGAGCTGCGCATGGACGCCGTGGCCGAGGCGATGGCGATGGGTCATGTGCAGACGGGCACCATCGTGCAGGACTTGACGCTCGGCGGCGAGCTGTTCTTGCGCAGCGTGCGGCAGCCGGGATTCTACACGGTGGCGAATCCCGTCTCCCCCGATGGGGTGGTGCAGGACGGCGCGGTGTATGCGTACGTGGGGTCGGAAAACATCTATGAGCCGCTTGCGCCGGTTCCCATCGAAAGCCCGCTTGAAGCGGCCGGCCCGCGCAGACTGTGGGAAGACAGTCATCAATCGTCGCTGGTGCTCGAGGACCGGATTCACTTGCCGGCGCGGATTCAGTTAATCGCCGGCGGGCGGTACGACTCGCTGCGCGATCACAATTTTTCGCTCTATGCCTCGTGCTTTGACTTCACGCCGCCCAACAATTGCGCCCTCGAAGCCACGGACAAGCCGGTGTGGCTGCCGCAGTTTGCGGCCACGTTCACGCCGGCGCGCAGCGTGACGCTCTACGCGAACTACGGCGTGCTGTTGTCGCTCGGACCCGAGGGGCCGTGGTGGGTTGACAATGCCAGCCAGTTTCTCGCGGCCTACAATACGCGCCAGGTTGAGGCCGGCGCGAAGTACCAGCCGAGCGCGCGCATCCTGCTCACCGCCGACGTATTCCGCATGCGCGCGCCGTTCTTTTATCCCAAAGTGATTCAAGCTGCCGATAGCTTTTGCTCCATTAACTCTTCGACCGGCGAGCCCGTGAGTCCCGGCGATCTCTGCTTCGAGTCCGAAGGCCGCGAAACGCATAATGGCATGGAGTTGAGCGCCGAAGGCACAGCGGCACGCTGGCTGCGGCTTACGGCTTCGGCCGCGGCCATCGACGCCACCTCTCAGAACACGGGTACGCCTGCCTTCGACGGCAAACAGGTGATCAACGTGCCGCGTCTGCGCACGATGATGTTGGCGGACGTGGCGCTGCCGCATGGCCACGGCCTTTATCTGATGCCTGCCTGGAGCTACTCGAGCCGCAAGGAGGCCACACGCGACGATACGGTGAGCGTGCCCGGCTACAGCCTCTTCGATCTGGGCGTGCGCTACACGCCGGGCGGCGAGCGCGGCCGCGCCACCTTTCGGGTTTACGCGAGTAATGTTGCCGACAGGCGCTACTGGTCCGATACGGGAGCGAACTACGGCGACACGTTCCTGTGGCTGGGCGCGCCGGCTCTCGTGCGCTTTTCGGCTCACTATACATTTTGATTCTTCCGTGGGGGATGGGCGGGAAGGCGATGAGCGCGATGGTCAAAGCGCACGGCATGGACGGCACGCTGGTGAGGCCGGACTGGCCCCCGCTCACGCTCGACGAAGTGCATTCCGTGCTCTCTGCCATTCCGGAAGCCGGGGAACCGGAAGAGATTGTCTTCGCGAGTCCGCGACCGTTTTCCGCCGCCGGCGTGGTGCGTACGGAAAAGAGAAAAGTCTTTGTGAAGCGGCACCACCGCAAGGTGCGCGACCGTGAGGGTTTGCTCGAGGAGCACCGGTTCCTGGAGTATCTGCAGGCTCAACATGCGCCGGTTCCCCGTGTGCTGGCTGACGCGACGGGCAATACAGCGATTGAAAGGGAAGACTGGACCTACGAAGTGCACGAGGCGGCCGAGGGCGTGGATGTCTACCGGGACGCGCTTTCGTGGACGCCGTTTCGCGCCGTGCAACACGCGCGCGCTGCAGGCCAAGCGCTGGCGCGATTGCATCTGGCTGCGAGAGGATTCTCCGCTCCCAGCCGCAAGGTAAGGCCGCTTGTGGCCGGGTTCACGATTTTTGCTGCCGATGATCCGATCCAAGAAATGAGGCGGTATCTTGAAGCGCGGCCCGCGCTGGCGCGGCACAGGGGCGTGCGTGCATGCGCGGAGCGGGCGCTTGAATTGCTCTCGCCGTTCGCCGCACAGCTCAAGCTGCTGCTGCCCGCGCTCGGGTCCCTGTGGACGCACAACGACCTCCATGCTTCGAACCTGCTGTGGAGCCACACAGGCGAAAAGGCCCGCGTGACGGCTGTGATCGATTTCGGGCTGGCAGATTGCACCAACGCCGTGCACGACCTGGCGCACGCCATCGAGCGCAACATCGTCGAGTGGCTGGAGCTGGTGAAGCACCCCGGGCAGCCTGAGAATGTCCCGGTTCATCTCGATCACCTTTACGCTCTGCTCGAAGGATACGAATCCGTGCGCGCGCTGGCAGCGGAGGAAGCGGCAGCTTTGGCGCCGATGACGGCGCTGTGCCATGCGGAGTTCGCGCTCTCTGAAGCGGATTATTTTCTGGGCGTGCTGGGCGCGGAAGATGCGGCGCGCATGGCGTTCGATGGATGGCTCGTGGGCCACGCGCGCTGGTTCCGCTCGTCCGCCGGGCGCAGGCTGCCCGACGCGATCGCGCGCTGGGCGGAAACCCGTGCGACGCGTAAACCCGCAGAGGCCGCGCGATGAACTGGGGCGCGGTTGCGAACTATTGCGCGGCTCACGGACTCGAGCTGGCTGCCATGGCGGCCACCGTGCTCGGCATCTGGCTCACCACGCGCAGGCTTCTGATTTGCTGGCCGGTCACGCTGCTGGCGGATTTTCTCTATCTCATCGTCTTTTATCAAGCGCGGCTTTTTTCTGACGCTCTACTGCAGATTTTCTTCGTCGCGTTCACCGTTTACGGCTGGTGGCACTGGTGGCGCGGCATGCGCCGGGAGGGCGAGGTGCGCGTGGAGCCGCTGAGCAAAGCGGCGTGCGCGTGGGCGCTGGCTGCGGGCGCCGTGGGCAGTGCGCTGCTGGGACAGTTCATGATCTGGATCGGAACTCTGCTGCACATCGCCGTCGCGCTTCCCCATCTTGATGCCGCGCTGACCAGCTTTTCGCTCGTGGCAAGCTGGTGGCAGGCGCGCAAGCACATCGCCAACTGGTGGCTCTGGATCGCGGTGGACGCGGTCTATGTTGGGGAATACATCTACAAGGACCTGTGGCCGACGGCATTGCTTTACGCGGGGCTGGTGGCGCTGGCGGCGCTGGGATTGCGAGACTGGCGGCGCGCCGAAGCCGTTCAAACTGCGGCCTGCACCACATTGCGCAGCGGCTCGCCCGCCAGGTAGCGGCGCAGCTCGCCGGCTGCCGTGCGGAGTGCATTGGGCGCGAATTGCGGGCTGGAAGCGCCGATGTGCGGCGTGAGCAGAAGGTTGGGGCAGCTCCACAAAGGATGGCCTTCGGGTAGCGGCTCGGGATCGGTCACATCGAGCGCGGCGCGAATGCGGCCCGCGCGCAGCGCTTCGACCAGCGCATCGGTATTCACCACCGGCCCGCGCGCCGCGTTCACAAGCAGGGCGCCCTGGGGTAGAAGCGCAAGCTGCGCGCGATCGATGAGTCCCCGTGTTTCCTCGGTCGAGGGAAGGATGAGAATGACGATTTCTGCGCGCGGAAGCAGGGCGTGGAGCTCGGTGACGGAATACACCGTCGGTTGTACGCGCGCCGCGCGCGCCACGCGCAGAATCTGCACGCGAAACGGCTCGAGCATGCGTTCGATCTCTTGCCCGATGGCGCCGTAGCCGACAAGGAGCACGGTTTTTCCCGCCAGCTCCTCGAGCATCACCGGCGGATAATGCGGGTGCTGGTCGCCAGTGACGGCGGCGTAGTGCGCGGGAGCTTCAAAGCGGCGCTTCCAAATCCCGGCGCGCTGGATGTCGAGGTAGAGCGGGAAATATTTCAGCATGGCGAAGATTGCGGCCACGGTCCATTCGGCCGTGGACCCGTTATGCGCACCGTGCGCGTTGCAGATGGTCACGTGCGGGCCAACCACAGCGGGAATCCATTCCGTGCCCGCCAGCAACGAAAGCACCAGGCGCACGCCGCGCAGATGCGGCCACACGCGCATGGCCCGCGTGGGGAACGGATCGGGAATCCAGACTTCGATCTCGATTTCACCATCGAGACCGTCGACAATGGAAACCAATTCGACTTGGCGCGGAAAGTCGCGCAACAATTCCGCCGAGATTGCGGAGGGATACCCAACACGAAGCATGAATGGCGAGCCGCGAGCGAAACGGACGTCTTGATTGTAAGGCACCGGCATTGCGCGCTGGAATTGACGCAATCCCAGGCAAGACGGGAAACTGATCACAAACGGGAACCATTCGAAGGCGCGCAAAGGCAGAGCGCGATTGATGCCACTGAAAGCGGACAAGACGCGGTTGCAGCAGCAGCCTGCTCCGGAGATGCGCACCGGAGCAAGCGGGGATCAGGGATTCTTCAATCACGAGCGGGCGAGGCTGCTGATTCATGCGGTGAAGACGGCTCTGGCGGCCGCGCTGTGCTGGGAGTTGGCCCTGCTCTTCGGGCTGCACGACGGGTATTGGGGTTCGATCAGCGCCATCATCGTGCTGCAGTCGAACGTGGGCGCCACAGTGACGGCGTCGCGCGACCGCATGCTGGGCACGCTGATCGGCGCGCTGCTCGGCTTCGGATTCTCGCTCTTTGGCCCGGTGCTGCTCAGTTATATGCTGGCGCTGCTTGTGGCCGTGGTGGCCTGCGGGCTGATGGGCCTGCGCAACAGCTCACGGCTGGCGTGCGTAACCATCACCATTGTGATGCTGGTGCGCCGGGAGGGTTCGCACTGGGGGCTGGCCATGGACCGCGTGGGCCAGGTCATTCTGGGCATCGTGGTAGCTCTTGCAGTGACCACGCTGGTGCTGCCCGACCGCGCGCGGCTGCGGCTGCGCGACGGGCTGGCCGCGGAGTTTGTTGCGCTGGGAGCGCTCTTCGACGCGATATTCGAAGGATTTCGCGGCGCGATGGCGGAGAATTTGCCCGCGCTGCGCGAGGACGTGGAAGCCATGCTGCGCGGCAACGATGAATTGCTGGAAGCCGCGCGCAACGAGCCCTCCGGCGAAGGCTGGCGCGAAGGGTTGAGCCTGCTTGCCGAGTTCGGGCGATCGCTGTTTGAAGTTCTGCTCGCTCTCGAACTTTCGGTAAAGGACAGTCAGGAGAACGCATACGCGCAACAACTGGAGCCGGCGCTGGGGCGGCTGGCTGCGGATGTGCATGACGGCTTTCGGTATGTTGCGGCGTGCATTCACAGCTGGCGCTTCGATGAGGCGCCGCAAGGGATCAATCTTGACCAGGACATCGCCAATCTGGAAAGCCGCATGGATGAATTTCGGCACACGGGCAGGCAGTTTGCGCAGGCAGAGATTCTGCGCGCCTACGCGGTGCAGCTTCATCTGAAACAGATCGCCCGATTGCTGAGAGCTTCGCGCGTGGAGACGAGCCGGGCCGTGGGCGGGGGGAAACAGCTGGCAGGCTGAGCTGAGCCGGCGCCCGTGGCACACGGGAGACGGTGGGCGAATTTCAGACCGCGAGCAATTCTGTGTAGATGGCCATGCCGACCACGGCGTCAACTCCGAGCGCATCGAGCGCATTGATTTCCTGCTGGCTGCGAATGCCGCCGGCGACGATGAGCTGGCGGCGGGTAAGCTTGCGCAAGCGCGCGGCCACATCAAGGGGAAATCCCTGCATGAGGCCCTCGCCGTCCACATGTGTGTATAAAAACGCGGACACGTGCGGCTCGAGCTGCGGAATGGCTGCATCGGGCGTGAGCTCGACCTGCGCCCTCCATCCTTTCACGGCGATGCGGCCGTTCTTTGTATCGATGCCGGCGACGATGCGGTCCGCGCCGACCGCGGCGGCCAGTCTCTGGGCAAATTCGGCATTCACTGCACCCTCCGCGGAAAAAAGAGCGGAGCCGACGATGACGCGCCGCGCGCCCGCCGCGAGTACCTGGCGCGCGCGGTCGATCGTGTGAATGCCGCCGCCCGCCTGGCACGGGAGCCGCTTCGCGATCTGCTCGACCAGGGCAGCGTTGTCGCCCTGGCGCATGGCTGCGTCCAGGTCGATGAGCTGCACGAGGGGAAAGCGCGAGAAGCGCTCGATCCAGAATTCGAAATCGTCGAAGGCGAGACGCAGTTTTTCGCCCTGCACGAGCTGCACGATGCGGCCGCCCATGAGGTCGATGGAGGGAATCAGCATGGAAGCCTCACGGGAACGCCGCATGCGGCGAGTTCTTCTTTGAGCGCCCGCGCACTGGAGACGCCGAAGTGGAAGATGCTGGCGGCGAGCGCGGCGTCGGCCTTGCCACGAGCGAAAACCTCTGCGAAATGTGCGACGGTCCCGGCGCCGCCGGAGGCGATGACGGGAATGCTGACCGCCTGGCTGACCGCGGCGGTGAGCTCGCAATCGAAGCCGGCGCGGGTGCCGTCCGCATCCATCGATGTGAGAAGGATTTCGCCCGCGCCGCGCTGCTCGGCCTCGCGCGCCCACTCGACCGCGCGGCGGCCGGCGGGTTTGCGGCCGCCGTTCACGAACACCTGGGCGTCGCGGACTGGGTCGGCCGCTAACGGATCGCGGCGGGCATCGATGGCAACGATGACCGCCTGCGCGCCGAAGCTGCGGCCGATTTCGCCGATGAGCGAGGGATCGGCCAGAGCCGCGGAGTTGATGCTCACTTTGTCCGCGCCCGCTTCGAAGACCTGCTCGGCGTCGCGCGCGGTACGGATGCCGCCGCCGACGCAGAACGGGACGAAGAGCTCGCGCGCGGTTCGGCGTACGGTGTCGAGCAGCGTCTGGCGGCCTTCATGCGTGGCGGTGATGTCGAGGAGGACGATTTCGTCGGCACCTTCGCGGGCGTGGCGCGCGGCCTGCGTGGCCGGGTCGCCGGCGTCGACCAGGTCGACAAACTGCACGCCTTTGACCACGCGCCCGGCGTGCACATCGAGGCAGGCGATGATGCGCTTGGTCAGCAAGCCGCCTCCAGAAAGTTCTTCAGAATCTTCAGGCCGGTAGCCCCGGATTTTTCGGGATGGAACTGCACGCCGAAGAGGTTGCCGCGTTCGACGGCGGCGGCGAAGGGCTCGATGTAATGCGTGACCGCGGCGCTTTCAGCCGTGACGGGAGCTTTGTATGAATGCGTGAAGTAGACGAATTCCCCGGGCGCGACGCCGGCAAGCAGGCGTGAGCTGTTGCGTACATCCAGTGAATTCCATCCAACGTGTGGGATTTTCTCGCTGCCTTCGGGGAAGCGGGTGCACTGCTCGGCGAAGCAGCCGAGGCCGGGCTGTTCGGGGGCTTCCGTCGAGCCGGAGTAGAGCCACTGCATGCCCACGCAGATGCCGAGAAACGGCACACCGCGCGCGATTGCGCTGCGAATCGCAGGGGTCAGGCCGGTTGCATCGAGCCGCCTGGTGGCCGCGAAGTGGCCCACGCCGGGAAGGACAAGGCGCTCTGCCGATTCGACCAGCGCAAGGTTGCCGTCAGTGACTTCAACCTCTGCGCCCAGATGGCGCAGCGCCTTGAGCACCGAGGTGAGGTTGCCGGCCTTGTAGTCGATCACGGTGACGCGCATGGAGCCTCGAAGAGCGAGTTAGCAAGTTAGCGAGTCAGCAAGTTAGCAAGTCAGCAAGTCAGCGAGTCAGCGAAAAGCGGAGTTAGCGGAGCTGCTCACAGCAGGCCCTTCGTGGACGGCAACATTCTGCCGAGTTGCTTGTCGCGCGAGCAGGCCACGCGCAATGCCCGCGCGAAGGCTTTGAAGATGGCCTCGATCTTATGGTGGTTGGAGCGGCCATATAGGGTCTTGACGTGGACGTTGGCACGGGCGCCGCGGGCAAAGCCCTCAAAGAAATCGGTGACCAGCTCGGTTTGCAGGTCGCCGACCAAGCGTACGCGCACCTTGATGTCGACAACGAATGCGGGCCGACCGCTCAGGTCGACGGCGGCGACGGCGAGGGTCTCATCCATGGGCATCACGAAGTAGCCGGCGCGGAGGATGCCGCGCTTGTCACCGAGGGCGCGGTTGAAAGCCTCGCCGAGCGCGATGCCGACGTCTTCCACGGTGTGGTGCTGATCGACATCGAGATCGCCGTCACAGCGCAATTCGAGATTGAAGGCGCCGTGGCGGGTGAAGAGCTCGAGCATGTGATCGAAGAAGCGGATGCCGGTGGCGATCTTGTAGCGGCCCTGGCCCTCGATGGTGAGTTCCAGATCGATGCGTGTCTCCGCGGTGTGGCGGACAATGGTTGCGGTGCGGGACTTTCCCGTGGTGCGCTTCGGCGGTTTTGACCTTGCTGGCATTTCGTTCCGGCTTTCTATTCCCTCAGGCCAACTTGACTGCGCGAGGAGCATGGCTTGTTTCGCTCGCCCCTACGGGGCTTCCGGCGTTCTTCCGTTTTATCCCAGGATTTCATCCTGGGCTATTTTCGCAGCATCCCTCCGGGACGCTATGTTGACGCCCGGCGTGGTTCCTGCTCTGCGATCATTGGCTGCGCTCCCTCGCCCAGCGCGGCCATGGTCTGCTTCAAAGCGGCGGCGGCCTGGCGCATCTGCTCCTGCGTGCCGATGGTGATGCGCACGCGGCCGTCGCAGCCCGGATCGCTGGAGCGGTCGCGGACGAGCACGCCTGCCTCGCGCATGAGGCGTACGAACTCCGCATGGCGCGGACCGATTTCGACCAGGATGAAATTCGCCCGGCTGGGCCAGCGGCGGACGTGGACCGCGTCAAGCGCGGTTTCGAATGCGGCGCGCGCGGCAAGCACTTCGCTCACGTACCGGTCGACGTAGGCCTGATCCTCGAGCGCCGCCGGAAGGCAGGCCAGCGCGAGCGAGTTCACGCTGTAGGGGGAAAGCACGCGGCGAACCCAGCGCATGAGCGCGGCGGGACCGGCGAGCACGCCCAGACGCAGACCGGCCAGACCGTAGGCTTTCGAGAAAGTGCGCGCGACGACGAGATTGGGCAGCGTGCCGACAAGATCCATGAGGGTTTCGCCGTGAAAGTGGAAATAGGCTTCATCGACGAAGATCACGGCTTGCGGAGCGCGGCGCACGATTTCAAGCAACTGCGCGCGCGTGGCCACAGAGCCCGAAGGGCTGTTGGGGTTGGCGATGGCGATGATCTTGGTGCGGGGCGAAAGAGCGGCGAGCAGGCGCTCATGCGGAAATGCCAGATCGTCCCCGGCCTGAATGGCGACGGTGCGCGCCTCGGTTGCCGATGCGTAGACCTCGTACATGGTGTACGTGGGCACCGGCAGCAGCAGCTCGTCGCCCGAATCGAGGAAGGTTTCAAAGAGCACGTGGATGGCTTCATCGACGCCGTTGGTGAGGGCGACTTGTTCAGGCGCGCGCCCGAGATGTGCGGCCACGAGAGCTTCAACCGGCTCGCGTTCGGGGTAACGCGTGAGCGAGCCCGCCGAAATTGCGGCGAGGACTTCGCGCACTTTGGGTGAACAGGCAACCGTGTTCTCGTTGAAGTCGAGGCGCAGAGTGTCGCGGCTGCCGAGGGGCGGGTGGTATTCCTTCATGGCGCGGACGCGGGGGCGGGGCGCGGGCGTTGCTCCTTCAGGGGCCAAAGCCCCGGTCTTCGTTGAGCCGGCGCCGGCACGACTGAAGTCGTGCCCTGACACTTCTTGTCCACGCAGTTCTTCAGGAGGGATTTGCGTTTTCGATTCAGCCACGGGACCTCCCGGTGTGCGAGGATTCAGGACGCATCCGCATGCGGATGGCTGCTGCGTGGCCGGCGAGGCCCTCGGCATCAGCCAGCAAAGCGGCTTGGAACCCGAGCGCGCGCACGGCGGGAAGCGTGTACTCCTGCACGGTGATGAGCTTGACGAAATCGTGCACGCTCAAACCGCCGCGCCAGCGCGCCATGCCGGCGGTGGGCAGGGTGTGATTGGGGCCGGAGATGTAGTCGCCGAGCGGCTGCGCGGACCAGCGGCCGATGAAGACGGAGCCGGCATTCTCGATCCAGTCAAGATCAGCGGAGGAGTCGACGGTGAGGTGCTCAGGGGCGAGGCGATTGGTGATGGCGCGCGCCTCATCCGCGCTGGAAGCCACGATCACCACCCCGTTGCTTGCGAGAGACGCGCGTGCCGTGGAATTATTGCGGCTGCGCCGCCTGGTTCCCTCCAGGACGTCTTCGGCCAGCTCCTGGCGCGTGGTGATGAAGACGGCGAGAGCTTCGGGATCGTGCTCAGCCTGGGCAACGAGGTCGGCGGCGATGGCATCGGTATGGCCGCGCTCGCTGGTGACGACGATCTCCGTGGGTCCGGCGAGCATGTCGATTGCGCAATCGAAGGCGACGAGGCGCTTGGCTGCGGTGACGAAGAGATTGCCGGGGCCCACGATTTTCTCGACCCGCGGAATGGATTGCGTGCCGTATGCGAGGGCGGCAATGGCGTGCGCGCCGCCCACGCGATAGAATTCCGCGATGCCGAGCAAGTGCGCCGCGGCCAGAGTGGGCGGGGCGGGATTGGGCGAAACCGCCACGACGCGCGCAACACCGGCAACCTGCGCGGGGATGGCAGTCATCAGCAAGGTCGAAGGCAAGGGATGGCGGCCGCTGGGAACATAACAGCCGACGGAGCCGAGAGGGCGCACAAGCTGGCCGGTGGTGAGGCCGGGAAGGGGAGAATGCGTCCAGGAGCGGGGGAGCTGGCGCTCAGCGAAGCCGCGAATCTGTTCCGAAGCAGTCGAGATGGCGTTGCGCAAGGCGGGGTCGAGGCCTTCCCAAGCGGCGGCCATTTCTTCTTGCTTGACGCGCAAAGCATCCGCGTCGGCAAGCGAATCGAACTGCGCGGCGTAGCGAAAAAGAGCGCGGTCGCCCCGCTTTCGCACAGCGGCCACGATGCGGCGAACCGCGGGGGTGACGCGGTCGAGGGCGTGATGACCGCGCTGCGCGAGAGCGGCGATGGTCTCCTGCGCCAGACGTGAGCCGCGCCCTGTTGTTCGAATCAGCCGCATCCGTTTCCCTCGTGCCTAAAGCACAACCTTGTTGAGTGGATACTCGACAATGCCCGCGCCGCCCGCCGCTTTCAGGCGCGGGATGACATCGCGCGCGGTGCTTTCATCGACGATGGTGTTCACGGCGACCCACTGGCTGTCGCTGAGCTCGGAGATGGTGGGCGAGTTGAGCGCCGGCAGCACGGCCAGCACCGCAGCGAGATCGTTGCGCTTGACGTTGAGCATGAGGCCCACTTGCGATTGCGCATCGATGGCGCCGCGGAGCATGGTGGCAATCTGATCGAGCTTGCGCCGCTTCCAGGGATCGGCGAGCGCAGCTTTGCCGGCGATGAGGTGGGTTTCGCTTTCCATCACTGTGTCAATGATTTTGAGATGATTGGCCTTGAGCGAACTGCCGGTTTCGGTGACTTCGACGATGGCGTCGGCGAGCATGGGCGGCTTCACTTCCGTGGCGCCCCAGCTGAACTCGACTTTGACGTTCACGCCTTTTTGCGCAAAGTAGCGTTTGGAGACTTCGACCAATTCCGTGGCGATGATTTTGCCTTCGAGATCCTCGGCCTTTTCAAATCCGCTCGACTCGGGGACGGCGAGAACCCAGCGCACTTTGCGGCGGCTCTGCTTGGCGTAGGTGAGCGTGGTGATGCTGGTGAGCTCAAGGCCGCTCTCGACCACCCAATCGATGCCGGTGAGGCCGGCGTCGAGAACGCCGTGATCCACATAGCGGGCCATCTCCTGCGCACGGATGAGCATGCACTCGATCTCCGGATCGTCGATCGAGGGGAAG
This sequence comes from Acidobacteriaceae bacterium, assembly GCA_030041045.1. Lineage (GTDB taxonomy): Bacteria > Acidobacteriota > Terriglobia > Terriglobales > Acidobacteriaceae > Telmatobacter. The sequence continues at coordinate 26,019 of JASHOQ010000052.1, forward strand.
TAGGAGCGGCCGTCGGCATAAATATTCCACCCGGCGCGCCGGAAGAGCGCAAGGGTGGCATCCTGCAGGCTGCCCTTGGGAAGGCCCAGGCGAAGTTTGGCAAGATTCATTTTTTCAGACATTGTGCGCCTCCCCTTGCGCGCTGAGCGCAAGCGGGCGCGTGAAGCAGCTCACCGTGCCCTCATGGCAAACCAGGCCGTCGCCCTGCACTTCGACGCGGAAGAGCAGCGTGTCGTGGTCGCAGTCGGTGGCAGCGGAGACCACGCGCAGGCGATTGCCGCTGGTTTCGCCCTTCATCCACAGCTTCTGCCGGGTGCGGCTCCAGAAGGTGACAAACCCGCTCTCGAGAGTGCGGGCGTAGCTGGCTGCGTTCAGAAAGCCGAGCATCAACACTTCGCCGGTGCGCGCGTCCTGCACAATGCCGGGGACGAGTCCGTCCATTTTCTCAAAATCGATCCGTTCCACGGTTCTGTTCCTTGGATGAGATTTGTGGCACTAAAAAACCCGCAGGCGTCGGTCGCCGGCGGGCTGGGGTGTTTCTCTTGTCTCTCTGGCCTTGTCAGCTCAGGCCATGGCAGTCCGCCGGCATGGAAGTCCCATGATGGTGGTGATGCCCGTGATGGCGGAGCTTCTGCATCTGCTCTTGACATTACGGCACCACCGGCGGGGGTGTCAAATGATTTTGCGGTTTGCGCTTCCGCAGCGCCCGCGATGAGAATAGGATGCTGTCAATCCGCAATTGCCGGTCGGTTGCGCGGCCAGAATGCGGATGAGGATCATGCCCGACCAATTCCGACGGCCCTATTCGCTCTACTGCGAGCGCCTGATGCAAGCGCCACCCGTGGCGCTGTTCCGCGCCTGGACGGAGCAGTTCGACCGCTGGTTTGCCGTGCCGGGGACGGTTTGGATGAGAGCTGAAACCGGCGCGCCGTTTTTCTTCGAGACCGAGTATGAGGGAGCGCGTCATCCGCATTATGGACGCTTTCTTCGCCTGGAGCCGGCGCGGCGCGTGCAGTTGTCCTGGCTGACAAGTGCGACGCAGGGCGAGGAAACCGTAGTGACCGTCGAGCTCACCCCCGAAGGCTCGGGCACGTTGCTGCGGCTGACGCACGCGGGGTTTCCCGACGAGGCGTCGAAGGACCGCCATGAGCGAGCGTGGCCGATTGTGCTGAGGCGGATGGATGGGCAGATTACGGCGCTTTCTGAGTAGTTGCATCCTCTGCCTCGTCTACGGCTCCTCGAGGATCCCACCCCGCGAATGAAAGACCATTCGTGGGGCCCCCGGGGATGGCCGCGCCGACTTAGGACTGCCGGACTCGGGAAACAGCAACTCACGAATCGCTATTAAGGCCGGCGCGTGATGCAGTGCGGTGGCAATCGGACGCATGCTCGAAGCGGCGTTCGCAGGAGACCCAACGCGGTGCAGGCGAGATGGAAACCGGTGTGGCTCGCAGCCTGGATGCTTCTGGCAGGCGCGCCTGGAGCTGCGCAAACTGCAGCGCAAGGTTCGCAAAACTCGCCCAGCGCACAAGGCTCGCGAGCGCAGGCGACACCCGCGCCCGAGGCGCGCGTCGACATCAATCACGCGAGCGTCGAGGAACTGATGCGGGTTCCGGGCATGACGGCGACGTGGGCGGCGCGGATCGTGCGCTTCCGGCCGTACCGCACCAAGCAGGATCTCGTAGACAAAGGCGTGGTCACGAGCCAGGTCTACGACCGGATCAAGGATTCAGTGATCGCCCACCGGGACAAGCCATAATTCGAGGCTGGGAAGGCGCAGGGCCGGGTCAACGATGCGCCGATTCCAACTCCTCGGCGGGGGTAATCGCGCCCAGGTCTCCGCGATTGAGCAGCCGGCTGAGAATGACGTAAAGCACGGGGATGAAGACCAGGTTGAGCACCGTAGAGAGCAGCATGCCGCCCACGATGGTTGTTCCCACCGAGCGGCGCCCCAGCGCGCCCGCGCCGCTGGCAAAGACCAGCGGCAGAACCCCCATGATAAAGGCGAACGAGGTCATGAGAATGGGACGCAGGCGCAGTTCGGCGGCTTCAATGGCCGCCTCGGCAATGGAGCGTCCCTTGCGGCGCAATTGCTCGGCAAATTCGACGATGAGGATGGAGTTTTTGGCGGAAAGGCCGATGAGCATGACCAGGCCGATCTGGCAGTAGACGTCGTTGGCGAGTCCGCGCAGCGAAATCAGACCGAGAGCGCCGAGCACGGCCATGGGCACGGCGAGCAGAATGATGAACGGCAAAGCGAAGCTCTCGTATTGCGCGGAGAGCGTGAGATAGACGACGAGAAGGCCGAGGCCGAAGATGATCAGCGCTTTGCCTCCGGACTCGATTTCGTCGAGAGTGAGGCCGGTCCATTGATAGCTCATACCGTGCATCATGTGCGCCTGGGCCAACTGCTCCATGGCTGCCAGTCCCTGGCCGGAGCTGTAGCCCGGCGCGGCGCTGCCATCGATCTCCACCGCGCGGAAGAGGTTGTAATGCGTGATCACGGGCGGGCCTGAGCTTTCAGCCACGCTGACGAGATTGTCGAGCGGAACCATCTGGCCGGAGTCGGAGCGTACATAGTAGCTGTGCAGATCGCCGGCGTTCATGCGGAAGGGCTGGTCAGCCTGCACAAAGACGCGATAGGTGCGGTTGTTGTAGTCAAAGTCGTTGACGTATTCGGAGCCCATCAGAACATTGAGCGTGGAGGAAATCTGCGAGAGGGAGATGCCCATGGCCTTGGCCTTATCGCGGTCGATGGTCACCATTTCCTGCGGGTCGTTGGCGGAAAAGGTTGTGACCAGTCTGGTGAGCTGCTTGTCCGCCGCGCTGGCGGCGACAATCTGATGAGCCACGCGGTCGAGATCCGAAAGCGTGTTGCCGCCCTGATCCTGGAGCATGAAAGTGAATCCGCCAAAGCTGCCCACGCCAAAAACAGCCGGCGGCTCAAAGATGGCCGCCAATCCGCCATTGGGCATGAACATCAACCCTCCGAGCGGGCGCGTGAGCCGGGCCACGATGTCCGCAGCCGAGTGGCCTTTGGCGCGGCGCTGATCGGCAGGCTTGGTGGCGACGAAGATCAGCCCGGAGTTGGACGCCCCGCCGCTGAAGCCGAAGCCCATGACCGAAAAGGCGCCGGCGACGTCGGGATCGTGGCCGATGATAGCGGTCGCGCGGTCGGCAAGGTTGGTGGTGTAGGCCAGCGAGGAGCCCGGCGGCGCCTGGATCAGGACCATGAGAAAGCCCTGGTCCTCCTGGGGAATGAAACCGGTGGGAACGTGCCTGTACATCCATACCGTGGCGGCCAGGCCGGCGAAGAAAACCAGCAGCAGCACGTAGCGCAATTGCAAAAAGACATGGATCGCGCGGGCGTAAGTGCGCGCGGTCCAGGCAACGGTGGCGTCAGCCCCGTGAATGAAGGCGGCGAAGACGCGCGAAAGAACGCGAACGTGGAGGAAGTCCATCTGGTGCGGACGGAATTCCTCGCCGCGCAGAAACAGCGCCGAGAGCGCCGGCGACAGGGTGAGCGCGTTGAAGGCGGATATGGCGATGGAGAACGCGATGGTGAGCGAGAACTGGCGATAGAGAATGCCGGTGGTGCCGGGAAAGAAGGAAACCGGCACAAATACGGCGATGAGCACGAGCGAGGTGGCGATGACGGCGCTGGTGACCTCGGCCATGGCGTGCGACGTGGCCTGGTGCGGGTCAGTGTGCTCCATGGCGATGTGGCGCTGCACGTTCTCGATCACAACAATGGCGTCGTCGACCACCAGGCCGGTGGCCAGCGTGATGCCGAACAGGGTGAGCGAATTAATGGAGAAGCCGAAGATCTTGATGAAGGCGAAGGTGCCGATGAGCGAGACGGGGATGGTGACCGCGGGAATGATGGTGGCGCGCCAGTCGAGCAGGAACAGGAAGATGACGGCGATGACGATGACGATGGCTTCAGCAAGAGTGCGCAGAACTTCACGGATGGAGTCGCTGACCGCGGTGGTGGAATCGAAGGCGATAGCGTAGCGCAGGCCGGGCGGAAAACTTTGCGCGAGCTGCGCCAGCACGGCCTTGGCCCGCCGGTCCACATCGAGAGCGTTGGCATTCGAGAGCTGCTGCACGCCGACGCCCATGGCCTCATGCCCGGAGTATTTGAGCGAAGTGCTGTAATCCTCGGCGCCCACCTCCGAGCGGCCCACGTCCTTGAGCAGCACCAGGCCGTTCGGCGAGTTTTTGACGACGAGGTTGTCGAACTGCTCCGGGCTGGTGAGCCGGCCAATCACGCGCACGGGAATCTGGAAAGCCTGTTTCTGATTGGCAGGCGGCTGGCCCAGAGCGCCCGCGGGAATCTCGACGTTCTGCTCCTGAAGCGCGTTGATCACGTCGCTTGCGGTCAGCCCGCGCGCGGCAAGACGCACCGGATCGAGCCACACCCGCATGGCGTACTTGCGCTCACCGAAGATCAGCACATCGCCCACGCCGGGCACGCGCTTGAGCGCGTCCTTCACGTAGACGTCGAGATAGTTGGAGATGAACTCGCTCGAGTAGCGGTTATCCAGGGTGTAAAAGCCCACGCCGAAGACGAAGTTGTTGTTGGCCTTGGTAATGGTAATGCCGGTGGAGATCACTTCGCCGGGCAGCCGGCCCTGGGCGCTGGCTACGCGATTCTGCACGTCCACGGCGGCGATGTCGAGATCGTAGCCGGTGTTGAAGGTGATGGTGATGGTGCTGACGCCGCTGTTGGTGCTGGAGGAGTCGATGTAGCGCATGCCCTCGACGCCGTTGATCGATTCCTCGAGCGGAATGGTCACCGCCTTTTCCACCGTCTCCGCGTCCGCGCCCACGTAACTGCTGGTGACCACAACCTGCGGCGGCGCCAGCGTGGGATACATGGCCACGGGAAGGTTGGGGATGCACACCGCGCCGGCGAGAATGATCAATAGCGCGCAAACGGTGGCGAAGACCGGCCTGCGAATGAAGAAGTCGACGAACAAGGTGCGCCCTTTCTCCCTTAGCTATCAGCTGTCAGCCTTCAGCCGTCAGCTGTCTTTGCTTAATCGAGGCCTTTCACCCATGCATCCGCAGGCTGCAAGCTGAAGGCTGCATTTTGCCTTCAGCCGCCGATGGGCATGACGGGCATGCCGTTGACCAGGAACTGCGTGCCGGAGACGATGACCCGCTGCCCCGCGCTCAACCCGGAGGAGACAGCGTAGTTGTTGCCGACGGTATCGCCGAGCGTAACCGGTGTTTCCTGCGCGAAGAAATGGCCGTTCTGCTCGTGCGCCACAAAGACGAAGCTCTGCGCGCCCTGGCGGGTTACGGCGAGCACCGGAATCACGGCCATGGGCGAGGTGCTCCAGACGATGCGCGCCTTCACGATTTGCGCGGTGCGGTAGAGATCGGGTCTGGAGCGGACGGGGGCCTTGACCAGAATGCCCTGCAGATCGCTGTCGACTTGCGGCGAGACGAAATCGACCCGCGTCTTTTCGAGAACATTGCCGGCGCCGTCGAGCAGGTCCACGCCCAGGCCCATGCGCACGTCCTTCGAGCGCTCAGTGGGCACATAGATATAGGCTTCGAGATCCTTGCTTTCGTCCACCGTGGTGAGCACAGTTGCGGGCGAGGAAGACGGCGAGACGTAATCGCCGACGTGGACGGGTATATCGCCCACGATGCCGTCGAAGGGCGCGCGAATGGTGTAGTAACCCAGGAGCTGCTCCTGGGTTTTGCGCGTCTCCTGAGCCGATTCGTAGTCGGCCTTCGAGTTGTCATAGGCCTGCTGCGCCTGGTCGTAGGCGTCGCGGCTGGTTACGCCGGCCTCAAACAGCTTCTTCTGCCGGTCGAGCTCGATGGTGTCGTAGTTATAGACAGCTTTCTTCTGCTGCTCGGTGGCGCGCGCGGAGTCGACGGTCGCCTGCTGCTGGCGCGGGTCGATGTCCATAAGCTCCTGGCCCGCGCGCACCTGATCGCCCGAGCGAACCAGAATGGCGGTGAGAATCCCGCTTACCTGGGGCATGAGCGTGGCCGAGCGCCGCGACTTGATGGTCGACACGTACTCACTGCTCTGGGCCACGGGAGCCAGCGCAACGGCGACAGTCTGCACCGGCAGCCCTTGCATGCCCGACGCCGCGTGCGCTTCGACCGGCTGCTTGCGGCATCCGCTCAGGGCCAGGCCGATCGGGATGACGATGCTCAGGATCTGCTTGCCATTCAACCTTCGTTGAGTCACTCGAGTCTTCCCCTTGCCCCGCAAGCGCGCCATGGGCGCCCGCCGGAGTTTCTTCAGCCCTGCTCAACTGCATTGTCGCGCTGTTTCTCTCCGCTGACCGGCTGAGCTCATTTCTCCAATCCCAGGCCGGCAATGGAGTGAAACCGATGTGTTTTCCTATCTGACGCCCGGAGCCAGGTTTGCGACGCAAAATTCCCACTCGGCCGCGGAAGTCGGCCTCGCCTATCCGGGTGATTCGAGAATAGCTCATCGAGACCTTGCCGAGTTGGCGCGGGAAGAGTGGAAGCCGACGCGCTTGGAGCGGCATGAGGGGGTTGTACCGGCGAAGCGAACGCCGAGCCGGGCTGGAACGGGGCGGGGGATGCGCGCGCCATCCCTCCCTGGTGCTGGCCCTCCTTGGTGCTGGCCATGGGGAGATGCGCGCGAACGAAAGCAGCGCCCGCGGGGAAGCAGATGATCGAGACTGAAGTTCATCCCGGATTTGCGCCCATTCATCCCCAAGTGCCAGAATCTGGCTGCCCGAGAGCGGGCTCAGGCGGCAGGGTTTTTTTGACACGAGGATAACGAGTTGATAGCCTTTCTTAGAGCGCCTCCGGCCATTCTTGGCCCGAATCTCCGCCCTCCTCAAGCGCGTCCCCGTCGTCTAGCCCGGCCTAGGACACCGCCCTTTCACGGCGATAACACGGGTTCAAATCCCGTCGGGGACGCCAACAAAGAATCAACAACTTAAGGACGGCATACGTACCCCTCGGGCGGCCGTCTGAGGCGTCGGCGGGGCAAAGTGTACCTGTTTGGTTTGGCAGTTGCCTAACCGGTAACTTCCGGATTGGCGGTCACCCGCCAAGAATCACCCTTTTGGCTGGTGGTTTCTGACGACAGACCCGTTTGCCGATACCTATTCTCGACAAGCATTGTCATCTTCGCCGTGGCGCTCTCGCTTTAAGGCGAGAGTCCGCTCGTGTAAATCACCGTACCGTTGCGGATTGTGTAGCGAACCTGTGAGAAGGCGGAGATATCCTTGCATGGGTCGGCGCGAAGCACGACGAGGTCTGCGTCGAAGTCCTTTGCGATGCGCCCGCTATGCGCGGAGAATCCGAAGCGCCGAGCAGGATTCGTCGTCAACGAGGCGAGAATCTGCTGACAGCTCATGCCGGCGCGGGCCATCCACCTGAACTCTTCGCTGGTGTCGAACCAGTCGGTGTAGCCAACATCGGTGCCAAAGAGGACGTCCCCGCCGGCGTGGAAAAACGCTCCGAGCTGCTCGGCCGCGCGGTTCATCCCCTCGTCGAGATTGGCGGCTGGGAGACTACCCTTCCGCGACTCGAATTCCCAAAGGGTTAGGGTTGGAGTGAGCGCCATGTGTGCAGCGACCAGGCGCTGTGCGAAGGCCGGACTCCAGAGATCGTCCATGGGCGTGGTGTGAGCGAGTATGTCGACACCGCTTTCTAGTGCGACCTCGATGCCTTTGTTGTTGGAGACATGAGCGAAAACCGGCTTACCGTGCGCGTGCGCTTCCGCCACAATGCCCTGCGCCATTTCTAAGGGCATCGTGAGAATACCGTCTTGTTCGATGGAGTTCGCAAAGATCTTGATGCCGTCGGCGCCATCGCGGACTTGCTGCTTAACGCGTTCCCTCGCCTCCGGCGTGGATTGGATCTCCGGGATATCGGCGTGATTGGCTTCGAGGTAGCTTTTGACGTAGATCGGAGTTTTGACCCAGAACGGTTCGCCCACGGTCAGGATGCGCGGCCCCTTGGTTTCGCCGGCCGCGATGCGCTGACGAATCAGATTGGTGTTCTTCAGAATGGATGCGATATCGAAGACAGTAGTAAATCCCCATTGCGTGAGCATCGCTTGAAGTTGCGTGGTGGTCTCGTCGGGTGAGAGCTTGTCTGCGTGAATCAGGCCCGGCGTAAGAATATGCACGTGGCTGTTCCAAAAGCCCGCGGTGACAACGAGGCCCGTGCAATCGAGGATCTTAGTGCCTCGGGGAATTTTGACTTTCGCGCGGAGTCCAACTGCGCGAATGCGACCGTCGTGGATCAGGACGGAACCATTCTCAAGAGGTGGTTCTGTTGGGGAGAGATAAACTTTCGCACCCACCAGCGCCAGATCGGAAGCGTAGCTGTGACCAATCAGCATAGCTGCCAGAACCAGCAGAAGGGCGAGCGTGACGCGAGGTCGCATACTCGAGAGATACGCCGTGAGCACAGAAAACGTTCCAAGGCAGTCTGGAGAAACGGTCAATGTCAATCTTTCGGTCGGTCAAGGCATCGCCAACGCGCCGACCAAAGCGAGATAGGTCCTCATAAGTCGGCTAGTGTCCAGCGAACTTCCAAAGCCTGACGCATTCCGGTCGGGTCGTCGCCAAACAGGAAGTAATCCGGAAATGCAGCGGAAAAGGGTCACTTCCGGATCGGCGGTCATTCATCCGGAACCCCCGGCCTTGAATGAACGGCCCGGCTTGTTGAGGGAACTCGGCAATGTCGGCAAATCGTGATATAGTCCGTCCTATTCGGAAAACCTCAATGGAAAACACGGGATAGCACGCCCCGTTTTTTCGACCGGGAGACCTCTTACGCCCGATAAACCGGATGCAAAAGTTGAAATGACTGCGTGCTGGAGGCGGAGATGGCAGAAGAAAAATCGCGGCTCCATAGCGCAAACCCAGCACTTCTTGCGAGACTGGAACTCGCTTCAAAACAGTTCTCAAAACAACTTGACGAAGATAGGTATGCACGCGATGCCGAATGGCTAGTGAGAGCAGAGGCGGATGGCCAGTTCTACAAGAGCCTGCTCGCGCTCGCGCAAAAGGAGAATCCCGAGTTACGCCCTGCGCTGGAAGCGGTGCAGAGACTAAGGTTGAAACGCATCGAGCAAGAGAAGCGAGCATCCGGCTCGCGCGTCGATCCTTCACTGGCGCGCTTGCTCCGCAGCGGCAGCCGTAGTCCGAATTTCACCCTGGGCAGCGTTTACTCCGATCCATTTCCTCCCGGCTACGCCATCTGCAGCCAACTCGGAAGTTGGAGTGTGAACAGCTTTGACATGTCGTGGACCAACGGCACTCTCGCTCCGTTCGGCAGTTTTTCACCGGTCGTCGGGGTGCTGGAAAACGCCTTCAACGACGCTCCATCCACAGCTAGTGGAACAACCATGCTGGGAACCCTTTGGGCGGCACCCGTCAGCGGCGTCCTGCAATTCAAAGGCACGGGAACCTATACGGCAACGTATATGCTCGATTGCCAATATGCAGAGGCGGAAGTGGACATCCATATCGGCACGTCGTTCTGGGATATTGGACCGAACAACCTCAATGCCCCAGTCTCCATAGCGAACAGCGGCGATCAGCAGGTGTGGGGGAACCATTCGAATTTTACGAATCAAGATCAGATCTCGCCCATGTCGTCATTCGAAGTGGGTTGCGTAGGTTCAGAGGGTGGCTCTTGCGGGGCATTCCGTGTGACTGCAGATCAGTTTTACATTCTTTGGATCTACTTCAGAGTGAATGCCTTCCAGGGTGCGGGCGCAAATCAGGTCTTCCCCTGGACGCCCTTCGCGATGTCGAGCGGCATTCTGAGTGCGCTTTTGAATTCCATCGAGTGGACGGTGTCTAAGAGTGTCTTTGTGCCCGGGGAGTAATCAGGAAATGGTCCACGGTCCCGGCAGTCTGCGCCAGGGGCGGCCAGTTCGAGCAATTCGAATTGCCGATTCCTCCTACGTTGATCCGGTTTGACCTCTTGAGTGCCCGGATATGCCGATTTCTCACGGCGAGTCATTTCTTGGCCGAGCGCGAAACCGATTCCCGCCGAACGCTCGCGCTTCGACTGTATCGTCGCCAATCCGGAAGTTACCTCTTCGTTAACGCCCGCTGAGTCACCTGCTCGTCGCCGTCGATCTGAGCAGGCAAGGACAGCACGCCATCGAGCCGCGCGGCTGCGGCCTCAAGGTGCGACTTGCCGACGTGCGCATAACGTTGCACAATGCGAATATCGCGATGACCCATCAGCCGGCGGATGTCGTCGAGAAAGGCCTCGTTCATCTTTAACTGCGTTGCGAATGCCTAGCGCAACAGCACGCTGGTAGGGATTTCTCGGGGATGATTGGATGGTTCAAGTCGTCTGATCGGGCGGAGGCGCTCCGATGTCTGCCGGAAGCGCGTCCGGCGCGGCCTCGCGCAGTCTCTCAATGGTCTCGTCGCTCTGGTGGAGCAGTTCCTGCAGCCGGAGAATGGTCGCCGTGGTGCGGCGAAGCGAGTCGCGGATGGCACGCGCGGTGGCGCGGCTGAGTGAGCAGCGCTGCCCGGAAGATGGCAGCCAGGAGATCGTGGTCTCCGAGTCGATATGCAGGGTCGTCAATAATCTAACCATACGCAGTCTGTTAGATGCCGGGCGGGACGAGGCCGGTCGGTTTTTTTCCTGGCGCCGCATCGAGATCTCCCGTCAGGCTGAGAAATGGGCGGCAGCGGCTCGTCGTGCGTCAAGGCGCGATGATTGTTTTCGAGAGGCCATGCAACGCCCCGCAGATCCCTTTGGAGGAGAATTATGGCGCCTTTGATCGTACTTGTGGTTTCGGCCCTGGTCTTCTTCCTTTGCGGGCGGGCCGGCGTGGCGCTGTTCCAGGATCGAGGCTTGGTCCTGCGCGCGGCGCTGGCCGTCATGTTTTTCCTTACCGCGTCCGCTCATTGGGGCAAGAGGCGCCCTGACCTGATCCGGATGGTGCCTCCCGCGTTCCCGCATCCCGAGCTGATCGTGACCGTCTCGGGCTGGCTCGAAATCCTGGGCGCCGTCGGCCTGCTGCTGCCGGCTACCGCACGCGTGGCGTGCATTTGTCTGGCGCTGCTTTTGATGGCGCTGTTCCCCGCCAATGTTCATGCCGCGCGCCATCGCTTGACCATCGCGGGCCAGCGCGTCCCCAACCTGCCGCTGCGCAGTTTGATCCAGCTCGTTTTTCTGGCCACGCTGATGGCCGCAGCGTGGCTGCGCTAGGGTCTGTTAACGCTATTAGGGCGAACAGCGCTGCAAGGGAAAATTGGGCCAGACGACCGGGGTCCCCATGGAACAGCTGTTCCGTGGGGTGGAGACCAGGCGGAGGCCGCAGGCTGTGGCAGGACCCCAGTCAAGGCCGACAACACCGGGGTCCCCAATGCACGCCTTTGTGCATTGGGGTGGAACAAAGTATGGCCCGATTTTCCCCGCAGCCCGAAGGGACGGGGCGGATTTTCCCGATTGTCCGCCGCGGCGGATCGCTCGTCGCTAAAATGTTTCAACATTTGCCACTCCTCGCTTCGCGCACTCA
>JASHOQ010000053.1 GCA_030041045.1 Acidobacteriaceae bacterium
ATTCGCCGGATGGGCGCAAGGTGAAGTCAACGATTCATTGGGTGAGCGTGGCGCACGCGCTTTCGGCCGAGGTGCGGCTTTACGAGAAGCTTTTCTCGAAGCCCGATCCCGGCGACGTGGCCGAGGGCGGAAGCTTTCTCGACAATCTGAATCCCCATTCGCTCGAGGTTGTGAGCGATGCCAAGCTCGAGCCTTCGCTCGGGAGCGCGCAGCCCGGCGACCGCTTTCAGTTTGAGCGCGTGGGCTATTTCTGCGTGGATCCGGACTCGTCCGCGGGGAAGCTGGTTTTTAACCGCACGCTGGCGCTGAAGGATTCGTGGGCGAAGATTGAGAAGAAGGCAGGAGCGTAGAGGTAGGCTGTGTCTGGGCGCATGGTTGACCTAACGAGCGATGTGAAGCGCTTCTGGGGCGGATTCCTCGTCGATTTGAATGTCCAAGAGATGGTGGCCTTGTTGGGGAAGAAAGCGAGAATCACCCGCTACCGACATGATCGTGAGACAGTTCACGAGGCGTGGGAAGAATCTCGAACCATCGTTACTTGCAACGAGGCAGATTTCATCCGGTACATCCTTGAACATTCCAAGCGCGACTCCGGGAAACGATGTCAGGACTGCTGGGGATTACTCGTCCTTCCGTCGGAAAGAATCGTGAGGGCCCGAGTCATCAGAAACGTGAAGAACGGGATTCTTGCCGGCGCTGAGGTCATTCCGTGGTCTCTGGTCGCGTTTGCCAATCTCTGCGTGTCACTTCATCTGAATGGAACGGTTGGAGTTCGCAAGTTTCGACGCTGTGAACACTGCAAAAGAGATAATCCTATAGAATCCGATTGGTACAATGACCTGCCAGAAATCGGGACCAGGACGACTTTCCGCTGAAGCGTGCCGGCAATCAGGGACGAGTGACCCAGATCTCGCTTGTCGTACCTCGGAAAGCGATTCCGTTATCTAAATCCGCACCAATTGCGGCAGCGCATCGAAGTGCACGTCGCGGGCGCAGAGCACGAGAGAATGTTGCAACACCAGCGCCGCGATCCACATGTCGTTGGTGGGAATCGGCGTTCCCTGCTTGCGCAGTTGCCGGTAGACTTGCGCGTAGTGATGCGTGGTCTGCTCGTCGGCGTAGAGAATGCCCACGCCCGGCTTGAGCAGGAAGCGGCGCAGGACGGCTTCGTTGCGCACCCCCTGGGCGCCGGCGGCAAAGCCAGCGCGAAGTTCTCCGAGGACGACAAACGGCAACCAGACCTCATCGGCGGTGGCGATCAGATTGGCAACAAATTCGTCGCCGCGAGACAGGTCAGAGTATCGGTTGGTGTCGAGGGCAATCCTCATCGTTCAAAAACGTCCCCGCGATTCCCGGGCGGACGGTCACCGCCACATCCCTTCGTCGATTTTCTGCTGGTCTGCAAGCGCGCTGTCGAATGCAGCATCCTCCTGCCATGTGCCTGTAATGTCGGTGATATCTCGCTTGACTTGCTCGCGCTCCGCCAGGCCCGCGCCGCGCACCAGGGCCTGAACGGCCACTTCGTTGAGGCTCTTGCCCTGCTCGCGAGCGGCGCTGCGCAGTGCGGCATCAAGATAATCCGGGATATTGCGGATAGTGTACTGCATGCATCGATTGTAGGCGATGCAGGCATTCTTTGCAAGCAACTGAAAATTCCTCTTGCGAGATGCGACTCTACCGCGCTTTGAGAGAATTTCGGTAGCAGGCCAGTTAGAAAGAATCATCCCCCAGGGGCTGAAGCCCCGATTCAATTTGATCCACTTGCGGCACGGCTGAAGCCGTGCCCTTCCAAGGCAAATCCAAGCTGAGCCATGACGAGAATTTCGGAAGAGAGATTGAATGCGATGGCGAGTGTGCCATGGCAATGAACCGGATGGTACGCGCGGCTTATCGGCGGCTGGGCATCCAGCATGTGGGCCGGCGGAGGGTGCGGGACCTGGTCGACTTCATCGAGGACCGCGCCATCAGTCTCGTGATCGACGTAGGCGCGAACGTGGGCCAATTCGGCGCGTGGCTGCGGCGGAACGGGTTTCGCGGGAAGATTCTTTCCTTCGAGCCTGGTAAAGCCGAGTACCTGGCGCTTTCGCGCCGGGCGCAAAGTGACGGCAACTGGGAGGCATTCCATTGCGGCCTGGGCGCGCAACCCGGGACAGCGATGCTGCACGTCTCGCGGCTTTCGGTGTTCAATTCGTTTCTGGAGCTGAGCGCGGCGGCGCGGCGGCACGATGAACGCATGATGGTGGATCACATGGAGGAGATCGTGGTGCGGACGCTGGATGAGGTCGATGTTCCGCCTTCGGCAAAGGTCCTGCTGAAAATTGACACGCAGGGGTATGAACGGCAGGTACTCGAGGGTGGGCGCGAAAGCCTCCGGCGCATGAGCGGAATCATGATGGAGCTGCCCGTGATTCGCACGTATGAGGGCGAATGGGCCTTCCACGAAGCCATCGAGTATATGGCCGAGGCTGGGTTTGTGCCGGCGCAGATGCAGCCCGTGGGCTTTCACACCGCGGACAAGACAGCGGCGGTGGAGTTCGACTGCCTGTTCCGGCCGAAGAGCGAGATCGACGGCGCGGAGAGCGAGCGGGTCAGCAAGTCAGCGGGTTAGCGAGTCGGCGAGCCGGCGGGTTAGCGGCGTTTGCGGAGATGGCTTGCGTGGCGGCCGAAGGCCTGACTCTTTCTGCCGGGACTCAAGTTTGCCGATCAGTTCCCTGCCTTGCCCGGCTTATTTGCCGACCACATCGATAGGGACGGTGATGGTTTTCGGCGGGAGGCACTCGTTGTCAGTGCAGGCCTGGTAGTGGAGTTTGGCCTGGATGGGGTGGTCGCCCGCGTCAGCGACCATGCGCGTGCGAAGGACGAAGTCGCCGGTGTAGACGCTGAGCCTGGTGCTGGGATCGATGGGCAGGGTGATTTCGGCACCGGCGGGATAAATGGCTGCCTCGAAGCGCACGCCTGCGCCTGCGGGAAACGAGAGCGTGGTGGGAATGAGGAAGCTGCTCGTGGGCGTGTGCGAGTTGATGTGCAGTCCCCGCGCGACGCGGAAGTGCAGCTCGACAGCGGTGGGCTTACCGGCTGTGACGGCGACCTGGCTGGGATAGAGGTAAGTGACAGCGTCCGTCGCCATGGGCGAGTGCGCAGGCGGATGGGCGGGAACGATTTGCGGGCGCAGGGTGAGCGTTGACAGCGGGACAACCAGGAATGCGACCATGCGCCGGATGCAGTTCATTGCCACGATTCGTTGCGGAGAGTCCTCGATTTCCCAGGTCTCAAAATCGAGACCTGGGGCACCCAGTTCCAGTGGCGAGGCATGCGGGGCTGGCCCGCTGCACGATCTCCTCATCTCATTGCGCCAGCGCCTTTTTGATGTTGGCTTCCATGACGCTCTCCGACGAAAGGCCTATCTGCGCTGCGACCACGTTTCCCTTGCGATCGAGAAAGAACGACGTGGGCAGCTCGTCAAGCCCGCCGTAGGGCGTGCTGATGCTGTCGCCGTTGATGAGGACCGGGTAAGGCATTTTTTCATGCTGGACAAATGCGCCCACGTCCGCTTTGTTCTTGGCCCAGCCAGCCTTGTCGCCCGGCGCCAGGTCGTCGCCTTCGGTGTCGATGCCCAGAACCTCGAAGCCCTGCGAAGCGTACTTGTTGCGCAGCTCCACGAGCCAGGGAGTTTCAATGATGCAGGGGCCGCACCAGGTGGCCCAGAAGTTGAGGAGCACGGCTTTGCCACGGTAGCTCGCGAGCGAAACTTTCTTCCCGGCCAGGTCCTCGAGAACGAAGGCGGGCGCGGGTTTGTCCTTGAGATTCGCAGCGGCGTCGGCGAGGGGTGAGCCCGGGTCGGCGGCAACCGAGGCGTCAGCGATGAGTTCGCCCTGATGCTCTGCCAGGATGCGCGCGCGCTCGGCGGCCTGCTGGCGATATTCCCAGTTGGCCCAACCCGCCCAGGCGAAGACCGCCAGAAGAAAAATGACCGCGCAGAGAACCAGGGTGTTCGGCCGGATGGGGAAAGACGTCATGAGTTCTATTGTACGAGGGAACGGAAGTCAGGGGTCAGGGGTCAGGGATCAGGGATCAGAGATCGGCCCTAAGTGGCTGGTGGTTAGAGATTGGCTCCCTTGGCTCCTTAATCCCTCAGTGCCTCAGTCCCCTCAGTCCCTGGGTCCGTCACGCTCTCAGCGTCTGAACCCTGATCCCTTGCCCCTGCGTTTGTTACCATCAGAAGCCGATGAACCCTTCGAACCAACGGAATGCGGAGGGCTTTGCGCCGGCGGCGCTGGTGCGCACGGAGGCGGCGGCGCTGGAGGCGCTCGCCGCACGGCTCGAATCTGCAATGGCGGAGCCGTTTGCGCGCGCCGTGGAGTTGGTGCTGCGCTGCGGCGCGGCCAACGGGCGCGTGGTGGTGACAGGGATGGGCAAGAGCGGGATCATTGCGCAGAAGATTGCGGCCACGCTCAGCTCCACGGGATCGCCGGCGCTGTTTCTGCACCCGGCCGAAGCCGTGCACGGCGACGTGGGCGTGGTGCTCAAGGGCGACGTGGTGATTGCGCTTTCGGCGAGCGGCGAGACGGAGGAGATTCTGCGTCTGCTCGCCCACGTGAAGCGCAAAGGCGACGCGCTGGTGAGCTTCTGCTGCGATCTGTGCTCGACGCTTGCGCAGGCGAGCGATGTGGCGCTCGATTGCGGCGTGGAGCGCGAGGCCTGTGGGCTGAACCTGGCGCCGACGGCCTCGACCACAACCATGCTGGCGCTGGGCGATGCGCTCGCCGTCGCCGTGAGCCTGCGCAAGGGTTTTCGGGCGGAGGATTTTGCCGACCTGCATCCGGGCGGCAAGCTGGGCAAACGCTTAGCTAAAGTACGCGACCTGATGCACGCGGGCGCGGACGTACCGGCGGTTGCGCCGCAAACGCGCATGGCGGATGTGATTTACGAGATGTCGTCAAAGAAGCTGGGCATGACCACGGTCGAGGAGAACGGCCGCCTGCGCGGGGTGATTTCCGATGGCGATTTGCGCCGGCTGCTGGAGCGCGAGGGCGGAGCGGCGCTGAGCCGAACGGCGGGCGAGGCCATGAACGCGAACCCGAAGACGATTGGCGGCGAGGAGTTGGCGGCGCGGGCGCTGGCGATTCTCGAGGAGAAGAAGATTACTTCGCTGGTGGTGGTGGATGCGGATGGGCGCGTGGAAGGCGTGGTGCATCTGCACGACCTGTGGGGCGTAGAGATGATTTGAAGAACGAGTGGTCAGTGGTCAGCGATCGGTGGTCAGTGGTCAGTGATCGGTGGTCAGTCTGGCCAACCACGACCGGCTCCGCAAACTTTGAGGACACAAGCTGCAGCCACTTCATTCTGCGTCTGCCATCGAGCGAATCCAAACCTCTTTAAGGAGCGACCGCAGATCCTTTGACTCCGGTCGCCCGGGCGGCCTGCGATCGGGATGACAGATTCAGTTTGATTGGAGTTTCAGAATGAGCCGCGCGTGTCAGCGTTGACGCGGGCATGTGTGCGCGATGACACGGCCCGGGAACCGCAGCTCCTTGTCTACGTCGTTTGTTTTCAGTCACCCGAGAGATGGGCCTCCGTTTGCACTCCCTCGCTGGCAGGTGCAGAGGAGGAGGCGCGCGGTGGTGGCAACTTCTGTGGCCACGTGGCTGGCGTTGGGAAGCACGGCGAGGACTGAACCGGCGAAGAGCCTGAAACGGGGCTCGAAACAGGGCCTGAAACACAGCTTGCGAAAGACCCTGAAACAGCGCCTGAAAGAGCGGCTGAGACGGCGGCTGAGACAGCGCGAACATTTAGAATGGAACCTGTTGTCATTCTGTTCTTGCGTCTGCCAGCGTCGTGGACCCAAGACTCGTCGAGGAACAACCGCAGATCCTTCGACTCCGGTCGCCTCGCTCCCCACGGACCAAGACCTGTCCGTGGGGGCCCCGACGGCGGCGACGTTTGCTGAGGATGAAGGCGGTTCCGAGGCGGGCCTGAGGGGTCCGACCCTGCGGGGACGGGAAGGTTTGCGCACGCTCTCTATGCATCGTTGGTCGAAGCTCTTCATTCCCACACTGCGCGAGGCCCCGGCCGATGCCGAGGTGGCCAGCCACAAGCTGCTGGTGCGCGCCGGCTATATTCGCCAGCTGGGCGCGGGCCTTTACAACTACATCTTTCTCGGGCAGCGGTCGCTGAATAAGATCATCGCCATTGTGCGCGAGGAGATGGACAGGATCGGGCAGGAGTTTTACCTGCCCGGCCTTCTGCCCAAGGAGCCGTGGGTGGAGAGCGGGCGCTGGACGGCGATCGGCGAGAGCATGTTCCGCCTGAAGGACCGCAAGGGCGCTGACCTGTGCCTGGGCTTTACGCACGAAGAGATCATGACGCAGATTGCGCGCAGCGAGGTGCGCAGCTACAAGCAGCTGCCGCAGATCTGGTACCAGATCCAGACCAAGTTCCGCGATGAGCCGCGGCCGAAGTCGGGCCTGCTGCGCGTGCGGCAGTTCATCATGAAGGACTCGTACTCGTTCGACCTGAATGAGGCGGGGCTGGACGAGAGCTACAACCAGCACGACGAGGTGTACCGCGCCATCTTTACGCGCTGCGGGCTCAAGTTCGTAGTGGTGGAGGCGGATTCGGGCGCGATGGGCGGCTCGCAGTCGCAGGAGTTCATGGTGTACACGGATGCGGGCGAGGACCAGATTGTGAGCTGCCCCAAGTGCGGGTACGCGGCGAATCTGGAGAAAGCCGTTTCGCGGCTGGAGCCGGTCGAGGAGATGGCGCCGACGGGGGATGGAAAACCGGAGCTGGTGCATACGCCCGGGTGCGCGGCCATTCCGGATGTGGCGGCGTTCTTCAAAATTTCACCGGCGAGCGACATCAAGTGCGTGGCGTACATGGCGCTGAAACGCGGGGCCGGCGGAAAGAAGGACGCGGCCAAAGACGCAAATGGGGACACCTGGCATGGCGTGGCGGTGTTTTTGCGCGGCGACCACCAGGTGAACGAGACCAAGCTGACGAATGTGATCGGCGCGCGCGAACTGCGCACCATGCAGACTGAAGAATTGCAGCGCTACTTCAACGGGCCGGCCGGGTACCTGGGGCCGGTGGGACTGAAGGTGGACGGGCAGGCGCTCGCCGATGGTTTGACGGTGGTGGCGGACAAGGCGCTCGAAGGGCGCAAGAATATGGTGTGCGGGGCGAACAAGCTGGATTATCACCTGCGCAACGTGTCGCCGGGGCGCGACTTCGGCTGGACGCTCATGGCCGACATCCGCAACGTGAATGAGGGCGAAGGCTGCCCGGCAGAGGGTTGCAGCGGCAGGCTGGTTGTGGGCCGCGCGGTCGAAGTCGGCCATATCTTCAAGCTCGGCGACAAGTACACAAAATCGATGGGCGCGCGGGTGCTGGATGAAAACGGCAAGGAAGTGACGCCGATCATGGGCTGCTATGGGATCGGGATCGAGCGGATTTTGACCGCGGCCATCGAGCAGTCGAATGACGCCAACGGCTTCTGGCTGCCGGCCTCGATTGCGCCGTTTACGGTGCTGGTGACCATTACGAATGTTGCGGATGCGGCGCTGAAGAAGACCGGCGAAGAGCTCGCCTGCGAACTTGAAAGCGCAGGACTGGATGTGCTGCTGGATGACCGGGACGAGCGCGCCGGCGTCAAATTCAAAGACGCGGACCTCATCGGCATTCCCTACCGCATCAATGTAGGCAAGAACGCGGCGGGCGGGCAGGTGGAACTGGTGACGCGGGCGCGCACGTACCGTGAAGATGTGGCGCTTGCCGACACGGTGGCGCTGGTGAAGGAGCGCGTGCAAGAAGAAAGACTCCTGACGGAGGTTGTGGCGGGGTAAATGTCACGGTTTCCCAGGTCTCAGAATCGAGACCTGGGGCACCCGAGGGATCGCAGGAAACAGGAATGGCGTTGAAGATCAAATTCGCGATGCCCGGAGGCAAGCATCCGGTGTGGACGCTGGTTGCGCTGTGCGCGGCAGCGGCGTTTGCCTTGTGCGTGCTCGTGGGCTTCACCGTCTTCGGCTACTACTACGTGAAGTATCACTCCATTGTGGATGCGCGGCTGAGCCAGCCGATCTTTGTGGACACAGCGAAGATTTTTGCCGCGCCGCGCGAGGTGCGCCCCGGGCAGAGGCTATCGGTGCGCTTGATTGCGAACGAACTGCGCGAAGCGGGCTACACCACCGATGGCGCTTCGCAAGCGTCGCCCCTGGGAACCTTCACGCAGAGCGGGCAGCAGATTACGGTGCATCCGGGGCCGCAATCGTATCACGCGCCGGACAGCGCGACCATCCACGTGGACCAGGGCGAGGTGGATTCGATCACCGACGAGCATGGGCAGGACCTCGCCAGCTATGAGCTGGAGCCGCTGCTGATCACCGGCCTGAGCGAAAGCCAGAACCGCATCAAGCGGCGCCTGGTCACCTACAACGAGTTACCGCCGAACCTGGTGAACGCGGTGGTGGCCATCGAGGACCGGCGTTTCTTCGAGCACAGCGGCGTGGATTACTATCGCCTGCTGGGCGCGCTGCGCAACGATCTGACGCCGGGGCACCGCTTCGTCGAGGGCGGATCGACGCTGACCATGCAGCTGGCGCGCGGGTTCTTCCTTTCGCCGGAACGCAAGGTGATGCGCAAAGTGGCCGAGATTGCCATCACCTTTCAACTGGAACACCGCTTCACCAAGCAGCAGATCTTCCAGATGTACGCCAACGAGATCAACCTGGGGCAGCGGGGCAGCTTTTCCATCGACGGCTTCGGCGAAGCGGCGCAGGCGTACTTCGGCAAGGATGTGCGGCAACTGAACCTGGCCGAGTGCGCGCTGCTCGCGGGGATGATCCAAAGCCCGAACCGGCTGAATCCGTTTCGCCACGCGGACCGCGCGTTGGAGCGGCGCAACCTGGTGCTGGATTCGATGGTGGAGACCGGGGCGATCACCAAGGAACAGGCCGAAGCGGCAAAGGCCGAGCCGCTGCACCTCGCGCCGGGCAGCGTGGATGCGAGCGAAGCGCCGTACTTTGTGGACCTGGTGCGCGACCAGCTGGTGCAGAAGCTGGGCGACCGCGACTTCAACCGCGAAGGATTGCGGATTTACACCACGCTCGATCCTGATTTGCAGCGGATTGCGACTGAAGCGGTGGATTCCACGATGCCTCGGATCGACAGGCTGGTGGACTTGAAGCATGCGCGGCAAAAGAAGCTGGGCGAGCCGATTACCTATCCGCAGGTGGCGGTCATCGCGCTCAATCCGCACACGGGGCAGGTGCTGGCGCTGGTGGGCGGGCGCAGCTATGGCGAGTCGCAATTCAATCACGCGACCTCGCTGCGGCCGACCGGTTCCACGTTCAAACCGTTTGTGTATGCGGCGGCCTTTCAGACGGCGGCTGAGGGCGTGATGCTGCCGGGGCAGACGAAGCTCTTCTCGCCGGTGACGTTGATCAGCGACGCGCAGACGACCTACAACGTGGGCGACCAGGTGTACACGCCCAAGAACTACAAGGACGAATACTACGGCGACGTGACGGCGCGCTACGCACTGATGCGCTCAGACAACAACGCCACCATCAGCCTGGCCAGCATGGTGGGCTTCGACCAGGTAGCGGCGCTGGGGCGCGATGCAGGCATCAAGAGCGCGCAAGGCACGCCTTCGGTGGCCATTGGCTCCTATGCGGCCACGCCGCTGGAAATTGCGGGCGCGTATACGGTGTTCGCCAACGGCGGCGTGCATCTTGACCCATGGATGCTGGCCAGCGTGCGCACGCCCACCGGCGACGTGATGACCGATTACACGCCCACCTCGCGGCAGGTGCTCGATCCGCGCGTGGCTTATCTGACCACGAGCATGATGGAGGCGGTGCTGCAGGGCAATGGCAGCGACGGCTGCCGGGTTGGGGGCCGGGATCTCTGCGGAACCGGCGCAGGCGTGCGCGATATGGGCTTTGAAGCGCCGGCCGCCGGCAAGACGGGCACGGACCATGACGCGTGGTTTGCGGGTTTCACCAGCAACCTGATCTGCGTGGTGTGGGTGGGCAACGACGACTACACCGACATCAAGCTCGAAGGCGCGGAGGCAGCGGCGCCCATCTGGGCGGCGTTCATGCGGCAGGCGGTTCAGTTGCCGCAGTACTCCGACACGCACGACTTTGCGCCGCCGGACGGAGTGCAGGTGGAGCAAATCGACAAGGTGACCAACCTGCTGAGCGACAACGCCTGCCCGGATGCCTACAGCGCCGCGTTCCTTGCCGGCACCGGGCCGACCGACACCTGCGACCATCCGGCCGACCATCGCAATATTCTGCAGAAGATCTTCGGGCTGGGCAAGAGCGGAGAGTGAAACGAGGGCTCCGTTCGTCCTGATCTTCGAGAGTCGGCATCAACGGCCGGCTTCGCGTCCCCGCGGAACGTGGGCGGAAATCAAAGTGGAGATCGATTACTCCTGCCCTGGGCTGGAAGGCTCCTTCGGCGGGTCCGCGTCCGCTTGCGCGGCCGCATCGTCGTCTCCGTTGCAGCGTTCGATCATTTTTTCGAACCTCGGTACGAGTTTGACCAGGTCGCGCGTGTTGGGTCTGGCTGCAAGGCTCCGCACCTCTCGGATAAGCTCTTCAAGCTTGATCACCGCCGCTCGGGGATCGGAAGACCTGAGCGTCTCAACCGCCTCCAATCGCGCGCGCAGACTCGCGCGAAAGACGAGCTCGTCCTTCGCTGCGCTGTTGGCCAGAAGCGACAAAAGCACCGCGCCGTCGCTCTCCACTCCCTCCAGTCGAAAGGGAACAAGATTCATCAATCCGATTGCGGCTGAAAAGAGCAGGAAAACGCCAAGGATGATGGACAAGATCGACGATCCAAACGCGAACCGCCAGAATAAGAGCGCCATAAGAATATTCGCCATTGGACCGCCGCAGACCAGGACAATGCACCGCCAACGGGCCCGCTGACCTGGAACTTTTCGGAACACTGCTCGGACCGCCCCTTCCACCTTTGCCCTGGAGCTGAGGGCCCAACTGCGCTCCCGGGTGCGCGCTATCTTCCAAGGCCCCACGCGCAAGCTCTGGATGCTGAAGCCGCAGACAAGGGCGGCGAGCGTATGCCCGGCCTCATGGACAAAGACCGCTGCCACCGTAGATGCAAAAATTACGGCGAGCTGCGCGGCAAGGAACGCGGCGAGCTGCGCGGCAAACCGCAGAAGCGGGGAGTACATGGCACTGATTATGCTCTGAGAAGTTCTCAGCCGTCGACATCGAGGCCGTTGGGCATCGCCTGGCAGCGCGGGCACCAGAAGGTGACGCGCGCGTCCGGCCCCTGCAACCGCCGGCGCACCGGCTCGCCGCAGCGGCGGCACGGCTCACCGTGCCGGCCGTAGATCCACAAACTCTGGCTCGGATCAGACGCATGAGTCGTCCGGCGCTGCTGTCCGCGATAGGTGACGATCAAGTCGCCGGAGTCCTCGAGCACGTTGGCGGCGACGAGCCTATGCGCGGCGGCAACGACGGAGTGGATTTGTTCCGGCGCAAGCGCGGCTATCGGCGCGAAGGGATGAATGCCGGTGATGAAGCAGATCTCCGATTTGAAGACGTTGCCCACGCCGGCCAGAACCTGCTGATCAAGAAGAACGTCACCGATGGCTTCGTTCGCGCGGGCGAGGATGCGGCGCACGGTTGTTGGGGCGTCGAAGTCCGCGCTCAGCACATCGAGCGCAGGTGGCGGGATGCGCGCGTCGCGGGCGAGCGATTGCGCGGTGTGCATCTGGGCCACGGGCACCTTGAAGCCGACGGCGAGGTAGTTGGCGTTTTCGAGGATGATGCGCATGTGAGAGCGCGGCTTTTGCCAGGGCTGGCCATGGCGGTAGATGTGCCAACTGCCGCTCATGAGCATGTGCGTGGCCAGCGTGAGGCCGCCGGAAAAGTGCATGAGCAGCCATTTGCCGCGGGCGTCGACACTGGTGATCAATTGGCCGGTGAGCGGGGTCTGGTCGTGAAAGCGCGTGAGGGTGGGAAAGACACTGCGGAAGCCGGTGAGCGGCTGGCCGGCGAGGGCGCGCGAGAGGGAGCGCGCAGTGCGGAAGATGGTGTCGCCCTCAGGCATTTTTTATTGGACCAATCTTCATTGAATTTCGGGCCTTTGCGGTTCTGCGGCGTGCGAGAGGGTGAGCGGGATGCGGCGCAGGTGCATGCCCAGGGGCCCAAGATGGAAGCCGGCATCCATCAAGAAGCGCGCCAGGAAATGCGCGGCGACGGGTTGGCCGTTGATGGTAGTGATGAGTGCTCCGTGGTGGCTACCGGCGTGGAGCTGCGCCTGGCCGCGCGTGGAGAGAAACTGCGCCAGACCGGCGGCGGCCTGCGAGCGCTCGGGCTCGTCGGCAGGCAAAAAGACGAGCAGGTTGGGATTGCCGTGGCGCATCCAGGCGATGAGCTGGCCATTGCGCAGAATGACTTCCGCGTAGGCGGCGCGCGACAAGATACGCGGAGCGGATTCCCGCCCCGCAGACGAAGACCTGTCTGCGGGGGCCCCTGAATCATTGTCGTCATCGATCGCGGGCAAGTCTGGCCAGCGCAGCGCGGCGCCGTAAGGATTGGCGGGATCGGCCGCGGCGAGGAGGACGAATTCCGGCTTCTCTTCGGGCGGCTCGGTGCGCAGGCGGCGCAGCAGATCGACCGCGGCGGGCAGCGCGAATTGGGTTGCGCCCAGGCCGGCGACGAAGTAGCCGCGGCGAATGCGTCCGCTCTCTTCGAGAGCCTTGAGCACGCCATAGACGGCGCTGAAGCCGCCGGGAACGTTTTCTGCCGCCACCGATTCACGCAGAAGAACGCCGTAGCGGTTGAGGAGTTGAAGAGCGAGAGCATGTGCGGATTCGGTCTGGGTGGGCGCAGAGATGGGCGGGGACGGGCTCGTGCTTTCCCAGGTCTCAGGAGCGAGACCTGGGGCACCCAGTTTCTTTGGCCCTCTCTCAGGGGCTGAAGCCCCGGCGAAATTTGGCGCACTTTCGGCACGACTGAAGTCGTGCCCTGATACAAGACTCTGCGAGGAATCGGTGCTTTCCCAGGTCCCAAATCCGGGACCTGGGGCACCCGTGCGGATATGAGCTGATGGAAGCGCGGGATTGCCGAACGGCAGCAGCGACCAGCGGCCTTGCGCCGTGGGCGGGGTGGTGCGGCGGGAGCGGAAGGTTTGAATATGGGAACGGCGCGGGCTTCGCGCGCTGTCAGGCCGGGCGATGTAGGCGCGGAGCGCGTGCAGCGAGTCGTTGGTGATGAGGCCGCGCCAGACCAGGCCCCAGAGCGCATCGAGGGTTTCGCCGGGATAACCGCCGCCCATGGCCTGGTGCAGCGGATCGAAGAAGCTGGCGCCGGTGGACGCGAGCACGGCGAGAATTTTTTCTTCGCGGTCGGTCAAGGGTTCGATAAGCGGGCGCGGCTGGGCGAGCAAAGGCAGCGTGTCGGCAAGGAAGAGCGCGATGCGGCCGTTGCGCTCGCCAATGGGCTCCACGCCCGCCCAGGCCACTTCGCCGGCGGCAATGAGCGTGTCCAGGCCGGCAGGGGTGTAGCCGGCAATGCGCGCGGGCAGGATGGACGACTCAAGCAGCGTAGCGGGCAGCGGCGCACCCTGCAGCGATTCGATGGCGTCGAGCAGCGCGTCGAGATTCGGCCCGGAATTCGCGCCAGCCTGCGCGGGGCCGCGGGTCAAACCATGGCGAGGGGCGACCACGCCCTGCCAGTGCGTGAAGAAGCGCGCGAGCGTGTGCTGCTCGACGGGCTCCACTTCACGGCGCAGGCGGGCAAGGGATTTGCGCCGGATGAGGCGCAGAATCTCCGCATCGCACCACTCGCGGTGAAGGCCGCCGGGACGGAAGCCGCCTTCAAGCACGCGGCCCTCAGCGGCGAGATGGCGGAGCGCGGCTTCGACGGCGGCAGGATCGAGGGCGAAGCGGTCGGCCGCCTGGCGCAGCGTGAAGGGACCGTGGGTGCGCGCGTAGCGGCGGACGAGCTCGAGGACGGGATGGGCGACGGGCTCAAGCAGCGCGACGGCGAGGCCGGGCGGAAGCGGGATGCCGAGAGCGTCGCGATAGCGCGCTGCGTCTTCCGCGGCGATGAGCCGCTTTTCGCCGGCGATGTTCAGTTCCAGCAAGCGGCGGGCGCGAATGAGGCGCGGCAGCGATTCCAAGAGAGACAGGCCGGTGACGCGCAGCGCAAGTTCGGCGCGCGAAAGATCGCCCAGGCGCAGGCAGAGATCGTGGATGCCATCGGCCGAGCGCGCGTGGTGCGACTCGGGCAAACACTGCGCGGCCTCTTCCACCTGGGCAATGGCGTCGGAATCGAGGAGCTCGCGCAGGTCGGCTTCGCCGAGGATTTCGCGCAGCTGGTCCTGGTCGATGGTGAGGGCCTGGGCGCGGCGCTCGGCCAGCGGCGCATCGCCGTCGTAGAGAAAGTTGGCCACGTAGCTGAAGAGCAGCGACGCGGCGAAGGGCGAGGGCTTGCGCGTTTCGACGACATGCACACGCAATTTCCGTTGTTCGATCTCCTCAAGGATTTCAATCAGCGCAGGCATGTCGAAGACGTCGCGCAGGCACTCGCGGTAAGCCTCGAGCAGGAGCGGGAACGACGGGTAGCGCGCGGCCACGCTGAGCAGATCGTAGGAGCGCTTGCGCAATTGCCACAGAGGCGAGCGCTGATCGGCGCGGCGGCGGGGCAGCAGCAGCGCGCGGCCGGCGGCTTCGCGGAAGCGGCCGGCGAAGAGTGCTGTCGACCCAAGCTGGCGCAGGACGAGCTGCATGGCTTCGGCCGATTCGACGAGCAGCCAGTCGGAGTCGGGCGGCTCGTCGGTATCGGGAAAGCGGAGGACGAAGCCGTCGTCGCCCCACAACGTTTCCACTTCCGGCCCACCGGCGGCGCGGATACGCGCGCTCACGGCCATGGCCCAGGGAATGTGAATGCGGCTGCCGAAGGGCGTGAGCACGCAGACGCGCCAGTCGCCGAGTTCATCGCGCACATGCTCGATCACAATGGTCCGGTCGTCGGGAACCTGGCCCGTTGCGGCCTCCTGGTCGGCGATGAATTGCATCAGGTTTTCCGCGGCGCCGGGGTCGAGATCGTGCTCGGTGGTGAGGCGGGTGAGCGCGGCGGGTTTGGGAAGCGCACGCAGCTCGCGGACCATGGCGCCGATGCGGCGGCCGAACTCGAGCGGACGGCCGGGCCCGTCGCCTTTCCAGAAAGGCATTTTGCCGGGCTCGCCGGGCGCGGGCGTAACCAGCACGCGGTCGTGAGTGATGTCCACGATGCGCCAGGTGGAAGCGCCGAGAATGAAGGTCTCATTGGGGTGCGACTCGAAGACCATCTCTTCGTCGAGCTCGCCCACGCGCACGGCTTTGCCCTCGCTGTAAGCGAGGAAGACGCCGTAGAGGCCGCGGTCGGGGATGGTGCCGGCGTTAAGAATGGCGAGGCGGGCCGCGCCTTCGCGCGCGCTGACCACGTTGCGGATGCGGTCCCAGGTGAGGCGCGGGCGCAGCTCGGCAAACTCGTCGGAGGGGTAGCGGCCGCTCAACAGATCGAGGACGCCCTCGAAGGCGGAGCGCGTGAGCGCAGCGAAGGGAGCGGCAGAGCGGACGAGCGAGAAGAGGAAGTCGAAGGAGACTTCGGGGGGAGCGGGGTTCGTGCTTTCCCAGGTCCCCAAATGCGAGGGACCTGGGGCACCCAGATTTTTCTTGTTCCCTTGGTCCCTTGTACCCTTGCTCCCTGCTCTTCCGTTCCCTTGTCCCCTTGTTCCCTTGATCCCCGCCTTTCTGATCCCTGTTCCCTGATCCCTGTTCCCTGCTCTTACCGGCGGCGCCGCGCAGATGGCCACGAGCTGCTGGCAGAGCACGTCGAGGGGGTTGCGCGGGAAGCGCGTGGACTCGATATGGCCCTCATGCATGGCGCGGGTGACGGCGGCGCAGGCGACCAGATCGGCGCGGTATTTGGGAAACAGAACGCCTTCGCTGACCGCATCCACCGAGTGGCCGGCGCGGCCGATGCGCTGAAGGCCGCTCGCGACCGACGGGGGCGACTCGATCTGGATGACGAGATCGACCGCGCCCATGTCGATGCCGAGCTCGAGCGTGGAGGTAGCGCAGAGGGCGCGAATCTGGCCGGCCTTGAGCTGCTCTTCGATGACGGCGCGCTGCGCGGCGGCGAGCGAGCCATGATGCGCTCGGGCAACGGGCTCACCAGCAAGATCGTTCAGCGCGCCCGCGAGGCGCTCGGCGATTTGGCGCGCATTGACGAAGAGGATGGTGGAGTTGTGCTGGCGGATAATTTCAAGCAGGCGCGGATGGATCGCGTTCCAGATGGAGACGCGGCGCGGGGTTTGCGAAGCGGGGCCGGTGGGGATGTCTTCCATCTCGCCCAGGCGCGCCATGTCTTCGACCGGCACCTCGATGCGCAGCTTGAGCTGCTTGGGTGCGGAGGCGTTGACGATGGTGACGGGGCGGTAGCGAAGCGCAGCTTCGCCAGGGAACAGGGAACAGGGATCAGGGATCAGGGGGTTCGTCAGCGCATCTGCAGCGGCGCCCTGGGTGAGCGCTGGTCCAGGCTCATCGAGAGATGACTCGAATGTGTCAGTCTGCTTCGGCAGCGACCCTTGCGGGCTGAAGCCCGCACCCATCGAAAAATTCTGGTCCGGCTTTTCGGCACGACTGAAGTCGTGCCCTGACACTTCGCGCCTTTTCGCTATGCCTGTCCTTAACCCCTGATCCCTGACCCCTGACCCCTGATCGCTCGTTCCCTGATCCCTTGTTTCCCGTTCCCTGTTCCCTGTTCCCTGCACTTCCACGCCGCCCAGGAAGCGCGCCACTTCTTCGAGCGGGCGCTGCGTGGCAGAGAGGCCGATACGCTGCAGCGGCTTTTTCGTCAATGCTTCCAGGCGCTCCAAGGAAAGCGCCAGATGCGCGCCGCGCTTGGTGGGAACGAGGGAGTGAATCTCATCGACGATAACGGTCTCGACGGTGCGCAGTGCGTCGGCTGCCTGCGAGGTGAGCAGCAGGTAAAGCGACTCGGGGGTGGTGATGAGGATTTCTGCGGGGCGGCGGGCGAAGCGGGCGCGCTCGCGCTGCGGCGTGTCGCCGGTGCGCACGCTGATCTCGGGCTCGTGAAACGGCACGCCCATGCGGCGGGCCATGTTGGCCATGCCGATGAGGGGCGAGCGGAGGTTGCGCTCCACGTCGACGGCGAGGGCCTTGAGCGGCGAGATGTAGACGATGCGGCAGCCGGGCCGCGGAGTATTCGCTCCGCGGCCAGGGGTCAGGGTACAGGCATCAGGGGTCAGCGGCAGTTGTGCCGGCTCCGCTGCGGCGGCTTTTTCCTGATTCCTGACCCCTGATCCCTGATCCCTGCCGCGCAGCATCAGCCGGTCAAGGCACCAGAGAAACGCGGTGAGGGTTTTCCCGGTTCCGGTGGGGGCCAGGATGAGGGTGCTTTCGCCGCGGGCGATGACCGGCCAGCCGAGGCGCTGGGGTGCGGTGGGCGCTTCAAAGACGGCGCGGAACCAGGCGGCGGTGACGGGATGGAAGCAGGAGAGCGGGTCAGTGAGAGCAGCTGGGTTAGCCGAGCTAGCGGGGTTAGAGGGGTTAGCGCGGTCAGCCGGCCCAACCGCGGCGGAGTGCGATTCGGGGCCAGGGTTTCCGGGAGTCGGCCGGCGCGGGGGCATTCCCTGAGGTTAACGCAGAGGAGCCAGCGAATACAAGGCGAAGATGCAAACTGCCTCGGAATTGGCTCCCCGCGGGTCCATCGGGCAATTGTGGCACTCGAAGGAAGTGTCTGCGTGGGCCCGGCGGGCTTCCCCGCTCATCCCTTACCATGAACGTCGAGAGGGCGCATGCGCGAGAATCTGGCCACATTACTCGAGGATTTTCGCCGCTATGGCCATGAGACTGCCGTGGTACGCTACCAGGGCAACCGGCGCCGGGTGACCTCCTATGCCGATCTGGCGCGGCTCGCGGGGCGGTTTGCGGCTCTGCTCGAGCGGCGCGGCATTGTGGCCGGCGAAAGGGTTCTGGTGTGGGGCGAGAATAGCGCGGAGTGGATGGCTGCGTTTTATGGATGCATGCTGCGCGGCTCACTGGCGGTTCCTCTGGACGCGAACGGAACGGCGGAGTTTGCCCGGCGCGTGGCCGCGGATGTGAAGCCGAAGCTTGCGGTGGGGGATGCGCTGCTACTGCGGCAGTTGGAATCTGATGCAGAAGACTTTCTTGACGGCATCGAGCCCTCCCACCCTGGCGACAAGAACAGAGGCGTCGCGAGGCTCAACCCCACAGACGAAAACCAATCTCCACCCCAGCGAGCAAAAGCGCTCGCCGGGGACCCCGAGTCTGCGGGGACCCCGGGGGCAGGGCACCCACGACAGAACCTCTCCGCCCTGTCCGCAGAAAAAAACGGACAGGATGGGGCACGGGAAGATGGCTCTCTCGATCTTCCCACGCTGGCGTTTGAGGAATGGTTGAGCGAGCTGCCTGAGGAAGAGGCGGGAGCAGCGGCGGGACTGACGCACGATTCCCCGCTCGAAATCCTGTTCACCTCAGGAACCACGGGCGACCCGAAGGGCATTGTGATTACGCACGGCAACGTGCTGGCGAGCGTGAGTCCCATCGAAGAGGGCGCGCGGCCATATATGCGGTACGAGTGGCTGATTCATCCGCTGCGCATTCTGCACACGCTGCCGCTGAGCCACGTCTTCGGGCAGACGATGGGCTTGTGGATTCCGCCGATCATTCGCGCCGAGGTGCATTTCGAGAGCCGTCTGGCGGCGCCGCGGCTGATCCAGGTCATCAAGGAGGAGCGCATCTCCGTGCTGGCCACGGTGCCGCGCGTGCTGGCCGTGCTGAAGGCGCAATTCGAAGCGGGCGACGCCCGCTTGGCCCCACGGCTGGAGCAGTCGAAAGCGATCGGTCCGGCGAAGCGATGGTGGCGCTTCCGGCGCGTGCATCGGACGTTCGGGCTCAAGTTCTGGGCATTTGTCACCGGTGGAGGCGCGCTGGCTCACGAGCTCGAGCAGTTTTGGAACGCGCTCGGCTTTGTCCTGGTTCAGGGCTATGGGATGACGGAGTCGACGGCGCTGATCACGCTGAACCATCCCTTTCACGTGGCCAGGGGAACCATCGGCAAGCCGCTCGCCGGGCGCGAGGTAAAGCTCGCGGCCGATGGTGAGGTGCTGGTGCGCGGACCCATGATCTCTGGAGCCACCTGGCAGGGCGGCAAGCTCACCGAGCGCGGAGACGATTGGCTGGCGACGGGCGATCTGGCCGAGCAGCAGGAGTCAGGCGAGCTCAAGTTCGTGGGTCGCAAGAGCGAGGTGATCGTGACGGCTTCAGGGGTGAACCTGCACCCCGAAGACATGGAGGCCGCGGTGGAAAGTGAGCGCGGAGTGGCGGGATGCGCGGTGGTTGCGGTGGAGACGGCGGGCGGACCGGAGCCGTGCGCGGTGCTGGCCGTGCGCGGCGCCGGCGGGCAAACGGCGGCGGCGGCGATTGAAGGCGCAAATGCGCACCTCGCGGATTTCCAAAAGATCCGGCGCTGGGTGATGTGGCCGGAGCCGGATTTGCCGCGCA
Organism: Acidobacteriaceae bacterium; assembly: GCA_030041045.1. Lineage (GTDB taxonomy): Bacteria > Acidobacteriota > Terriglobia > Terriglobales > Acidobacteriaceae > Telmatobacter. The sequence continues at coordinate 19,574 of JASHOQ010000053.1, forward strand.
CTTCGACCGGCAAGGTGAAGCGCAAGGCCGTCGCCGACTGGCTCCGGCAGACGCAGCATGGGCCGAACGGAAAAGCGCCGGCGGGCGCGGGGGTTCAGGGCGCGCAGCAGGATTGGCTGGTTGCGCTGATCACGCAGGTGACGGGCGAGTGGCCCGAGAACGCGAGCGACGAGGCGCGTTTGAACGAGGACCTGCATCTGGACAGCCTGGCGCGGGTGCAACTGGCTGCAGCCATCGAGCAGAGGATGGGCACTGTTTCCGGCAACGGGATGCTCGAAGAGGTGGAGACGCTGGGAGAATTGCGCAGGCTGGTGGTGGGGGCAGGAACAGCGGAGATGGAAGAAAGCGCTTCAGCGCAGCCGGTACAACCAAGTCGACAGGATGGGACGCGGGAGGGCGGCGAATCCGCAGATAGCGGAACCGCGACTGATCCCACCTTTTCCTCAGCCCCTCCGTCGCGGGCAAGCGCGGCGGAAGCGCGCAAGAATGGGGCAACCGCCTTTCGCTCTGTGCCGGCGGAGCAGCAGGCGCATTTCCTTTATCCCACCTGGCCTTGGTGGAAGCCGGTGGCGTGGATGCGCATGGCGTTCATCGAGCTGGTGATGCGTCCGCTGGTATGGTTCCTCGCCGCTCCGCGGGTGACGGGAGCCCGGGAGCCGCTGGGCGAGGATTCGCACCCCGCCGAGCCCATGCTGATCGTGGCCAATCATGTGACCGCCTACGATCCGCCGCTGATCCAGTATGCGCTTGCGGGACGAGTGCGGCGGCACGTTGCGGCGGCCATGCTGGGCGAATTGCTGGAGGACTTCCGGCACTGGCGCAATCCCGACCGCCCGCCGGGAACGCGGGGATTTTATGTCTGGGGTCCGCCGGCGTATTTCCTGGTAACGGCGCTGTTCAACGTGTTTCCGCTGCCGCGCTCGCGCGATTTTCAGTCGAGCTTCTTCCATGCAGGCAAGGCGCTCGATCACGGCTACAACGTGCTGGTGTTTCCCGAGGGCACGCGCTCGGCCGAGGGCAAGCTGGCCAGGTTCCGGCCGGGGATCGGCCTGCTGGTGAAGCAGAGCGATGCGCCCGTGCTGCCGGTGGGGATTCGCGGGCTGGGCGAGCTGAAGGTGAAAGGGCGGGGATGGTTCCGCTCAGGAAAGATCGAGGTGCATGTGGGCGAGGCGATCCGTTTTGCGCCAGAAGAGACGGAGGCAGCGATTACGGAGAGGCTGCATGGAGAGGTGGAGAGGCTTTTGCAGGGATCAGGGGTCAGGGACCAGGGATCAGAAATGGATGGTTAACTTGGCGCATTCCCGACGCGCGCTGGATGTACAGGGCGGCGTGGAATGGATTAGCCTCAAATTTCACCGCGTGCTCATGGCACAACCTGCATCCAAGACGAATCCGCTCGACCCGGCGCTCAGAGACCTGCTCGAAAAAGCGCGCCAGGCTGCAGTTCGATCGTACTCGCCCTATTCGAAGTTCCGCGTGGGCGCGGCGCTCAGGCTGACCAATGGCGGGATTGTGACCGGAACCAACGTGGAGAACGTGAGCTACGGACTGACGATTTGCGCGGAGCGCGCGGCGCTGGTGCGCGCGGTTTCCGAATTCGGGCCTGAGATTCGCATCGCCGCCGTCGCGGTAGCTAACTTGAACGGCGCAGCCAGCCCGCCTTGCGGCGCCTGCCGGCAGGTGCTGGCGGAGTTCGTACTGCCGGAGGCGCCGGTGGTGTTTCCCGTGACCGACGGCATGCGCACCATGGCGTTCCGTGACGTGCTGCCGCTGGCGTTCGAGATGAAGCTGAAATAGGTCCTGCATTCGATGAATCCATCTGGCGGCTTCGACGACGTCACCTCCTTAACTCCGCTGCACATGATCGACATTCTGCGCAAGAAGCGCGACGGCGCCGCTCTCAACACGCGCGAGATCGAGTTTGTCGTGGCCGGCGCGGCCTCGGGCGGCCTTCCCCTTGAACAACTGGCGGCATGGCTGATGGCGGCGTGGATCCGGGGTCTCACGCTCGACGAGACACGCGCGCTGACGCTGGCCATGCGCGACTCCGGCGAGAAGTTTTCGCCGGCGCGGCTGGGCAAAACCGCGGTCGACAAGCACTCTTCGGGCGGGGTGGGCGACAAAACCAGTTTCCTCGTGGCGCCGCTGGCCGCGGCCTGCGGCGTGGTGGTGCCCATGATCAGCGGCCGCGCGCTGGGCCACACCGGCGGCACGCTGGACAAGCTCGAATCGATTCCCGGCTATCGCACCGCGCTCTCGCTCCCGGAGTTCGAAGAGGTGCTCGGGAAATGCGGCTGCTCCATCGTGGGCCAGACGCCGACGTTGGTCCCCGCCGACCGCGCACTCTACGCGCTGCGGGATCGCACGGGGACAGTCGAGAATCCCGGCCTCATCTGCGCGTCGATTTTGAGCAAAAAACTTGCGGCGGGACTGGACGCGCTGGTGCTCGACGTAAAGACCGGCTCAGGCGCGTTTCTGCGCGAGGAAAAAGACTCTGCCTTTCTGGCCGCGCTGATGGTGGCCACGGCCGAAGCCGCGGGCACGCGCACAGCGGCGCTGCTCACGGACATGGGACAGCCGCTGGGGTGCGCGGCGGGCAACTGGATCGAGCTGGTAGAAGCTGTAGAACTGCTGCGCGGCGCGCGGCCGGCTGAAGGCCCGGAGAGCATCGCGGACCTGCGCCAGCTCTCGCTGATTCTTGCCGGATGGATGATTCACCTGGGCGGGCAGGCCGACACTCCGGAAAGCGGCTGCGAGCGCGCGGAGACGGCGCTCATGAATGGTTCCGCGCTGCGCATTTTTCTTGCCATGGTCCAGGCGCAGGGAGGGGATGCCAGCGTGTTCGACGAGCCGGAGCGCTTTCACAAGCCGGGCGCGACAGAAACCGTGGAGGCGTGGGAAAGCGGCTTCATTGCCGAAATGGACACCACCGCTCTGGGCTGGGCGGTGCAACGCACCGGCGCGGGGCGGGAGAGATCCGGAGAGGTGGTGGACCCGCATGCGGGCATTCTCTTCCACGCGCGGCGCGGCGCGCACGTCGAGCGCGGCCAGCCACTGGGCACCCTCTACGCGACGAGCGCCGCCTTGCTCGAAGAACCAAAAGAAATCCTTCGCCAGGCAATTCACTTCTCCAAAACCCCGCCGCACGCCGTGCCGCTGGTGAGCCGCATCTTCACGCGCGAAAATGCGCAAGAGTATCTCGGAAATGCTGTAAGGTAAGTACCAGTGAACAGTGGACAGTGGACAGTGAATAGTGGACAGTGAACAGTGAAGAGTTGCCAGTGAACAGTCAGCAGTCCTCGGGGGCCATTTGCTCAGCTAAATGTCCGCTCGGGCCGGTGATGTTACTGACCACTGACCACTGACCCCTGATCCCTGTAATTAGGAGGCGTTGTTGGCGCGGTTCACAGGAGTATTGGGCATTCTTACAGTGCTGGGGCTTGCGTATCTGGGCTCGACCGATCGCAAAAGGATTCGCTGGCGCACCATTTTCTGGGGGCTCGGCCTGCAATTCACGTTTGCTTACCTGGTGCTGCGCTTCACCTTCGGGCAGCGCGCCATGACCTGGGCCGGCGGCGTGGTGACGAACATGCTGTCAGCCACGTTTGCGGGCACGCAGGTGCTGTTCGGCGAGCTGGGGCTGCCCAACTCCGGCGCCTTCGGCGATCTGCTTAATAAAATTCCGGGGCATACGGCGAACCCGGGCGCGATCTTCGCCTTCCAGGTGCTGCCCACCATCATCTTCATCTCCGCGTTTTTCGCCGTGCTTTACCACATCGGCCTCATGCAGATCGTCATTCGCGCCATGGCCTGGGTAATGCTCAAGACCATGCGCATCTCCGGCGCGGAAAGCATGAACGTGGCCGCAAGCATCTTCATGGGCCAGACCGAGGCGCCGCTCACCATCCGGCCGTTTCTCTCGCGGGCGACGAAGAGCGAATTGATGACCATCATGACCAGCGGCATGGCACACGTCTCCGGCGGCATCATGGCCATGTACATTGCGCAGGGCGTAGCCGCGCCGCACCTGCTGGAAGCGGTGATCATGACTTCGCCGGGGACGATCCTGATGGCGAAGATGCTGGTGCCGGAGACCGAGGTTCCGGACACGGAAGGCAAGGTGGTCATCCCCAAGGACGAGATGCACAGCGAGGAAAATTTTGTGGGCTCCATCGCCCGCGGCACCATCGACGGCGGCAAGCTGGCCATGAACGTGGCCATCATGCTGATCTCCTTTCTGGCCTTGGTGAAGCTGCTCGACATGCTGCTCACCTGGGTTCACGCGCACGCCGGAATGCATTGGGTCCCGGGGAGCCTGGGCCAGATTCTGGGCATCATCGGCGCGCCCGTGGCGTGGCTCATCGGCGTGCCCTGGCACGATGCTCCCGCCATCGGCAACCTGCTGGGCACGCGCATGGCGCTGAACGAAGTGGTGGCCTACATCGCGCTGGGCGCGCAGAAGGCGACGCTCCTGCCGCGCTCCTTTACCATCGCCACGTTTGCGCTGTGCGGCTTTGCCAACCTGGGCTCGATCGGCATGCAGATTGGCGGCATCGGCGCGCTCGTTCCCGAGCGGCGCAACGACCTGGCCAAGCTGGGCGTACGCGCCATGCTGGCGGGGACCATGGCGAATTTGATTTCCGCATCGATTGCGGGGATTTTTCTGGGGTGAAGAAAGGTATGCCCGGACCTGTAAAAAGCTGGGAAAATATTGTCGATTCCATCGCAGGCAAGATCGAAGCGACCAAGGGTCCAGAGGAGTACTTCGCCTCCATCGCACGCCTGCCGCGATCCCACGTTCTCCTGTACGCGATTTTCTTTGCGGGTGCGGAAGTGAACAACGGTGGGTTCTCGCAGCTCTTTTACAACTCGACCGGGATGGTTGCACCCGAGGCGCGGGAGGGATTTGCCGCGATTGGGATGCCGAAAATCGCTGGCCTGTTCAGCCAAGCTATGCAGATCTTCGGGGCCGCTTATCCGCGCGATCCCGACGTTCGCCGTCAGGCCATTCTTGCTGCTGCCCAGAGATTCCTCGCGGAGCCCAAGAACGATTCCCCGGGCCGGCGACGCTTGGCCTCAGCAGAAGATGTGATCGTTTCCGACGCCCTCTTCCGGGATCTCAGCGACAAGTATTATCAGCTCGAATATGTAGAGAATGGCGGCATCGATAAAGCCGCCACGAGTTACGCGGATCGGCCAGAAAATCTCCGCTAAAGCATTTTCTGAGTAGCTATATCCCGAAGACGGAAAGCAGAGTCGACGCGACCAACAGGGAGCGGCGACCTTGCGAAGGAACGAAGAGCACACAGTAACTCAGAAAATGCCGTAGCCGTGCGGGGCACCCGGTGTTGAATCGGCGGAAATCCTGGTTCGACAAATACTGTGCATCCGGGCCGGATTACCCCTAGCTTGCACACGCACTAAGAGCGCAGCCGCCGCATGCGATAGACGATCGTCAGCGCCGTGGCCGTGCCGCAGGTGAGAAAGCTTGCGCCCAGGCCGATGATGAGCGAGTTGTCGTGCTCATAAAAACCGTGCACGACGCCGATCACCTGCAGCACGCAGAAGCCGCCGAAGGTGACGAGCGAGACGCCCTCGTCGCTCTTCTTGCGCCACAGGGCGATGGCCTGGGGAACGAAGAGCAGGGCGTTGCCGATCAGGCCGAGCCCGAAGAGCCAGGCGACAAGTTGCTTCATGCGAATGTCTCCAGGGCGAGATTCCCGCGAAAAAAATGGCCCGGCGAACCAGGAGCCCCTTTGCTGATTCCATGGTCTCATTCCCGGCCTGAATCCGCGCCTGCAACGAGCTTTGAGCGCGAGCACGCCACTTCAATCGCCGAAGCGCGCCAGTCCGCGCGCCCGCGCTTTGGCGGCTTCTTCTTCGCGGTTGCGCGGAGGGGCCGTGGTCTCAAGGCGGTTGAGCAAGTGCATGGACGCAGCGGCGACCTCGTCGACCGCCTCGGCAAACGCGGCTTCATTGGCCTTGGAGGGTTTGTTGAAGCCGCTCACCTTGCGCACGTATTGGAGAGATGCGGCGCGGACTTCCTCTGCGGTGACGGGAGGATCGAAGTTGAAAAGCATTTTAATGTTGCGGCACATGGGAAGCAGGCTCCCTCAGAAAAGTGGTTGCCTTCCTTAAGACTCTACTGTTCGGCCTGCGGAATCGGCAAGTCATGACCGAGAAGGAAGGCGGTCTTGACACTTCGCGATTTGCGAAGTACAATTAAATAGTGCACATCGTGACGATCAAGCGCCTGAGCGAGGCGGCGAGCGCACATCGGGAAGCGGCGCGCGAGATCGGTTCATGGATCAAAATCGTCAAATCCGCCCGATGGAGGAACTTCAACGAACAGCGAGGAACGTTTCCGGATGGCGACGATGTGGATGGCTTCGTGGTCTTTAATATCCGGCACAACCGGTTTCGGTTGATCGCCGCCGTCCACTATGCAAAAGCGATTGCAGGGCGGCTCACCCTGGGACACGTTTACATCGGGGCTTTCATGACTCACCGGGAATACGACCGCTGGTGCTCCCTGAGCGCAAACAAGAGAGCAGAATGGCTACAGTTCTAGCAAATCCCGCGAAGATGATCGAGCGCGGCGCGCCGCATGTCATTCACTCCGAGGCGCAGCTTGCGGCGTATACCAAGGCGCTTTACACGCTTACCAAAGAAGCCAGACCGACCGCGGCACAGGTAAAGGCGATCGAGCTTTTGACACTTCTGATCGAGCGCTATGAAGAGGAACATTTTTCGGTGCCCAGGGTCTCGCAAGCTGACGTGCTGCGATTTCTGCTTGAACGCCATGGCTTGAAACAGCGCGATCTGGCGAAGGATCTTGGCGGCGAGAGCGTGGTCTCCGAAGTGCTGTCGCGCAAGCGCAAGTTGAATGCAGGTCACATTGAAGCGCTCTCAAGACGATTTCGCGTTTCGCCCGCCGTGTTTTTCCCCTCTTGAAAATGAAAGTGAATCGAAGAGTTGTCCATCTGACGCGCGGGGTTATGCTCCGCGTCTTGACGGCTGTACTCTTCATGATCTGCGATCTTCGAGGTAATGCTCAAACGCACGGCGCGCGGCAGTTTCTCGGCTTCGACCGCAATCATTATCCCGGCGATGCGGCGCTGCCGGCGCTGCGCCAGAGCTTCGATTACGCCGGCTACTGGCTCAATCCTCCGCCCGGAGAGCACGCCAACAGCTGGGTGGGCAAGCGGGCGGCTCTCGAGCGGAATGGATTCGGATTCCTGGTGCTGTTCAACGGACGCCTCGACGCGCGGCTGCGAGGCCGCGATGCGGCTGCGCTGGGCGCAGCGGACGGGCGCGCAGCCGTGGCTGCGGCAATAGGCGAGGGCTTTCCGCGCGGCGTGCTGATCTTTCTCGATCTCGAAGAGGGCGGGCGGCTGCTCGAGGAGCAGGCAGCGTACGTGTTCGCTTGGATCGACGCCGTGCGCGCGGCGGGTGCGCGGGCCGGCGTGTACTGCTCGGGCATTGTGGTCCGCGACGAGAGCGGCTTCGTCAGCACCGCCGACGATATTGCAGCGCGGGAGACGGCGCGAAAGAAAACTGGGGACGGTGGGAAGAACGCGGAGCCGCTGGCGCTCTGGGTCGCGAACGATGCCTGCCCGCCGGCGCCGGGGTGCACGCTGGACGCGCCGCCGATGGAGACGGCGATTCCAGCGGAGCTTCACGCCTACGCGCGCGTGTGGCAATATGCGCAGTCGCCGCGGCGCGCCGAGTTCAGCGCGAGCTGCCCCAAGAACGCGGCTGCGGACGGCAACTGCTATGCGCCGGGATTGGCGGCGGGCGCAAAGGTGCTGGTCGATCTCGATGTCGCGGATTCGGCTGACCCCTCGGGAGGGCGGTGACGCCGCAGCTCTCGGCGGTGTGTGCGCAATCGCGGGCGGAACGGTCCCTGTAAAATGGCGAGAACGTTTGAACGTCGAACTCGCGATGGATTATTTCGACCAGGTTGCCGAAGCCGCTGCATTCTTGACAACGCGATTGCGCGGGCTCGCGCCGCGCGTGGGCATCGTGCTCGGCTCTGGGCTGGGCGCGGCCTCGGACGCGGTTGCCGACGGGGTACGCGTGCCCTACAGCGAGATCCCGTATTTTCCTCAGTCCACGGTGGAAGGCCACACGGGGCGGATTGTTGCCGGCGCGCTGGGCGGGGCGCCAACTGCAATCATGCAGGGACGCGTGCATTTTTACGAGGGCTACACGCCGCGCGAGGTCACGTTTCCGCTGCGCGTGCTGGGGGCGCTGGGCGTGCGCGCCGTGGTGCTGACCAATGCTGCCGGCGGCATTGAGCAAGGTCTCCAACTCGGGCAACTGGTCGCGCTCTCCGATCACATCAACATGATGGGATGGAATCCGCTCACAGGACCAAACGAGCCGCGCTTCGGTTTTGCGCCCGGCGCGGGGCTGCGCTTCTTCGATATGACCGAGGCCTACAGCAAGCGGCTGCGCGCGCTCGCCTCTGAGGCCGCGCGCGAAGAAGGATTCGAGCTGAAGGAAGGCGTGTACCTGGCCACGCCGGGGCCGAGCTTCGAGACGCCGGCCGAGATTCGCGCCTTTCGCACGCTGGGCGCCACGCTGGTGGGCATGTCCACGGTGCCGGAGACCATTGTGGCGCGGCACATGGGTCTTGAGGTGCTGGGCATCTCCTGCGTGACCAACCTGGCCGCAGGATTGGGCGCCACGCCGCTGAGTCACGAAGAAGTCTTCGAAACCGGACGCAAAGTGGAAGCGCGGCTTGCCGGTCTGCTCGCGCGTCTGACGCCGCGGATCGATGCCCTGTTAGGTGCGGAAGCGCAGGGATGAGCGAGCAGAAGCTCCCGTTTCCGCCGGTGGCCATCGGCATTGCGGGCTGCTCGGGCTCGGGCAAAACCACGCTGGCCGCGGAGCTCAAGCGCGCGCTGGGCGGCATTCATTTTCCTCTCGACAACTATTACCTCGACCTCGAGCATTTGCCGTTGCAAGAACGGACGCGGCAGAACTTTGACGATCCTGCGCTGATCGAGGTTCCGCTGCTCGCCGCGCAGGTGTCGGCGCTGGCGCGCGGAGAAACGATCGACCGGCCGCTCTACGATTTTTCCACTTACACGCGCGTGCCGGGACAAACGGTGCGCGTGGAGCCGGGGCCCTTCCTCATCGTTGAGGGATTGTTTGCCCTCCACTATCCGGAGTTGTTGCCGCTCTATCATCTGCGCGTCTACATCGACACGCCGGATGGGCTGTGCTTCGAGCGGCGCATGAAGCGCGACATCGAAGAGCGGGGGCGGACGCCGGAATCGGTGCGCGCGCAGTACGAGGCCACGGTGCGGCCGGCGAGCGTGAATTATGTACGGCCCTCGGCGGCGTACGCGGATTTGACCATTGACGGCACCGGCGCGCTGGACTGGAAGGTGGAGCGGGTGGTGACGGAGTTGAGGGAGCGGGGGTTGCTGGCGGGGATGGGCGAGACATTGCGCAGGGTTTGAATTGGGCTTCAGATTGTAGTATAACAGTTATATCAATGCGCTTCGACTTCGATCCACGCAAGAGCCAGCGGTTGAGGAAGAATCCCAAGCGTGGCATCGGATTTGAAGAAGCGCTTGCAATTTTCGACCGGCCCTACTATTTAGACCAACGATCTGATCTTCCGGAGCAGTATCGTGCGATCGGCTGGGTCGGCCAGCACCTCTACTCCCTCATCTTCGAGATAAGAAAAGACGACGAGGGCGAGTTCTACCATCTGGTGACGCTTTGGAGAGCGACACGCGAAGAGGAGAGAATCTATGCCGAAAACAGCTAGAAAACAGAGGCCGGTCTCCGCAGACAAAATCGCTGCAATGGCGGAGAGAGGCGAAGACATCTCGCGGTTCTTTAGCGGTAACGGCAAGATGATGCAGCCGATTCAGCGCGTGAACGTGGACTTCACGGCTCCCATGCTCAAGGAGCTTGACGACGAGGCGAGCGCATTGAACATCAGCCGCCAGGCGGTGATCAAGACGCTCTTGCGCCAAGCGTTGGATCGGCAACGGCTGGCGCGAAGAGCCCGGTAGAAGACTACTTCCCTGCTGTCAGCGCGGCCACGGGCACGAGCATGTCTTCCTTGCGCATCACCAGATTGGTGGCGTTGAGCGTGGCCAGTTCGAAGCCGTGGCCGTGGGTGATGGCGTCGGTAGGGCAGGCCTCGACGCAGTAGCCGCAAAAGATGCAGCGGTTGTAGTCGATGTTGTAGACCCTGGCGTAGCGCTCAGAGGAAGAGATGCGCTGCTCGGCGGTGTTTTCCGCGGCTTCGATATAAATGCAATTCGAGGGGCAGGCAGCGGCGCAGAGGAAGCAGGCAACGCATTTCTCCAGGCCGTTCTCGTCGCGCTGCAGCACGTGCGCGCCGCGGAAGCGCTCTTCGAAGACCGCACCGCGCAGGGGACCGGGACCGTCAGGGTAGTTTTCGACCTCGGTGGGCTCGAGCATCTCGCGAAAGGTGATGCTCATGCCCTTGGCGATGCCCGCTACGTTGCGCACGATCGACATAGCTCCAGTATACGATGAGGAACGGGAGGAATGGTTGCGATGCGCATGCGGATCTGGGCGGCCCTGGCGCTCTTAAGCTTCCTGACGGGAACGAGGTGTGTGCCGGGGCGGAGCCAGGCGCAGCCGGCGCCAACGGGCCAGATGGGTGCGCCCGGCGACATGGATGCGATGCGCAAGCCCGCGCCTCCGGCGCGTCCGCTCAAGATTACCTATGGCGACCAATCGGCGGTGTGGACCGCGGCTGCCCTGGCCGCGCTGCCCCACGCAACCGTGACCGTGTACAACGAGCACACGAAGGCCAACGAGACCTACGCCGGCGTGCCGCTGATCGATTTGCTGACGAAGCTCGGCGTGCCCGCGAAGCCCCACGGTAAGGAGTTCCGCATTTACCTGGTGGCGGTGGGGTCGGATGGGTATGAGGTGGTGTACTCGCTGGGCGAGATTTGTCCCGATGTGCACGATGCCACGGTGCTGGTGGCCGACAGCGAAGATGGAAAACCGATTGCCGCCGATGGACCGCTGAAGATGGTGGCGACGGGAGAGAAGCGGCCGGCGCGGTGGGTGCGCAACCTGGTGGCGATCCGTGTGCTCACGGCGGAGTGAACCGGGAGACCGGCCTCATTCGCGCTGAGTTGAGATTCGTGCTTTCCCACCCTTGGCGCAAAAATCCGCCGCGGCGGACGCCAAGGATGGGGTACCCATTTTCGCGCTCATTTCGGCTTTCTTGTCCGTCAAACTTGCGAATCAAAGCTGCGGGTGCTTTTCCTGCTCCTTCTGTTCTTCGGGCGTTGGCTTGTGCTCCGGCTGCGGATGGCTGGGCGCGGCGTGCTGAGGCGGAGCCGGCCGGCGCTCAGGCAGCGTGTGTGCGGGCGTGGGCTGGCTCTCCTCGGGATGAGCGGGCGCGGCATGCTCCGGAGCAGGATGTGCAGGCGGGGCCTCGGTGTGCGGCGGAGGCGCGGGACGATTGGGTTCCGTCTGAGCGGGTGGAGCTTCAGGATGGCTGGGCGCGGGTGCAGCGCGATATGCCGGCGTCGCCTGGCGCGCGGGCTCGGAGCCATTCGGTTGCGGACGATTCGGCTCGGGGCGATTGGGCGCAGCCGGTTCCGCGCGGTTCATCGCAGCCGGAGCCGGATGCGTTTCCGCGGTGGTGCGCGGCGGAGGCGGCAGATGGCGCAAACCGGAGGTCACCACCGGGCGCACGTTGGGAGCCGCGGCCACGGGATGCGGCGCGATGAACTCCGCCGGACGGCCGTGGTTGGCGGAGGCGAACTGCGCGCGATTCACGCTGGCCTGCTGGCGAATCTCGACCTGCGTGGCCATGGGCGGAGCATGCGGCTCGCGCAGCGCCTCAAGCTCCGCGGGGCGGGGACGCACCTGAAGGCCTCCCGTACCGCCGTTGTAGCTGACGCGGTTCACGGTGACGTTGGTGATTTTGTAGACGTAGACGTTGCGCACCACGGTGACATTCACGTTGTTGACGGTGCGGTTGTAGTCGAAGACGTTGCCGTTCCAGTAGCCGCCCTGATAGCCGAAGCCGATGTAACCGAAGCCGTAGTCGATGCCGCCGTAAAAGCCGATGTGCGGACCCCAGTAGCCGTGGAAGAAGGCGTAGCGGCCGTGGGAATAGCCCCAGTAGCCCGGCGTCCACAGCGCGCCCGTGTACGGCGCCTGCACCCACGCGCCGGGAACCCAGTAATAACCGGCGCTGGCGTAGTCCCAGTAGCCCGGAGTCCAGATGTAGCCGTCACCGGGGCAGGGCGGCTGATCGTATTCGGGCAGCGGAGGGGGCGGGTCGGGTGCAGTTTCCTCGGGCTCGATGCCGTAGTCCGATTCGTCAGCCGTGTCGTCGTAGCTGCCGTAATCGGGCTGAGAGGAAGGTGCGGCGACGCCGTTGTCGTAGCCACCGGCATTGGTGTCCGATACCGGAACCACGTTAGCCGATGCCGGATCGGAAGAGGATTGCTGGGCTGTCTGATCCTGCGACTGATCGGTTGCGCTGGTGGAAGTCTGCGACTGATTTCCGTGGCACCCGGCGAGCACGAACGTAAGCGCCAAACCGCTGACAAAACAGAGCTTGGATGGGGGACGACACGCCATTTCACACTCTCCAACCGGCTTGGATGCCGGACGCGGAGCGCGCGTTCGCTCACTGCGTTCAGATTCCGGGACCGCGAGAAGTCCCGGTCGCGCCCCTTGGAATTTTAACCGTGCGCACCGGGAGGCGCAGAACGGCCGCGATTGTTGTCGGGCGGCGTAGTCACGGGGTGGCGTTCGGTGCGCGGATTCACCAGCGCTTCGCACAGCGCCGAATCCTGGCCCCGCGCGAGGCCCTGCACCGCGTCTTGCGCGCGGCAAAGGCGCAACTTCATCTGCTCGGCCTCTGCGCCGCTCAGGCCAACGGTTCGATCGAGGCCGCTGAAAGGGTCGCGGTCGTAGCGAAACATCACGTCTGTCGCCGGCTTCTGTTTGCCGTAGTCGAAGTGGTTCCAGGCGCAGAGCTCCACATGGCCGTCGCCTTCGGCCAGCACGGCGTAGACCTGGGTCCAGCCGGGCTCAGAGGAGGTGTTGGAATTCCACACCGGCGCGCCCTGGCCTCCGTTGATCCAGCGCGCGCCCCACATGTGGTGGGAAACGTCGTAGTAGAACGCGGTGAAGTAGGTTTCCGCGGTGCAGTTGCGGCAGTTTTCGTAGAGCGCGGTCAGATCTTCGCTGGCTCCGTCGGCAAAGCGCTCCCAATCGAAGAGGCGCAGGTTGACGCCGGTGAGAATAGGCGCAGCCACGTGGCTGGTGAGCGAGGCGCTCCACACCGTGAAGGCGTCATCGGCGGGCAGCGATTGCGGCGTGGAGCGCAGGCTGGTGATGACCAGCGCGGCGTCGTATTTGACGCCGATTTCGCGGATGGCCGTCCAGTCGTCGATCTGCAGCGAGCGCGTGACCCAGGCCACGATGTTCTGATCCTGTTGCGCGTGGAAGTTCACCCAGCGGAAGGTGTCGGAGGTTTGCAGAGCCGACGGCTGTTGCGCGGAGAGAGTTGCGGCGAAGAACAAGAGTGAGAAAACAAGGTAAAGAAGACGCCGGAGAGAAACAAACTGCATGGGTTTAGATATACCAGAGCGGGCGCGCAGGCCGCATGCGCGCTGTTCCCTGTGATGGCGCCCGCGCAGCGGCGAGGCTGCGCGCGGCTACTGCGCCGGCGCGGGCGCGATCTGTTTGGCGAGATCGGCCGGCGGCGCCGATTGCGCGGCACTGGCCCCGACCAGCGTATCCCAGCCGTCCGCGGCGCCGTGGAAGCTCACGTATTTGGCCTTGCAGTAGGCCGCAAAGCCATCGGCGGCCTGGGTGTTGTGCGCGCCCTCGGCCAGATGGATGGCTTTGGCGCAGTACCAGAAGCCGTTGGGGTCGAGCGGCGAGCTCTCGAGATCGGCGACGGCCAACTGGTAGACGTCCTGCAGGCTCGCGGGGTCGAGCGCGAAGACGCGCGTGAGCCAGTCGCGCGCCTGGGTGTAGTCCTTCTGCTCCAGCGCGCAGAAACCGGCGGCGCCGGTGAAGATCACCGACATCTGGTGCGAGAGCTGCGTGAAGTCGGCGTCCGTCATGCCGGCCGCCTTCTGCCACGTGACCAGCTCGCGCATGCCGCCCGTGGCCTGGAGGCACATCTCGCCGAGCGCGGCGGCATCGCCCTCGGTGGCCTTGGCGCGGTCATAGGCGACCACGATGGCGAGGGCGCGCACGTTGCCGGGATCGAGCGCAAGCAGGCGCCGCGCCACTTCTTCCACCTTCGCGGAGTTGCCCAGGAGCTGCCAGGCGGCCATGGCCTGCGTGAGCGCGTCTGCGGCGACCACGCTTTTGGGATACTGCGCGGCAAAGGCTTCCATTGCGGCGGCTCGGGCCGTCACATCCTGCGTGCTCTGCGCGGCCATGTAGGCCTTGTACTCGGCAGGATCCTGGATGACTTTCTGGTTGGTGCTCTGTGCGGCGGGTGAGCTGGCCGGTGCGGGTTGCTGCGCGGGGAGCGGCAGCAGGAACGCCAGTGCGGCGAAGATGCCGAAGGCCCCGTGCCGGAGCGGGATGCTACGCATGCATTTAGATATAGCAGAGCGCGGAAGCTGTGGCGACGCCTGTGTGAGCCGCTACGCGAGAGCGAGTACCGCTCTTGTTATACTCGATGCCTGTGCGCCCTGTGGCCATTGCGGTCTTCGTTTTTGGCTTTCTAATTGAACCCCTGTTTCGCGGCGAGACAGATCTTTCTCAAAAAGTCGATCAGATCTTTGCGCCTTTCAGCCAGGCAAATTCCCCGGGATGTTCGCTGGGAGTGATTCGCGACGGAAAGCTCTTATATCGCAATTCGTACGGCGCCGCGAGCCTGGAACTCGGCGTTCCGCTCTCGCCGGACTCTGTCTTTTACGTTGGATCGATCTCCAAGCAATTTACCGCGGCCAGCGTCGTGCTCGCCGCCGAACAGGGTTATCTTTCTCTCGACGACGATGTCAGAAAATATGTTCCCGAGCTTCCCGATTACGGCCATACGATCACTCTGCGGCAGATGCTTCATCAAACCAGCGGATTCCGGGACTTCTTCGACCTGCTTCATTTTTCAGGGCTCGACGCATCTGAATTCAATTCCTCCGAAGGGATCCTCAAGCTGATTGAGCGTCAAAAGGGATTGAACAACGTGCCCGGGGAGGAGTGGGTCTACAGCAATTCCAATTATTTTCTTCTCGGCATCGTCTTGCAACGCGCAACGAAGAAGACACTCGCCGAATTTGCCGCCGAAAACATTTTTCAGCCTCTGGACATGACGCACACGCGCTTCTATGACGATGCCTCGGCGGTAGTGCCCGGACGGGCGGCTGCCTATGATCCGGGCAAGGACAGCAATTTCCTGGTCGACTGGTCGACCACCTATGCCATCGTCGGCGGGGGCGGCCTGATGACGACCGTCGGCGATCTGCTCGCGTGGGACAAGAACTTTTATGACAACCGCTTGGGCAAAGGAACCCTGGTGAAAGAGCTGCAAACCCCAGGGCTTTTAAACGACGGCAAACAATCCGCGTACGCAATGGGCCTCGTTCTGGGCAATTATCGCGGCCTTCCGATTGTGGAGCACAATGGCGCGCTCTTCGGCTATCGCGCGGACATTCTTCGCTTTCCCACCCAGAAATTCACGGTCGTCTGCCTGTGCAATGTTTCCAATGCCAATCCTGAAGAGAAGGCCCGCCGGGTTGCCGAAATCTACCTCGGCGCCGAGATGCAGTCCGGCTCATCCTCCATTTCCGCGGTCGATCGAGGCCTACCCGATCCGGCTCCCTACGCCGGACAGTATCTCGATCCGCGCACCCATACCATCTATACCTTCTCTGCGTCTGGAGGCTACCTTTGGGCGTGGGGCTCAGAACTTAGGCGCAGAGATGCCAACCAGTTCTACGATCTCTTCGGCGACGTGATCACATTCGAAGAATCGGGGCGTGAGATGCAGGCGTCGCTCGACATCAATGGCGAAAAATACTTCGTGGGGAGCAAGCTCAGCGAAGTTCCCCTCAATCTCTCGGCCCTGCAGGCTTACGCGGGCGAGTACAGGAGTCCGGAGCTCGAGGGCGAAATCCAGTTGTCAGTCGAGCACGGCAATTTAATTCTCAAAATCGGCAGCAACTCTCCCCTGGACTTAACTCCCATCGGTAACGACGAGTTCACCGCGGCAGGCAGCTTCTGGATTGGGTTCCACCGCAACAAGGATGGACGCGAATCCGCGTTAAGCGTATCGGAGCACTCTGCTCGGGGCATCGGATTCAACCGCGTGGCTTCAGCCGGACGGTCCAGCGCCGCGCCTTCTGCATCGGCAAATTAGGCAGCTTACAATCCCAGTTTCGCCCAAAGCGCGTCGATCTTCGCCTTGGTCGCCGCGTCCATTTCGATCATCGCCGGCCAGGGACGCGCGAAGCCTTCGGCCTTCCATTTGCGGGTGGCGTCGATGCCCATTTTCGAGCCGTAGTTAGGCAGGCGCGCGGCGTGGTCGAGCGAGTCAATGGGGCCGAGGGTGAACTGAATGTCGCGCTCGGGATCGATATTGTTGGCTACGCGCAGCACCACTTCGGGGATGTTCTGCACGTCGCAATCCTCGTCGACCACGATGATGCACTTGGTGAACATGGCCTGGCCCAGCGACCAGATGGCGTGCATTACCTTGCGCGCGTGGCCGGGATAACTTTTCCGGATGGAGACAATCATGAGGTTGTGAAAGACGGCCTCGATGGGCAGATGAATGTCGACCAGCTCGGGGATGGTCATCCGCATCGCGGGCAGAAAGATGCGCTCGACGGCCTTGCCCATCCAGGCATCTTCCATGGGCGGCTTGCCTACAATCGTGGCCGCGTAGATGGGATCTTTGCGGTGGGTGATGCAGGTGAGATGGAAGACAGGATAGTCGTCGGCGAGGGTGTAGAAGCCGGTGTGGTCGCCAAAGGGGCCTTCGGGGCGCAGCTCGCCCAGCTCGACGTAGCCTTCGAGGATGATCTCGGCATGCGCGGGCACTTCGAGATCGACGGTCTCGCATTTGACCAGCTCGAGGGGCTTGCCGCGCAGAAAACCGGCAATCAGGAATTCCTCCACTTCGGGCGGCGCGGGGACGACGGCCGAGAATGTCGTCGCCGGATCGGTGCCGATGGCGACCGCGACCTCGAAGCGCGAGCCTTTCTGAGTGCCCAGCGAAACCCGCGGCAGCCCGCCGATGGAGCCTTCCGGGATTGCGGTGGCGCCGCCGGCCGACTCGGCCATGATGGCAACGCCGGAGCCTGCAGGGTTGACGGAGCCGGAAGCGGCTGCCGCGCGCAGCGCATTACGGTAGTGCTCGGCGGCCACTTTCTGCCGCTGCCAGTGCATGCCGGTGGTCTGGCCGTCGAAGACCTGCATGCGGTACATGCCCAGGTTGCGTTTGCCCGTTCGCGGATCGCGCGTATGCACGCAAGGCAGGGTGATGAAGCGGCCGGCGTCCTGCGGCCAGCACTTGAGAATGGGAAAGAAGTTGAGATCGAAGTCGTTGCGCCCGCCGTGCTCCTTGACTTTGCGGATGATTTCCTTACAGGGCGCGTCTTTGGCGCTCACGGTCCTGGGGAAGATGTTGGCCAGCTCCGCCAATTGGGGCAGCATTTTCAACTTGTCCAGAAAGCCGCCCGACGGCGGCTTCACGTTCATCAGCACCTGAATGCGCTCGGCGATCTCGTCAAGGCGCTCGACGCCGAGGGCGAGATTCATGCGCCGCTCGCTGCCGAACTGGTTAATGAGCACCTTGTGGCCGGGATGGCCTTTCACGTTTTCAAACAGCAGCGCCGGGCCGCCGGGCGCATATTCTCCTTGGAAAGAATCAGTTGGGTCTTTGATCCCTGACCCCTGATCTTCGCCACGGCGAATCTCGCCTCCGGCGGACCTGTTCCCTGTTTTTCGGGAACCGGACTTCGACACGCGGTCAGTGATCTCGGTGATTTCGAGCTCCGGCGAAACCTCCTCGCGGATGCGCTTGAGCTCGCCGTGTTTTTCGAGCGTCCCCATCCAGTCGCGCAGGTCGTCGTAGGCCAAGCGGGTGCTCCGTGCGGTGATTTGCGGTCCCTCCTCATACTACGTCTTTTTAACCACGGCCAACCCGTGGATGTGATACGGTTTTGCCGCGCGGCGCACGATTGTGCGAGGCTCTCTATAGCCAATTGGTTGCGGCGAACGATGCGGGCCGCGCTGTGGGCAAATGCGCGCGACGGGAAGAGGCGGCGCGAGGAGGTGGAACGGTGAGGAAGAAGAAGCTCTACCGGCACGGATGCCATTCTTATTTCAAACTGCTGAGCGACGTGAAGCGGATCGAGCGGTCGCGCCCCGGCGCTGCCGCGGCCACGCCGTGGACGGTGCCGAGCCTGTGCGCCGCGTACAACTGGCCCAGCGGCATGCCGGGCGGCGGCGTGATTGCCATTGTGGAGCTGGGCGGGGGATGGGTGATGTCGGACATGACGTCGTTCTTCCAGTCCGTCAACCAGCCGGTGCCGTCGATTACGGACGTTTCCGTGGACGGCACAGAGAATACGCCCAACCAGAGCGGCTCCGCGGGCCAGGACGATTACGAGGTTGGGCTCGACATCCAGGTGGCCGGCGCTTCGTACTACGCGGCCACGGGCAAGGCAGCCACGATCCGCGTCTACTGGTCGCAGGATATCGGCACGGCGGTTGCGAAGGCGACTGCGGACGGGTGCGACGTGTGCACAATCTCCTGGGGCGCGGATGAGGCGGAGTGGGGCACGACGGCGGTGGAGCAGATGGAGACGACGGCCCAGGCGGCGGTGAACGCGGGCATGGCGGTGTTTGCCGCGGCGGGCGACAACGACTCGAGCGATGGTGGGAAGACACCGGCCAACGTGGATTGCCCATCTTCATGCCCGCACGTGGTGGGCTGCGGAGGCACGTACAAGACCACGACCGAAGAGACGGTGTGGAACGACAACCCGGGCGAAACGGACGGCGAGGGAACGGGCGGCGGCTACTCGACCGTTTTTCCGGTGCAGAGCTTCCAGATCGGCGCGCCGCCGGCGCCGGCAAATACGAAGTACGGCAAAGGACGCATGGTGCCCGACGTGACGGGCGACGCCGATCCCAATACCGGCTACGACATTTTTGTGCACGGCTCAGCCACGGTGGTGGGCGGAACGAGCGCGGTGGCGCCGCTCTACGCGGGGTTGTTCGCTTCCTTCGGCACCAAGCTCGGGTTTGTCACGCCCACGCTGTGGCTGAACCAGAAAGCGTTCAACGACATTACCGTGGGCAGCAACGGATTTTACTCGGCGGCCGTGGGACCCGATCCCTGCAGCGGGATCGGCTCGCCGATTGGGACCAGCATTGCGGCGCTGTTTGTGAAGGGTGGCACGTAACTTTTCGGAGTTGTGCTTCCCCCGCCCTAGCAAAGCTAGGACGGGGCACCCCGGCGCAGGAATTGTGGTTTCCCCGGTCTCAAAATCGAGACCGGGGGCACTCCATTCTTCTTCTTCGTGCGGCAATCACGGCGCGGGCTGGATGGTGGTAAGCACGGGGCCGACGGGCGCAACCGGATCCAAAGGGAAACCGAGGCGCTTCCACGCGTCGAAGCCTCCGCGCAGCGGGCGCACGCGCTCGATGCCCAGCTTGTGCAGCGTGAGGGCGACTTTGGCTGAGGTGGCCTCGCTGGGGCAGGTGCAGTAGAGCACGATGTCGCGGTCGCGGGGAATCTCGAGGTTCCGCGCCGCCAGCTCGTCCGGCGAGAAGTGGAGTGCTCCCGGCAGCATGAACGGGTCCGGCAGCAACTCCAGCGGATGACGCAGATCCACGATGTAGACGGGCTCACCGGCGTCGAGCAGGCGCTTGAGCTCTTCCGGCTCGAGCCGCGCGGCGGCCAGTTTGCTGAGGACGGCCCGGCGGCGATAGAGGCGCATCAGCAGGAACCCGATGACGGCGAGCAGGAGCAGCAGGCTGGAAAAGCGCCCGACCCAGTGCAGCAGCCCTGGATTGCGCTTGAGCAGGTCGCCGAAGAGGCGTCCGCAGACGAGCAGCGTGGTCACCCAGAGCCCGCCGCCGATGATGTCGTAGAGCAGAAAGGGCGCAAGGCTCATGCCGTTCTGGCCGGCGACCGGAGGCGCCAGAAGGCCGAGGCCGGGAATGAACTTGGCAAACATGAGCAGCAGGCCGCGGCGGCGGCCGAAGGAGTCCTGGGTGCGGCGAACGCAAGTGGTGGGCTCCAGCGAGAGCTTGCAGAGGATGCGCAAAACATGGTGGCCGAAACGGCGGCCGACCAGGAACCAGGTGGAATCGGCGGCCACGGCTCCGGCAAGACCGGCAAGGAGCGCCAGAGCGAAATTGAAATGCCCGTCGGCCGAGAGCGCGCCGGCAGCCAGCAGAATGGGTGTTGCGGGCAGGGGAAGGCCGAGCTGCTCGATCAGAACCCATGCGAAGAGCAGCAAATAGCCGTAGGCAAGAAGGATGTGAGTGGGCAGCTCCATGGAGGGCACCTTGCAGCAGGTTCGGGGAACAGCGAGCGCCGGACGGGAGGAAACCCCGGCGCCTTCTTTTCAATGGATGTAGGAGCGCGGAAATCGTTGCAAACGATTGGCGCGCCGGGCGCTTGCAATACCCCCCGGACCCCTCACGGGCGCCAGGGATCGGAACGAACAATCTTTTCAATGGCCCAGTCAACCCAGTGGCCCTGCTCGGCGGGACAGGCCAGGCTGGCGACGGAGTTGGCGACCACCGCGCCTACAAAGTTCTGCACCAGGGGATAGTGCACGTTTTCATGCGCGGGCAGCATCTCCACCTGGCCTCCCGCACTGGGCCCCCCGGTACCGGGCCCCGAGGAACCGGTATTGACGCGGAGCTCGGGTCCATTTAGCGGATCGAGGTTGATCTCGCCGTCGACGCCGAGGATGCGGAACTGATCGCGGCGCACCCGCGAGTTCCAGCGCACATCCACGATGCCATGCACGCCGCCGGGGAACGAGAGCACCGCCGTGGCCGCGTCTTCGACGGCCAGATTGTGGACGACGTTGGAGCGCCGGCCGCAGGCCGACTCGCTTTTGCCGAAAAGAAAGTGCATGGCGTCGATGCGATGCGAGGCAGTGTCGTAGAGCGGGCCGCCGCCCGCCAGGGCGGGATCGCGCAGCCAGGCGCGCTCCTCGCTCTCCAGCCACCCGTGGCAGTTGGCTTCAACCAGGAGCGGCTGGCCGATAACGCCCTCGGCGATCAACTGCTTGGTGCGGATCAGTTTGGGATAAAGGCGCCGGTAATAAGCGACACCGAGGAGGCGTCCGCTCTGGCGCGCCTCCTGCGCCATGCGCTCGGCGTGGTGGTTGTCGATGGCCATGGGTTTTTCGCAGAGCACGTGCTTGCCGGCGCGGAGGGCGGCGATGGCCGCGTCCGCATGCAGGGCCACGGGCAGGGAGATGTAAACGGCGTCGACGTCCGGGTCCTGGACGGCATCTTCCACCGTGGGCCAGGCGCCTGTGCCCGGAAACTCGTCGGCCTTGGCGGGGTCACGCGTCACCAGGCCGTAGAGCGTGCTGTGCTTCTCGGCGAGAATGGCGGGAATCACGCGCTTGCGCGCAATCTCGCCCACGCCCGCAACCACCCAGTTGATCTCGCTCATTGGATCTCGCTCATCGGATTCCCTTCATCGAGGCCCGTATACCGAGTTCTTTGTATCTGGGGATGAGGATATCGCTTTCGCCGCAGGAACCGCTATGTCTCCACCGTCCATGGCCCAACGGTGCGGGCGCGCGGGGCGCGGCGGCGCAAATTGCGCTCGACAGCGAAAGGGCCGCCCGCAGGCGGCCACACGCATAAGAGCCGGGGAAAATTATTGCGTAGCGCCGACCGGGGCGGCTGCAGGGGTGCGGCTGGAATCGGATTGCGCTTCCTGGGTCCTGGTCTTGAAGTAATCGTGGTCCCAGAGATTGCGGTAAAACTCGCCGGTAAGCTCGGCGGCGCGGGGCCCGAAGACATCGCGCCTGCCTTCAAGTAGGACGACGGTGACGAGGCTGCCCTCGGGAGAATTTGTGTAGGAGACGAACCAGCCCAGATGAGTGCCGTCGTTGGAGCAGGTTCCGGTTTTGCCGAAGACGGGGAATTCCTGGAAGTCGGCACGCAGGCGGCGCGCAGTTCCGTATTCAACTGCGCCGGCCATGCCGTCGATCATGTCGGGCACGTATGGGGCGATATCGAGCGTGCGCTTGACGCGCGGCTGGAAGCCGTTCACCTCTTCAGGGGTGGTGGGATGCTGCAGGTAATAGAGCGTGCCCCCGTTGGCCATGGCCGCGACGAAGGCGCCAAGTTGCAAAGGCGTCACCGAGACGCCCTGGCCGAAGCTGCACATGCGGCCCACGCCGCCGTCGGCGGCAGCGATCTCCTGGTCAGGGTACTCGCCCAACTGCTCGCCGGCAATGTTGTAGCCGGCCAGTTCGCCCAGGCCGAACTCCATGGCGTAATGGCGAACGCGCTCAAAGCCCAGTTCCCTTCCGATCTCCTCGAAGTAGAGATTGTTGCTGCGCGCCAGCGCCTGGGTCATGTTCATGCGGAAGCCGCCGAGGTTGACCAGGGTGTCGCGCGTGACCAGCCCTTCAGAGAGCGCGGCCATGGCTACGGTGAGCTTGATGGTGGAGCAGGGCTCGGCGCCGGGTGAGAGCGCCAGCTTCTGATTGACCATGGCGAGAATGCGGCCATTGGAAGGGTCGATGACCACCGCGGTGCCGTTGAGATCGCCGAGGGCGTCGATGGCCGCCTGGCGGATGACGGGATCTTCGCCGGCGGTGATGTCGCCCGCGCCGACGGGTCCAACCAGAAGCGAGCTGGTGGTGTAGTGCTCGTAATAGCGATGGTGTATGCGCACACCGGCGCGGCGCAGATGGGCGGAGCGGACAGCGGAGGTGTGTATCGTCGCGTGTGCGGCGGTCCTGTGCGCGGAGGCGGAATGCGTGGCCGCACTGGATGCGCCATGTGCAGGTGTGCGATGGCTTTCGCTCAGGCGGGCTTCGGAGGCGCGCGTGCGATGAACTTTCTGCGGAGCGTCAAGAGCGCGTGCGGGGGCGCACGTCCCCCACGCGGTGAAAACCAGGCCCATAGCCAAAACGCAAGACACCTTCATCCTGCCAACTACCTTTCCCACCAAGGATTTTCTTCCGTGCGTCAAACCCGGGGGCTGCGCACTTGCTTTTTATCGGCAGCGCCTGCGCGTGCATCATTCCATCGTGCGGCAACGGCTCCCCTGCGTTACAAAAACTGCCTTTTCTGAATTTTTACCGGGTCTTGCCTCTCCCGCAAGCGCTTCGTTGGGCAGTGACGTGCCTGTTGCCTAACTGAAGTTACCCCAGTTTGGTTCCTGCGGGTGCCGGAAGGTATACAACTTTCAGGGGCCTACCCCTTACTATAAAGCGTCTTGCACCCTTTTTGGAACGGGGAAAGGTTCGACGAAGATTTCAGAACTGCAGACGGCGAAGAAACGCCGGAACATCGAGATCGCGCTCAGGCTCAGCGGGGGGCTCAGCCAAGGCAGCGGGTACGGGCGTCGCGGCGGGCTCCATTGGTTCAGATGCAGCGGGAGGAGAGGGCGGGAGGTCACGGAGGTAATCGCGCACGCGTTCGGGCGCGGGCGGCACGGCTGGCTGGACTGCGGATTCGCCCCTGGGCGGCCCGGCCACAGAGACGGTAGTGGCCACGGCGGGCGCGGCGGAGGCGAAGAAGATGGCTTCGCTGGGCGCGGACTCGGCTTCCTCCTGGCTCATAAAGCGCGGCGGCGCGGGCTTTATGGCAGTTTCGGAGGCCGGCTCGCGCATCCAGTGGTCTGAGGCGACCACGGGCACGGAGACCACGGGCATGTCTTCCACGTTGAGCATGCGCGCGCGGCGCTCCGGCATCTGGTCGCGGAAGCCGGTGGCGATGACGGTGATCTTCACTTCTTCGCCCATCTTTTCGTCGAGCACGGCGCCGAAGATGATGTTGGCGTCCTCGTGCGCGGAGGACTGGATGAGCGATGAGGCGGCATTCACCTCGGAAAGCTTGAGCGAGCTGGAGCCGGTGATGTTGATGAGGATGCCGCGTGCGCCGTCCATGGCGCCGGCATCGAGCAGCGGCGAAGCCATGGCTGCCTGCGCAGCCTCGATGGCGCGATTTTCTCCCGCACGGACGGCCGTGCCCATCACCGCGTGGCCCATGCCCGCCATGGTGGTCTTTACGTCGGCGAAATCTCTATTGATAATGCCGGGGATGGTGATGATGTCCGAGATGCCCTGCACGCCCTGGCGCAGCACGTCGTCGGCAATGCGGAAGCTCTCGAAGAAGCCGGCGTCCTTGGCCACGGCCAGCAGCTTTTCGTTGGGAATCACGATCATGGTGTCGACGCTTTCGATCAGCTCCTTGAGGCCGCGCTCGGCCTGCTGCAGGCGGCGCTTGCCTTCAAAAGCGAAGGGGCGGGTGATGACGGCGACGGTGAGAATGCCCATCTCGCTGGCCAGCGAGGCAATGACGGGCGCGGCGCCGGTGCCGGTGCCTCCGCCCAGGCCCGCGGTGACAAAGACCATGTCTGCGCCTTCGAGAGCTTCGATGATTTTTTCCGAGTCCTCGAGCGCAGCGCGGCGGCCCACATCCGGATTGGCGCCCGCGCCCAGGCCGGAGGTGAGGCGCACACCGAGCTGCAGCTTGACCGGAGCCTGAGAGAGCTTGAGCGCCTGCACATCGGTATTGGCGGCGATGAACTCCACGCCCTCCATGCGCGCCTGGATCATGCGGTTTACGGCGTTGCCCCCGCCGCCGCCCACGCCGATGACCTTGATGCGCGCACCGCGCGGCGTCTCCTCGTGGTATTGAATGCGCATGACTCCCAATTCTTTAACGGCTTCCATCGCTGCTCCAGCCTCCCTATGGGTTAGAACGCTAAACTCACTCGCTCCCGCGTGCACAAAAAACTTCTCCTCGCGCACCAATCTCGAAAACTCGCCCGTCCCGGCTCGAGCCTAGAAACTTGCGGCGAAGAGCTCGCGGATCTTCGCGCGCAGGCCGTGGTCTTCAGCGGCGCGGGTCATGCGCGTGCGGTGCGCATATAGAAGCATGCCGACCGCGGCGGCGTAGCCCGGATGGGTGAGCTCGGCGGGCATGTGCGAGATGCGCAACGGCGCGCCGACGCGCGCGGGGACGCGCAGCTGGCTTTCGGTCACATCGAGCATGCCCGGCAGCAGCGACCCTCCGCCGGTGAGCACGCAGCCGGCTCCGAGCGCATCGATCACGCCGCCGTGACGCAGGCTCTCGCGCACGAAGTAGAGAAGCTCGCGCGCGCGCGGCTCCAGAATCTCCGCGACCATGCGCAGCGAGAGGCGCTGCGGCTCCGGCGCGGCGATCTCGACTTCGGCCAGCTGGGGCACAGAGGTGACCACGCAGTTGCCGTACTCGAGCTTGAGCTGTTCGGCCTGGACCACGGGCAACTGCAGGCCGATGGCGAGATCGTTGGTGAAATGCGCGCCGCCGATGGGCACCGAGGCGGTGTGCGCGGCCGCGCCCTCAAAGAATACGGCCAGCTCCGTGGAATGCGCGCCGATGTCGATCAGGCAGATGCCCAGCTCGCGCTCGTCGGCGGAAAGCGTACACTCGGCGGCGGCGATGGACTCGAGCACGGCCTCGGTCACTTCAAGGCCGGCGCGGTTGGCGCAGGTGACCGTGCTCTGCAAGGCCGAGCCGGAACAGGTGGCGATGTGGAGATCGACTTCGAGGCGCGCGCCGATCATGCCCACGGGATCGAAGATGCCGTCCTGATGATCGAGGATGAATTGGCGCGGCAGCAGGTGAAGAATTTCGCGGTCGGGCGGGCGCTCCACGGCGCGCGCGCGCTCCACGGCCGTGCGCACGTCTTCGCGGGTGATCTCGCGCATGCGGCTGCCGAGCTCGAAACCGCCGTTGGTGTTGAGGCCGCGGATATGCGGGCCGCCGACGCCGACGACGCACTCCTCAATATTGATGCGGGCCACGCGCTCGGCCTGTTCGTTGGCGGCGCGCACCGCCCTGGCCGCGGAGCCAAGCTCGGCAATCAGCCCTTTGCGCATGCCCGCCGAATCGACCGCTCCATGACCGCGGTAGCGCAGGACGCCTTCATTCACGTCCGCGGCGACGACGCGCGTGTGCGCGCTGCCCACGTCGAGAACCACGATGAGGTTGTCCATCTTCTGATACACGGCTCATGCACCTCCGGCCGCGGCGGCAGCCGGGCTGGATATGGATTCGGCGTTGTTCCACCAAGGCGTGATCGCGGCGCGGGGCGACTCCGCGCGCTTCTTTTTCTCCGCAGCCGGCTTGCGTTTCGAGTTCGCAGAAGCGCCGGCAGCGGCCTTGGGGCGGATCGCGGCATCCGCGCCCGCCGGGGCGCCGGGTGCGGGCTTCTGGTCCGCGTCGTCCGCGGCGGATGTGGAACCGGAAGCTTCCTTGCCCGAGGCCATCTGCAAAACCACCTGCTGGTCGTAACGCAGGTCCACCGCGGCCAGATGCGGGTATTGCTGGCGCCACTCGGCGATGTGCGCCTTCAAGCGCTGGTAGCGCTCCAGGAAGTGATCCTCGCCGAAGTGGGCGAGAATGTCGGCGCCCTGCTCGGGCATGAGCACGCGCGCGTCTTCGGGATCGGTGAGGTCGATTTCGGAGATCTGCTCGGAGTAATGCTGGCCCGTGGAGTCGAGATCGTTCATCATGCGCAGGTAAACCGCCATGCGCGCCTTGCGCGAGGCCGCGGGATCGCCGCGATCGATGCCCGTGATGACGGGGAACGAGTAGTGGTGGCGGGCCATGGCGGCCGGAGCCATGGTGAGCAGGACGCCCTCGGCGTCAACCAGGCCGATCTGGTTGCCGATGCGCGTGAAGGCCACGGGCTTGCGCTCCACCACGGAGACGCGAATCTCGTCGGGAAGCAGGCGCATGACCGTGGCGTGCTCAATCCAGGGGATGGATTCCAGCTCTTTGCGCCGCAGGTCGAGAGGAACGAAGAAAATGTTGCGGCCGATGTCTTCGCCGAAGACGGGAAGCATCTCAGCGCGCGTCACCTCCGTGAGGCCGGTGGCCTGGATTTGGGCGGCTCCCTCGATGCGGAAGCGGGCATCGCGCTCGAGAAGATTGCGGAGCAGGAGCGCGCAGGTGACGAAACCGGAGAGCACCGTCAACGCGGTAAAGACCAGAAAGAGGCGGCCGGGTTTGCTCGCAGGCCGCCACCAGGGCCGCTGCGGCGCGGCGGGGTTGTGGCGGCGCGCGCCGAAATTCGCGCCGAAACTCGACTCCGGGCCCTCGTCTTCCTCCTCGAGATTCTCCATGTCGAGGGGCATGCCCGGGCTGCCGCGGCGCACACGGCCCGGCAGCGGCGCCTCCTCCGTGGCCGATTGCCTGCGCCGGACGCGCAACTGCACAGGAGGCTCATCCTCCCAAAGCATGGGGCGGTTCGAGTAATTGCCTTGATTCGTCACGCCGGAGCGAGGGTCGTGAGAAGTCGCCAACCTTCACTATAGCCCGGACTTGGCGCGGGTTTGGCCGCGCCGAGATTGGGGGGAATCCGGGGGGTTACGGGCGGAAGAGGTGCCGCAAATATGAATCTGGCGCCGGCAATCAAGAATCTCGTGACGCTTTACATATAACGCTAAACATTATACGCTGAATGGGATGATCCAGAGCTTCAAGGACGGCGACGCCAGGGAGCTCTATGAGACGGGCGCGAATAAACGGTGGGCGGGAATTGAAAGAGCTGCGCGCCGCAAGCTTGACCAACTTGAAGCTTCAATCAACTTGAGCGATCTGCGTGTTCCACCGGGAAATCGTTTGGAGGCTCTCAAGGGCGATCGGAGTGGGCAGCACAGCATCCGTATCAACGATCAATTTCGGATTTGCTTCGTCTGGAAGGTCGATGGAGCACACAACGTCGAGATCGTGGATTACCACTGACAGAAAGGCACGGAACGGAAAGTATGACGATAAATAGACCTGCTTCCGGGTGGAATCTCCAGAGGGTCAGCACCCATCCCGGCGAAGTGCTGCGCGAGGAGTTTCTCCTTCCTCTTGGAATCTCGCAGAACGCTCTCGCACTGAAAATTCGTGTCCCGGCGACGCGCATTGGCGACATTGTCAAGGGCAGGCGCGCCATTACTCCGGAAACTGCCATGCGGCTGGCGCGGTTCTTCGGCAACAGTGCGGAGTTCTGGCTGAATTTGCAACAGATGTACGATCTCTCCAAGGCGCGGCTGGAACTGAAGAAGACCATCGAGAAAGATGTCGAGGAGTATGCGGCATCCTCGTAGAACGAGCAGGCAGGCCGAACTCCCGGCGCATGCTTTTTCCCCGTTGCCCCATCCTTCGGGCGTTCTCTGCCCGAAGGGTGGGAAGGCACGAACTCCGCCGGAGCGCCCCACCCTCGGCGCGTTCTTGTTTTTGCGCCTAGGGTGGGCCGGCTTTACATGCGTCGCATCCCGCTCAGTACGACGTCTCCTGCTTCGTCCCCGGAGTGAAGGAGATCCCGCGCAGCACCTCTCTGCCCCGCGCCGCACGCAGCTCGAAGAAGCGCTCGCCGGCAGCCGCCGTTGCCGAAGTATTGTTCACGTCGTCCACGATCACGTAGAGCTTGTTGGGGTCGGCCCCGGTGTCGCCGCCGCCGCTCACCGTCGATGAGATGGCATAGATCACAACCTGGTCGCGTGGGAAGAAGAAGCCGTCGCCGAAGGTGCCCACGATGTTGCGCAGGCCGTCGGTGGCCGGCGCCCAGGGCAAACCTGTAGCCGCGTTGTCGCCGGTGGGATAATCGCCGCGAACCGTGTAGGGCGTACCCAGATTGAGACCGTTCTCGAGCGTGTAAGCCAGGTTCCAGGTTTGCGTTGACGAGTCGAAGACCCACTTCTCCAGGCCGGCGAGCGTCTGCCCCGCGTCGTCGGTATAGGTGTTCGTGGTGGCGTCATAGGTGGTCACGCCGTCGCCTTCATCGGCCACGTAGAGCGTGGTGGGGTTGGCGAACCACAGGCCGAAGGGGAAATTGACCGGATTGCCGGTCTTGTTGGAAAGAGTCGGGAAACCGGCCAGCACGCACATATTGCTGGGCAGACCGTCCGTCTGCAGCGTGCTCAGATCGTAGGTGAGCGCCGCGGTGGGCAGCTTGGCGTCGGCAACGGGCAGGCCCACGCCCTTGGGGCAGGCGGTGCCGGTGGTATCAACAAAATACACGGTATTCACGCCGTTGCCGCCGCTCCCCTTGGTGAAGTAGAGCACGTTGTTGTAAATGGTCATGCCGCGGAAGTTGTCGTCCTTGCCCACCTTGTCGGCTTTGTCGCCAAGCTCAGTCACGCTGAAGCTGGCCACCGGCGTGGGCGTTCCGGGATTTTGCAGGTACTCGGGCACATCGGAGGGGGTGATGATCTGCGCGCCCGCGCCGAGGATGATGCCGTCCGGCTGCGGGTTCGAGCCGTTGCCGGCATTGCCGGCGGTAAAGAAAACGTCGGCGCCATCGGCGTTGTACAGGATGGCCGCGCGGCCGTTGTTGCCGCTGTAGGCGTTGCTCTCAGTAAACGTGAAGCGGCCGTGCTCGTCCACCGTGGCGACGGCGCGGTAAAAGCTCTCGCCCACGGGATTCGTGGGATCCACGGCGCCGGGCGTATTGGCATTGGATACGTCGATGGCGTTCACCGGCGCCACATAATCGATAAACGTCAGGTATTTGCCGTCGCTCGAAAGATTCAGCGCCTCCTCTGACTTGGAGCTGAAGCTGGTCACCAGCTGATCGCTCTCCGGCGTGATGCCCCGCTCCAGGCTGTTGGGCACTTCGAGAGAGCGGACGGTCCAGCCCCAGGGCGTCATCTCGTCGAGGAAAATGGGCGAGGTGATGCCGAAGCTGCCGTCGTAGCTATCGTTGTTGAAAACTCCGGGATAGGTGCCGTCGGCAATGGCGCCCGTGGAAGGCGAGCAGAGGCTCGGGGCGCAGCCGGGCGGCAGAATCTCGCCCACCTGCACCGTGCCGGCGTTGCCGGCATAGACGGAGCGGCTGAGGACGAGATTGCCG
This sequence comes from Acidobacteriaceae bacterium, assembly GCA_030041045.1. Classification (GTDB taxonomy): domain Bacteria; phylum Acidobacteriota; class Terriglobia; order Terriglobales; family Acidobacteriaceae; genus Telmatobacter. Next base: position 49,632 of record JASHOQ010000053.1, read on the forward strand.
GGGGTAAAATCCGGGCCGGGGAAGAAGAAGTCCTGTGCGGGCGCGGCAGCCACACCGAACAGGGCAATGGCCACGCAGGATAGAGCGCGAACGAGAACGCGCCGGCGCAACGAAGACGCGAAAGAGACCATGGAAGACACTCCTTGTGAGTTGGTGGCGTGTTGGGATGAATGGGGAATTCTTTGGGCGCGCAGGACCATCACCGCGTCGACCGGAACCAACCTAACAGCGGATTGTGACAGGGGGGTTACAGCGGAAACGCAGCTTGATAAAGATGGAGCGCGGGCGGACTTGGTTCACTCTTTAAGGAAAAGGTAAGTATCCCCCGGCAGAGCCGGGGGCCTTATTTGTGTGAGCCGCTCAAAGCGGCTGTTGGGGGTCGCTGACGCGGCCCCAGTTTGATTGCGCCGCCTGAAGGCGGCCGGTCAGTTCCAAATCTGCATCTGGTCGATGCGCTTGTCTTCGTCTTCCTGGTTGCGGATGTAGTCCCGGATCGCCTTTTCGTCCC
>JASHOQ010000054.1 GCA_030041045.1 Acidobacteriaceae bacterium
CGCATCCTGGGCGACGGGCAGCGGCAGAAGACGCGAGCTTTTTCCGAGTTGCAGAGCCACTATCTGTTCGCCGAGAAGTTCGGCCGACCGGCGAAGGGCAACGACAAGGGCAAGGTGGAGAACCTGGTCGGGTACGCGCGGCGCAACTTCATGGTGCCCATTCCGCGCGCGGCCAGTTGGGAAGCGCTGAACAGGGAGCTGGCCACCGACTGTATGGCGCGCCGCGCACAACGTCTGCGTGGCCACAGGGAGACCATCGGAGAGCGATTCGAGCGCGACCGCGCCGTACTGCTGCCGCTGCCGGCGGCTCGCTTCGAGGCCTGCGATAAGACCACCGTGCGCGTCAGCTCGATCTCACTGGTCCGCTACCGCACCAACGACTATCCACCCATCCGCGCCCACCGCATCCATAGCTCGTCTGCGCCGGCTGCCACGAGACACCTGCATGGTTCTCATGGCTCTCAGTGCGTCACCAAATCACCGGCGGTGTAAGTACCGGACTTGAGGCAGAACACACACTATCAATACTTAAAAGAGTTCAACTTGTGGGTAATTGAAAGGAACTCAGGACGCTTACGTTTGATCAATCGTCGCCATTACCTGCCACGGCTGCTGCTGACCCTGTCCTCGATCGAAAAAGATGACCAGCGCACCTTGACCGGTCACTACATATCAATGTCCGGATTGGCGATAATTCGCCAAGAATGCGAATCTGACTCGCGCAGAATCCACTTGCTACATGAGTTCTTTCACCTTCGCTCCGAACACCGAAGCATCGAGACGCAGACCGGGCTCCGCGTCCTGGTGCATATAAAAGTCTGGAGTCGGCGGCAGGTCACCGGTCCATTGTGCCCTTGGTCCGTAGACCATGTACACATCCCATGCATCGTCGTCTTTCCATCCAAGCACTCGCCGATACGCGACCCCCAGAAGGTCGTTACCATCCCAATATTCCCGTGTAAATGGATCCGCGACCACACGTGTGGCAGCTGGAACGTCTTTTTCCCGTCCGCCGAGCCGTGGCACCCAGACCGCATAGAGCGAAACCTTTTTTCCGTCTACCTTCGCGATCTGCTGTGAGACTTCCGACGCGCCCTTCAGGCACATTCCGCAGGTGGGAGAGACCAGCATCACCACTCGTACCTTCCCGGCGTCCGCATTAAACGCCTTCCTCACTACTTCTGAGGTGTTTCCCATTACCACATACGATGCTTCTGTCCCCATTCGGTTGCAGGCAGTGATCGATAGAAGCAGCATGATTGCAGGGGCAGCCGTCAACGTTCTCATGATTAACCCCGCACGAAGTTTGGAAGTACGATCGCTGCCACCGTGGTTAGAGCAGCGATCCATAGAAGCGCGCGAGTAACCTTGGCGCTCGTCGTCGTGCATGCCTTACCGATGCATCCGCCCTTGGGGCGATAGGCCAGCCAAAAGCCGATGACCAGCAGTGCGATCGAGGCCAGGATGAAGTACATCCGATACGGTTCCAGCCTGGCCGCGGCAAGAACGCCGCTCGTCCCGAGAAGAGCGAACACGGCGGGACCTGCACAACAAAAGGTAGTGGCCGCCGCAACTAGACCTGAGGCGATAGCGCCGAGCGAGGAACCGACAACAACGGAACCCTGTTTCATCGCCCTTCTCTCGCGTTGTTCGACGCGGACCGAATCGCGGCGCGGATCAGCTCATGTGACGGGGCGCCTCCGGCGTACCTTCTACACATCAGGCCGAAGTCCTTTCTGTCCTGCGCTGTCGGTTCGATGTCGATTCCGTTCACACGCACCGTTGGCGATCCCAGGAACTTAACTTGTTGGGCGGCCTCTGCACTTGGCACCAGAACTTCTCGCACCTGCGCACTACAGCCCTCTTCACGCAAAATCGCGTTGACTCTCTCCACCGTGGGGAAGTGATTGGGGCACTCGTTGAAATAAAGAACATCGATCTGCATTGACTAATCCTCGCGCGATTTGGATTCGGACATCTGGCGAAGCACCGGACATCTCTTTGGTGCGTGTTGGGCTGGCTCTCGATTCAACGCCCGATTGCATTTTCGAAGTGCAGAACTCAACTGTCCTTCGAGCTTTTGAAGTTCGATCATCTTCTCTCGAACATTCGCCAGTTTGGCAGTCAAGAGTTCTCGCATCTCTACACATGCATCCGCGTGTTCGTCTTGGATGATCACCAGGTCACGTATTTCTGCGAGAGAAAATCCGAGAGCTTTGGCACGCTTCACAAATGCGAGACGATCAACCGCCGACTCCCGGAATTTTCGGTAACCCGACGCCGTGCGCGATGGCGGAGCAAGGAGTCCCTCCTGTTCGTAGAAGCGCACCGTCTCCAGATTGATCTGGGCACGTTGCGCAAGTTGACCCCGCGTCAATCCTTCCATACCCACAGCCTAAACCCTGTAGGCACCTACAGGGTCAAGAGGAGACCGCCGTGCTGAGCGGATGGTCGCCAATGCGGAAGTAATACCGATTTCTCCCCTGAAACGGGCTTGTCGCCAGAAACCACCAACCAAATGGGTGATTCTTGGCGGTTGACCGCCAATCCGGAAATAACTCTTTCGTCGCTGACGGGTTGGCGACTACACGTATCGAGCAGCTTGGGCCGCCTCTGAGTCCGCCCTTTTGAGTCGATACCGGGCGATGTTCACGCACGCAGTCGAGATCAATGGATATAGGAACGGCACTGGATAAATCACTAGAACCAGTCTCACCAATGGATCAGGTGAATAACCCTTGCGTTTTGGGGGAAGTTGAAGCAAACCAGAAGCATGGCAGATTTGAGTGACTTTCAATGGGAGTATGTAAGGCCATTTGTGGAGTTAGACCAGCAACAGCGGCAGCGAGCCGATGGACGCGGCGGCCGCTGGGCCGATGCGCGGAAGACGCTGGACGGGGTGCTATGGATTCTGCGCACCGGGGCTCCGTGGAAAGATCTTCCGCCCCGCTACGGTTCCTGCCAGACGTGTCATCGCCGTTTTCAGCAGTGGCAGCGCGGCGGTGTGCTGGAGGGGATATTGTGGGCTTTGTGCGAGGATCTGCTGGCGCGCGGACAGCTAGGGTTGGAGGAGGCGTTCGTCGATGCCTCGTTCAGCGGGGCGAAAAAGGGGGCGATCGCATTGGTCCAACACGCTGTGGCAAAGGGAGCAAGATCATGGCAATCGCAGACAGCCATGGTCTTCCTATCGCCATCGGGGTTACGAGCGCTTCGCCGAATGAGTCAACGCTGGTAGACCAGACGCTGGACCAACGCCATATCAGCACATTGCCCCAACGCATCATCGGCGACAAGGGCTATGACAGCGATGCACTGGATGGACGCATGCGCCAGCGCGGCATCGAGATGATCGCGCCCAATCGCTCGAAGCGAAGGAAAACCCAGGACGCCAGGCCGCTGCGGCGATACCTCCGGCGATGGAAAATCGAGCGCCTGTTCGCGTGG
>JASHOQ010000055.1 GCA_030041045.1 Acidobacteriaceae bacterium
AGCTACACACGGGCGCGGGCTGAGGCGCTGATCGGCAGTTGCAAGGTGGGCTTCATGGAGCGGCCGGAGCGGATCGTGCTCGTCATTCTGGGCGCGCTGTTCAATCACTGGGGCGTGATGGCGCCCGTGCTCTGGGTGCTGGCTGTGCTCTCGACCATCACCGTGATTCACCGCGTCACGTACACCTACCAGAACACCAAGTACCTGGCGCCGCTGGGGTAGCAACGAGCCGCAGGTTGCGTCATTCCAGGGGCTAAAGCCCCCAATCTACATGTAAGGCGCATTGCGGCGCGGCTGAAGCCGCGCCCTGATACAGAACTCCTTGCTCAATGAATTTTGTAGTGGCCTGCAGCCCGCTTCCCGCCGAAGTCAGCGGTGGTTCTTCTTCCACTCTTCGTAGGAGATGCGCGGGATACGCAGGAAGGCGTCACGGGTGCGGACGTAGTTGCCCAATCCGTTCATGCGGCCCACGGTGTGCATCGCCTCTGCGTCGATGTAGGGGCCGGCGGGATCAACGAAGCGGTCTTCGACGTAGATGGAGACCACGCGGCCGAGGATGATGCGCGAGCGGCCGATCTCCATGGTGGTGTACTCGCGGCACTCGAGCGCCGCGTGGGCCTCGGCAATGCGCGGCGGCCGCACTTTTTTCGAGGGCACGGTGGTGAAGCCGGCGATCTCCACCTCGCTCATCTCGGCGGGAAAATCGGTGGCGCAGATGCTCATCTTTTCGGCGATGTCTTCGGTGACCACGTTTACAACGAATTCGCCGGTGCGGCGGATGTTGCGCGCGGTGTCTTTGGGCACGTGGCGCTGATCGGGGCGATTGGTAACACCAATGCCGACGATGGCCGGATCGGTGCAAAAGTAGTTGTAGGCGCTGAAGGGCGCAGCGTTCAGGCTGCCCTGCTCGTCGAGGCTGGTGACAAGGGCAATGGGACGCGGGACCACCAGCCCGATTAGAAGCTTGTAGGTCTCCGGGCCGGAAATTTTCTCGAGATCGAATTCCATTCAGCGTTCAAGATTCAGAGGGCCTGGTTGAGGATTCAGGAGTCGAGCCGCGAGTTGAACTAGCAGTTAACCACGACAGCGGAACAATCGGGGCGCTGAGGACGCCATTCGACGAGGAACGAGGTGACGGCGGAGGACTCCATGTGGCGCATGGCTTCGAACTCGCCGTTGCGCTGGCTATACAGAAGTTTGCCCTCCGGGCTGAGCACGGCCAGGGCGGGCACGCCTCTGTCGATGGGGACGCCGTACTGGCGGGCGACGTCGAGATTGGCGTCCATGTGGCCGATGTTGATGTCGACGAGCACAAAGTTCTTTTCCAGCAAGTCGCGATTGGCGTCGTCGTGGAAGTAAAGGTTGAGCACCTGGCAGTCGCCGCACCAGTTACCGCCAAAGTCGAGCAGGACGCGGCGATGCGTGGCCGCGGCCGTTTTGAGAGCGGCGGCGATGTCGTCACGTGCCTGATTCGGTTCGGGATAGATATCGTGGCCGGCGGGGCGCGCCTGACCCACAAAAAACGCAAGCACAAAGCTCAGAGCAAGCAACCGGACGAATCTCACGGGGGCGACCTCCACCATTCCTTAGTCTGCCACAAACGTGACCCAAAGGTTTCAGGAAGTCTGCCACTTTTATGGCTTCTGGCGGCGCGGCGCGGACGTTTACTCTGGAGGCTGGATGCGCGACCGAACAACTTTGCGCAAGCGTCTGGAGACGATGGCATTTCCCGACCTGGGAGCCATGATGGACGGCTACGCCCAGGCAGCGGCAGTGCTGGGCTCCTGCGAGGTGAAGCAAAAACTGGATTTCACCGCCGAGTCGATCGATGCGCTGGACGAAGTTCTGGTGCTGGTGGGCGAAAGCCCCGAGCTCGACCTGGACTTCGAGGTGCGCCTGTGGGGCAGCTATCTGGGCGAGGTGCTGCGAAGGCGCTACGCGGGAACCTGGGAGATGACGGTGTATCCCGGCGGCGCCACGGCGGTTCCGTCTGTGGATGTGCGGGGTTCGCGGCTGTTTCCGCTGCTGAAAGTCTACCGGCGGCTGACGGCGGGCGAGGAAGAAGACCTGCACTCCTTTTTCACCATGGTGACCGAGAGGCTGGGCAAGCCGGCGCAGGTGAATTAGCGAGTCGGCGAGTCAGCAAGTCAGCGGAGTTAGAAGGATGGGGCGACGCCGACCTTGGGCGCGGGTTCGCGCGGGGTTCCGGTTCTGTGCGACAATGATGGGGTCAGGAAGCGCGCCGGGCACGCATGGGCGCGCGGAGGAAAACCATGGGCGATTTACTGCAACCGACACATCTGCTGGTGATTGCGATCATCCTGCTGGTGTTGTTTGGCGCCAAACGGCTGCCGGAACTGGGCAAGGGATTGGGCGAGGGTCTCAAGGGGTTCAAAGAGGGATTGAAGGGCGTTACCGAGCCTACGCCGCCGGCTCAGCCGGTGCAGCCAAATACGGCTGCCGCGCCGCCTCCGCCGGCGAATTCGACCCCGGTTGAGCCCAAGGCGTAAGGCAAGTTTCCAAGCAAGCTCCGGGATGGCGCCTCAGCGCGCCGCGAGCAAGACCTCCGGGATCAAGTCTGCGGCAGGCAGATGCCGATCTAAAATCCGATGCATGAAGAGGCCTGTGCCGAGTGCACAGGCCTATGTATTTTTGGGAAACGGAGACCAAACAGAGGCATGGATCGCATGGTTGCGGCTTGACCCGAGTGAGCGATCAGCGATCTTGCGCTGAAGGATAATAGCCGCGCTTGTTGATGATGTCGAGGTTGGGGCGGTCGATGCGCACCTCGATGGACCGGTACCTGTCGTCTTCGATCGGCCTTGCAGTGAGATAGCCGAGTGTGTACTGGTTGCGGGCCTCGCCGGCAATCTTCTGATAGCTTTTTTCAATGCCGTTTACGCCGCCCTCGGCGTCGGTGTCTCCGCCCGTGGCCACCGTGTATTTGTAGAGGATGTTGTCGTACATCTGAAACGGCAGGTGGAAGCGATCGATCCAGCCTTCGCCCCAGCGGGCAGAGTCGCCCACCAGCGTGGCGTAGACGCAGATCTTGTTGGTCTCGAGATAACGGACGACTTCCTTCCAGCTAGCCTTGCTGCCGTATTCCTTGCCGTCGGAGATGACGTAGATAATACGGCGGAACTGTTTGGGCTGCGTGGAGAGCTGCTGGGCCGCGGCGAGAATGGCGTCGTTGAGAGTGTGAATTTCCTTGGGGACGGACATCCACGAGCTATTTCCCGTGGAACCGCCTGCCTGTAGGTTGGGATCGGCGCAGTTGCCATTGGTGGAGATGGCGCAGCCGCTGCCGAACGGACCCCCGGGGTCAGGAACCATGGGATCGGTGCCGGCCGATTGGGCCATGGAAAGAACGTACGGCAGGCGCGCACTCTGGCCGCCGGTGAAGCTCGTCCACTCCTTCGCCCCGTTACCGTAAGTGAACACCGCGGCGGAGTCGTACGGGGTGAGCGCGCCCTGGATGGCTCCCATGGAGGCGTTCACCTCTTCCATGAAGTTGGAGGGAAGGCTCTGGTCGATGACGAAGGCGATGGCCAGCGGCTGCGGATCGACGCTGAAGAAGGTAAGGTGCTGGAGGGTGCCGCTCTCGTAAACTTTGAAGTCACGCCAATCCAGCCCGGCCACCCAGTGGCCTTTGGCGTCTTTCACGGTGACGGGGACCTGCACGAAGTTTACGTTGATCTGAAAATTCGCCAGCGCCGGCTGGCCGGTTTCCGGTGGAGTCTGCTGGACGTTTTCCTGCTGGTCCGGCGGCGGCACAGCAGCGGGAGACCCATTGGCCGGCGCCTCGCTCTCGCCCGCGTCGGGCCGATCGCCGGCCGCCGCGGAGGAGGTTGCGGACGATGAGCCGGCTGCCGGAGCGGGTCCGGTGCCTTCGCCGGGCGTAACCGTGCCGGCTCCGGGCAGCGGCGTTGGCGCCTGAGGCGTAGGCGCGTCGGGAACTGGCTGCTGCTGTTGCGGGGTTTGCGCCGACAGGACGACGTAAGGGCCAAAGACGAGCAAACTTATGAGCGCCGATGTGGTTAAGCCGAACTTCACGGCGGTTTGATCCTCCGAAAACCCCTTGACCCGCGCATCGCCGCCTCATGAAACTGAAGCACAAGGCCCATTTCCATGATGCGACGGGTACCCCTGACAGAGTATCAGACGCGCCGGTAGAGCGCAGGTTGCCCCTTCGTGAGCGAATGGGTATGCTTTCTTTGAGGCGAAAACGGCGTCTAATTGAGGGGACGATGTACAGGCGCGTCCGAATTGCGGCGCTTTTGCTGGCGCTGCCGGGAATTCCGGCGGTGGCATGGGGCCAGCTTGCGCCCTCGCCCGATGCGCCGCCGGTAAGCACCGCGCCGGCGCAGCCAGTTGACCAGACGCCCATGGCCACGTTTCACGTAAACGTGAATCTGGTTGATGTGATCTTCACCGTGAAAAACAAGAACGGCGAGCTGGTTCCCCATCTCACCAAAGACGACTGCACCATCGATGAAGACAAGGTGCCGCAGACCCTGAAGACGTTTGCGGCGGAGTCCAACCTGCCGCTGACCTTGGGAATCCTGCTGGACACCTCCGGCAGCCAGCAGCGCGTGCTGCCGCTCGAGCAGCAGGCGGGCGGCGAGTTCCTGGAGCGCGTGCTGCGGGCCAAGGATGAAGCCTTTGCGCTGAACTTCGACGTGAACGTGGACCTGCTGCAGGACTACACCAACAATGCGCACCTGCTGGCGCGGGCACTGGACAAGGCCGAGATCAACACCGCGGGCGGCAACGGATCGGGAATTCCCGGCCTGGGCGGGGGAACCGTACCCACGGTAGGCGATCCCAAGGGCACGCTGCTCTACGACGCAATCTATCTGGCGTCGACGGAGAAGCTGGTGCAGCAGACCGGACGCAAGGCGATCATTATCCTCACCGACGGTGAGGATGAGGGCAGCAATACCAAGATTGCCGGTGCAATTGCCGCGGCGCAGCGCTCGAACGTGATCGTCTACATCATCCTGATTGCCGACAGGGCCATGTACTGGAGCCAGGGAATGGCGTACACGGGCTACTCGGCAGCCAAGAAGATCGCCGACGAGACCGGCGGGCGCGTGATCGACGTGGGCAACAACGGGCCCAAGCTCGAAGCCGCGTTCGAGCAGATTGAAGACGAGCTGCGCACGCAGTACGTGGCCAGTTACACGCCCTCAAACACCAAGCTGGACGGGACGTTCCGGCATCTCGCCGTCGAATGCGGCGAGGGCATGAAGGTGCAGGTGCGCAAGGGCTACTATGCCACTCCGCCGCAAGAGGCCTCAGAGCAGTAGTCACGCGTACCGCGCGTGAGACGAGGCGAAGTTCCACGCGGCATGCGGGACAAATCACAACCCAAGGCACAACAGGAAGCACAACAATCCAACTGGACAGTGCTGTCGCGGCTGCAGGCAGGGAGTGTCTCGATTCAAAACACGAACTGCAGAGATATGTAGGAAGGCCAGAATTTTCCCGCTGATTTTGTCCAGTTTCCGCACAGTTAATTACCCACAGGGCATTACGTCGTAATCTGGCGCACAATTCCGCTCATCGGTAAGATCGGCAGTAGCTCGGGAAACTTGAGGGTCCGAAGGAAAAATTTTCGAGGGACCGTGTTTCCATCCCCAGAGGAGCTCGCCATGATGGTCAACTGTGCTGCATTCGAAGGTTACGAGATCAGCCCCCACTTCCGCCAGACGGTGGAAGAACGCGTGGCGCGCCTGGAGCGGGACGCAGCCCAGGACGAGGCCAACGTGATGCAGCTCGACGACGAGGACCACATTCGCCGGCAGCTGCGGCTGGTGGCGGCGCAAAGAGCGGAAGCACTGCGCATGCGGATTTTTCTCGATCGCGCCAGGACGCGGCCGCGACCGGCTGCCGTGGCGCGCTGAGCCGCGCTGCTCAAAAATGGGAGATCCCCCGGGGCGGGGGCTGAAGCCCGGGTTCCTTTTCCGTCGTCCATGGCCCGGCTCAAGTCGCCCAAGCTTGCACAAATCGCTCGATCGGGACGCGCGACAAGCCGCGCCCTTGTTACGGAGCCATTCATTCAACCGGCGCCACACCTATCCCACCCTTCCGGCGAATTTCTGCTGAATGACGGCCGCATTCTGCGCCGCGGCATCGGCCACCAGCCCGCGGTCATTGACGCGCGTGAGGACGGACTTCAAGGTGTCGACGGCCGACGTCAGGTCGTTGAAATCCTGCTGGCTGACCTTGCCCCATTCGCGCTGCCGGGCCACCATGGCCACGTATTGATTCAGGATTCCAGTGAGCGAGAGGTCGGCATGGATGACCGGCGTCTCCACCTTGCGGAAGTGGGGTTGGTTCTTGGCGTTCTCCCAGAGGGCTTCGAATTCCGCCGCGTTGATGGACATGGGCATTTCTCCTTGCATCGGGCTGAGCGCTCAGAGCGTGATATTGGATGCGCTGAATTGGCCGATGTCGATGTTGGTCAGGTTGATCCCGCGAATGTCTATGGGGACGCCGATGTTGTCCAGTATTGCTTTGGCCACCGAGCCGGAGAGCGACACGCCCTGAAGCGCAAGCGCGCCGATGCTGACGTAAGCCGTGGGCGTCACCGCAATGGTGCCGCCAAAAACGCTGAGGCTCAGGCCGAGTCCCTGCTGGCCGGCGCTGCCGTTGAAGCCGATGGCCGCTGTAGTCTGCACGTCGCCGGTGGTCACGGAGGGAATCTCGAGCGGGCCCAGGGAGGCATTGGGCAGCACGAGGCTGCCGCTGGGATGGAAGTCCTGAAGAGAAACGGCTGCGGCTGCGGCTTCGGGAACTTCGCTGCCGGCGATGGTGACTCCGCCGATGGCGAAGCCGGCGAGCGTGAACCCGTTTTTGGGAAACACGACATTGGTTGCGCGGAGCGCGGAGAAGGTTCCTGCGCCCAGATCGGCCGCGGAGACTGGTGCAATCACAGCGCTCAGGTTGGAAAGGACGATGTTGGGAACGGAGAGGGGAATGTTGCCCAGCGAAGGAATGGGCACGCTGCCGAGATCGAGGGCGTAGGAAAGACTGCCCAGGCCGGCGGTTCCGGAATCGCTCCAGAATCCGAGATTGAGCCACCAATCGAAGGAAAAATCGAGATTGATGACGACGCGCACCGCCTCGAGCGCGGCGCTGGCCGAGGCGATCTGGAGGGTGGTGCCCTCCAGGGTGAGCTGGCCGATGGTGACGCCGCCCAGCACGATCTCTTCGACCTTGATGTCAGCCACCGCGCCGGAGGCGATGGCTGCCTGCGCTACGTTGATGGATTGAGCCATTCTTTACGACCTCCAAAAGTTGCATGCTCCGGGAACCGCGCGAAAAGCGACGCGCAGCCGGTACGCATCTCAGCCTCGTGCGCAGTTCGAATCCAGACCACCGTCCTGCGAGGTCCGCCCACAGTTCAAGGGGGAATCCCCGCCAGGTGAACCCCTGGGGCCGCGGTCAATCTTCAGTGAAGTTCGGGGCGCGTTGAAGAGTCGCCCTTCTCGGAGCAAATCGAGTCAAAGTGAATCCGGGGAGAATGGCCGGTTAGCGCCGACTGGAGCAAACTCCAAGACGGGAAGAACCGGCAAATGGATTGTATTATCCCGCGGCGCGGGAGCACAAAGGCTGGATTTCACCGGACCGCCAGAGCGCGGTGAGCGCAATCTTCGTGAGCGATGGCTTCGATCTCTCGAATTCGTTGCGCAGTCGCAGTTGGATGTGGGATTCTTCGAGCCAGAGTGGGAAGTAAGAGAGGAGCGGTCGTCGTGGCACTGGACTATTCCATCGTCGATGTTTTTACCAGCCAGGCGCTCAAGGGCAATCCGCTGGCCGTGGTGATGAACACGGCCGGCCTCGAGACCGAGCGCATGCAGGCGATTGCGCGCGAGTTCAATCTGTCGGAGACGACCTTCGTGGAGCGCGGGCCGGCGGAGACGGAGCGGCGCGAAGGCGTGCGCGTGCGCATCTTCACCACGCAGGAAGAGCTGAACTTTGCCGGGCATCCGACGCTGGGCACCGCCAGCGTGCTGAAGATGAGCGCGCCGGAGACGTGCGAGGACGGCACGGTGAAGCTCAAGCTGAACGCGGGCACGGTGCCGGTGCGCTTTGCAGGCGAATGCGGCGAGGGCGCGCTGTGCGGAGAGATGACGCAGCGCGATCCCGAGTTTGGCGCCGAGCTCGACCGTGTGCAAGCCGCGCGGCTGATGGGCCTCAGGGCCGAGGACCTCGATCCGGCGCTGCCGCCGCAGGTGGTTTCCACGGGAACCGCGTTTGCGATTGCAGTGCTGCGGTCGGTCGAGGCACTGAAGCGGCTCAAGGTGAATCACGAAGAGACGACGCCGTGGCTGCGCGAGCGCGGGGCACGGTGGTTTTACGTCCTTGCCCCGGATTCAGTCCAGGACCAGAGCCCTGCGCAGCAGTACAGGGCGCGGATGCAGTTTTACAATGGCGAGGATCCGGCCACCGGATCGGCGTCGGGCTGCGCCATCAGCTACCTGGTGGCGCGCGGCGCCGCTGCGGATGGTGAGACGATCCGCGTGCTGCAGGGTATCGAGATGGGCCGGCCGAGCCTGATTTTGCTGAGCGCGCGGCGCATCGACGGCAGGGTCACGGACGTGCGCGTGGGCGGCAGCACTGTTCTTGTAGCAAAAGGCCGGCTTTTCCAGCCGTGATGCACATGCTTTCAACAGAAATTCATCATCGCAAGTGGCGATCCATGTTTGCACTAAGCGATTTCCACTTGTTACAGGCTGATTTTCAGGGAATTTTTCGCCTGCCTTTCTCTCTTTGCAGGATGCGCGGGGAATCGTAGTCTTGGCTCTCATTGGGGACAAGTGAACCGGTCCTTAACCGGTTGTCCCACGCGTCACGAGCACTGAATCAGCACTGAATCATTGATCGCGAACGTGGGCCGGTCTGCAGCGGGATCGTGTGCCGGGAGCCAGGAGCGCACAACGCGCGGCCTCGAACGGCGGCGATTTTCGCGGCGGGCAGGGGAAGTTCGCGTTCGGTTGCCGAAATCGTCATGCAGAATGTAGATTCGCTTTCGCGAGCGAAGAGGGGATTTTTTGCGCGGAAAGCGGCTAATCAACACCAAAAACCTTCAAGAAAAAAAAGAGGCAAGGAGTAGAGTCCAGAGTCATGCGCCCGAAAAAGATCATTCTTTGCGTAAATGGAAACGAACAAGAGCTATCAGTCCTCAAGTTCACCCTGACAACGAACGGATACAAGGTGGTCCCGGCGGTGACCGGCCAGGAGGCGATGAGCGCCTTGGGCTCGATGCAGATCGACCTCGTGCTGACGGAGATGAATCTTCCGCAGATGAGCGGAGAGCAGCTGGTGCAGCGCCTCAAAAAGATTGCCGCCCACGTGCCCATGATTCTTCTGGGCGACCCGCAGCCGGCCGGAGGCGAAATTCACGTGGCCGACGCGATGCTGGCCAAGAAGAACTGTACCTCGATGGAGCTTCTCGAGCGCATCAAGACCATGAGCGCGCGCAAGCGCGGGCCGCGCAAAGGCTCGCTGCGCCCCGCGCAGCCGCCGGCGCTGGCGCAAGCGTCGTAAATACAGGGATCAGGTTTCAGGGATCAGAAAACCGCTAGCCCGAGCGATGGTGCTCGTCACAATTCTCCCTCGCAAGCCGTCGAGCCAGTGTCCGCACAGGCGGCATAGGTAAATGTGAGGTTCACCAGACTGGTCTCTGCTCGCTGAACCCTGAACCCTGATCCCTGATCCCTGATCCCTGCTTTCCTTTCCCCTTGACGATGGCATGAAACCGTGGGCATACTCGCGAATTGTGACCAAGCGGCGTTCTTTCCCCGACGCCCGCGGAAGTTGGCGTTATGGATCTTGTCCTGTTGCGGCTTCTTTTTGTAGTCATTCTTGCCGGGGTTTGTTACTTCCTCCGTCCGTTCGGGGTTGAGAACGGCTGGGAGAGTGCGGCTGGCGGCGCGCTGGCGGCGGGCGCGGTGATTGTCTTCGAGCTGCGGGTGCGGGCGCTCAGCCTCAAGCGGCTGATCGGCGCGGTGGCCGGCAGCCTGCTGGGTATTGTGGGCGCGGCGCTGTTCTGCCTGGTGCTGCGCACGGCTCCGCTCAAGAGCGCGAATGCGGCGGCGCTGCAAATTTTTGTCCTGCTGCTGATGACCTACGTGGGGCTGCTGGTGGGCGCGAGCAAGGGCGACCTGCTGAGTCCGGCGGCGCTGGGCACCATCTTTGCCGGCGACCGGCCGGCACGGCGCAGCGCCAAGGTGCTGGATACCAGCGTGATCATCGACGGGCGCATTGCCGACATTGCCGAGGCCGGCTTTATCGACGGGATGATCGTGGTGCCGGAGTTTGTGCTGCGCGAGCTGCAGGTGGTGGCCGACTCAACCGACGGCTCCAAGAGACAACGAGGGCGCCGCGGCCTGGACATGCTGCAGCGCATGCAGTCGAACGCGAGCCTGCAGGTGCAGATCGTGCCTGACGATTTCCCGTCCATCCATGAAGTGGATTTGAAGCTGCTGGAGCTGGCCAAGAAGTGGGAAGCCAAGGTTGTGACCAACGACTTCAACCTGAACAAGGTGGCGCACCTGCACCATGTGGAGGTGCTGAACATCAACGACCTGGCCAACGCGCTCAAGCCGGTGGTGCTGCCGGGCGAGCGCATGAGCGTCCTGATCCTGAAGGAAGGCAAGGAGTACAACCAGGGCGTGGGCTATCTTGACGACGGCACCATGGTGGTGGTGGATCATGCGCGGCGGATGATCGGACGCAGCGTGGACATCGCCGTGACCAGCGTGCTGCAGACGGCCAGCGGCAAGATGATCTTCGGCAAAATGGACGAGAACGGGAAGATCGTAGCCAGCGAGACGGCCGAAAGCGCGCGGTAGAGAATGATTCAGGATTCAGGTGTCAGGTGTCGGCTTGCCCGGGGGCGAATCAGGATCGCCGGGTCGGCGCGCGAGTAGGCTCGCGAGCTTCTGTTTCACCTCCGGCCACTCGGCGGCGACGATTGAGTAGCGATACGAATCGCGCGGAGTCAAGTCCGCAGCCATGCGGTGCGCGCGCAAAACCCCTTCGAACTTTCCTCCGATGCGTTCGATCGCGGCCTGCGAGCGCCGGTTGCGCGCGTCGGTGTGCAGGCAGACGCGCAGAACATCCCACACCTCAAAGGCGTGTGTCAGCATCAGCAGTTTGGCCTCAGTGTTGGCCGCGGTGCGCAGGGCCGAGTGCGTGAGCCAGGTGTAGCCGATTTCGCAGACGTCGGGATGCGGATTGCCGTGGCGCGCGTGGCCGGCGGGCCACGCCCATCGTTCCATGTCGAAAAACCGTGTTGACCCGAGCACGGCGCCGTCGGCGACGCGCAGGTGCACGAAGGCGATCGCCGTGCCGGCCTCGCGCCAGGCAAGCGCCGTCTCGATGTAGCGCTTCACGTCTTCGCGTCCAATCGGCACCGCACTCCAGCGGTAGAGCTCGGGATCGCCGGCGGACGCCGTGATGAGCGCATCGGCGTGGGCCGGGGAGAGCGGTTCGAGACGGATATGGCTTCCGGAAAGGATCGGCGCGTCGAGGGCCACGAATCCAGTATGCGGGTTGAAGAACGCGGCGGCAAACGCGAAGATGCAGGCACTCACGTGGTGCGAGCGGCTCCGGAAGGTGGGGAGCCGCTCAAGATTGCTACGAGATTTCGACGGGCGAGAACCCTATTGGCCGGATTTCTGCGCCGGCGGAGCGGGAGGCTTTGCGGCCATTGCAGCGGCCGGCTTTGGCCTCCAAAACGAAGGATCGGCCTTGATCCAATCTTCGCTCACGTAGCTTTGCTTGGGATTCACCGTGTACAGCTCGTTGTGCGACGATTGGACGCAATCGCCGAACATGGCATCGAGTTTTTGCATGGCTTCCTCGCCGCCGAGAGCTTCAACAAACTTCTTGTCCTCCGCGTAGCCGACATCGATTGCCGACATCGACGGATCCCCGGAGATCGCGAGGTAGGTCCCATCGTCGAAGCCGAAGGCAATCTCGTACATGCCCCAGTGTGCGCTGGTTCCTGCTTTTTCGTGTGCATCCTTCACCATCTTCACCACGTCTTCCCACTCCTTGCGGTGTCCAGGCTTCACCTGAAAGATGGAGAACTGGTAGACGCGGTGAGCCTGAAGGTCGGTGTGCGGATGGTAGCTCAGATCTTTGTCATAGGTGAAGACGTATTGATCGACTTCGTCGAGGAGCTCGCCATCGGCCAGGCTGGCACGCTCCAGCTCCGCTGAAAGCGTGGCATTCATGTCGACCATCTTGTTGGCCTTCTCCATATCCACAAATGTGTCGAAGCGGGACATATACAGCGCACGCGACCTGCCGGACTGCGAGTTCAGGGCCACGTAGTAAACAGGAAATTTGGCCTTGGTCTCCGCGGCAATAAAGGCGCTCTCGGTTTTGTCGTGCGCAGCGCCCCCCTTGTAGGGCTTTATATTTTCGCGGGTTATTTGCAAAACCATGGGAACAGACGAATCCGATCCCGCATCTTGCGCCACAGCGATCGTGCCGAGGGCTAATGTGAGCGACAAACCGAGCACAACAGGACAAATCTTCATGACAGAATCTCCTCCTTGGCTTGCTCGGAGAAGGCGTGCGACGAGGATGAGAACGACGAACGCAGCCTATCTGGAAGCTAGGCGATTATGAGATTGAAGGCCGGCGGGTGTAAAGAGGCTCTTGATTTCGAGGCGGAGCGGGTCACGCCGGGTTCGTGGGAAACTCGGTCAGTTGGCTGAACTGAACGACAGGTTCGATGTCACTGTAGTTGGGAATGTCGCTCTGTAATTGATCGACGACAGGCAGGAACGCCTGGAGAAATGCCTCAACGCTTTCGCATGTGAACCCCGCGATGGCAGCGTAGGGCGGCGGCGAACCGGGTTCTTCGCCTCCGATTCCGATCTCCGCCGTTATCGACTCGAGGGCGTGCCCAAGCAGGCGGGCGGCCATCGGCATGTGGACGCGAAGATAATAATCCGCATGAAAGCGGCTGCCGGGCGTGTTGGGATAAACGACACACACTTTGATCATGGTGCAATTCCTTTCTTTCAGTTTATCGAGGAGGGAGCGCGAAGGGAGAAGCGACGGTTGGGCACACACCAGGAAAGGCGGACGGCTCCGCTGAACGCGGAGCCGCCCGATGGCTTGTTTGGATTTGCGGGCTGCTCACTGAGCAGGTTTTTTGGCTGCCGGTGCAGCTGCCTTGGCGGCCGGCTTGGCCACTTCCGGCGAAGCCTTCCAGAAATCCGGATCGGCTTTAATCCATTCTTCCGGCGGATAGCTTTGCGCGGGGTTGATGGAGAACAGTTGCGATTCCGCGCTCTCCACGCAGTCTCTCTCAAGCTCCTCGAGCTTCTTCATGCCGTCCTCGCCCAGCGCGTCGCGGAATTGTTTGTCCTCGGCGAAGGCGGTATCGATCTCGGCCATCGATTTTTCGGGGCTGACAAAGATATATTCCCCGCCGGCGCCGTAGGCGACCTCGAAGGCGTCCCAATGTGAGCTGGTGCCGGCTTTCTTGTTGCCGTCGATAAACATCTGCGAAAGCTCGTGAAACTCGTGGTCGTGGCCGACCTTGACTTGAACCGAGGTGATGTCAAGGTAGCGCACACCGGTGAAGGAGGTGGTGGGGTTGAGGCTGAGGTCCGGGTCGTAGGTGAAGACGAACTGGTCCAGGCTATCCAGCAGCTCGCCGTCGGTCACGCTGGCGCGATCGAGTTCGTCGCTGAGTGCCTTGTCTTTCATTACCGCCTGGTTGTCCTTTTCCCACGCAGCGAAAGAGTCATAGCCGGTTAAATAAAGGGCGCGCTCTTTGCCGGAGAGCGAGTTGACGGCGAAGTAGTGGGTTGGCCACTTGGCCTTGGCCATCGCGGTGACAAAGTTGCTTTCCGACTTGTCGTGAATGGCGCCGGCTTTTCCGGGCTTGATGAATTCCCGCGTGACCTGTAAAACCTTGGGCGGACCGGGCATCTCCTGAGCGGTGGTGAACAACGTTCCGAGAGCCGCCAAAAACAGTCCCGAAACAACAGCACGAGCGATCTTCATGAAGGTGAATCCTCCTCAGCGCCCTTAAGACTCCACACGAAGGGGGACCGGCAGAGGAGAAGCATCCGGTTGGGTTCTTGGGGCGTTCCGCGATTATCGTGCCTGGGTGTTTGCGGAGTAAAGCAATTTCTTGATGGGATCAATGCGCCTGGAACGGCTTTTTGGGTTCAAGAGCTGACGTCGCCCATGGGAGCCAGCCGCGTTTTGAGGACGCCGGCGCGAGAACCGAGCGCGTCTTAGCCGGTCCGGCGCGCCGATGCGACGCGTTTGCGCGGCTTACGGGAGGGGACTTTTTCGGCAGGCGCGGCGAGCACCTTCGCGGGGAGAGCCTCGGCGCCGTCGCCCGGTTGCTCGGGGCCCGAATTCGGGCCGAGGCCGGGGCGCGGTTCCAACTGGACGGCGCGCGGCTTGGGTGTGATCCACAGGATTCTCTGCTGGACGTGCGATTTGGGCGTCTTGCCGATCTCAAGCTCAGTGATGGCGCGCAGGATAGACCCCTTCAGCTCGGCCAGAGCTGGATCGTCCGAGGCGAGGTCCTCATTATGTTCGAGCTGCTTAAGGGTAGAACGAAGAACCTCAACAAGATTGGAAGAACTAGGAAACACCACCTAACTTTGGATGCGGGGAATGCCGCCCGGGCTGGACCCGGAGAGGTCGCGAATTGCCACCTCCGTGCTATGGCGCCGAAAAGAATTTGCGTGGTGGAGAGAATTTGGACCCTGGAACGGATAAGTAAGCCAGGGGTGAGGGCTCCGGCGCCGTGGTCGGGGCCTGTCGCGGTGGAATGGACGCGGCGGTTCTCTTCCGGCATGCGGCCCCCACGGAAGGCGGCCGCGCACAAATCGGGAGGGAAGGAAACAACGTAGAATGCAGATATGAAACCAAGATCGAGACATCCCGATTTCGAGCAGATTCTCAAACAACTGCGAGCCCAGGGTTTCGCTGTGACTGCCTTTGCCGGCGTGCCCGATGGGATGCTGGTGACGAAGCATGGGGCCGGCGCCGTGCTGGTGGGACGCCCCGGCGGGGCAGCCTTTGCCGTCAGGCCGGGATGGATGGTGAGGAGCGAAGTGGGCCTGCTGCTGGATCGGGGTTACCAGAAGTTTATTAAGAGCTCCCAATACGAGATTCCCGCCTCGGCGGCGCAATTGCAGGCAATCCACGCATTCACTGAAGAACTGAAGCAGGTGACAGGGGCGATCAGCCTGTACAACGAGTCGCTGGGAACCACGAGCGACGTCTACGAATATGACCGGCTGCAAGGCCGGGAGGTGGAAACGGCTGCGGCGGCACAGCCGTGGGAGCTGCCCGGCGAGCATTGAGCGAGTCCTGATTCCGGTCCGGAGCGGCGCCATGGCCAAAGATGAGGAACGTGTGATTGGCCTTGCGGCACGCGACTGCTGCGCCAAGCCAGGTGAGTTGACGGAGAACGGCGCGGGCGAAAGCGGGCTCGGCGCTTTGCCGCGCAACCGGCGCGTGGATGCGCGGTGCGGCGTGGATACCTCCGCGGTTATCCGGCTGATCAAGATCGGGTCCAATCTTGACGGGCAAATTCTCAATGTGAGCCTGGGTGGATGCCGCATTCGCACGACGGAGAGATTTCCTGTAGGAATCTATACGCGGGTCGAGGTCGAGTTCCGCTTGCGCGGGACCCCGCTGCTGCTCGGCGGCGTGGTGCAGGCCATTCACGGGCGCAACGATGTGGGCCTCCGCTTTCTGGACGTGAGCGCGCGCAAGCGGGAGGATTTGACGGAGCTGATTGCGGAGATCAAGGCAGTGCAGGGCTCCGAGGCTGAGAACGATGCAGAAACGGAATGACGTTCAGCGGCGGGCGCGCTCACGCTGCCATTCGCGGTAGAGCTCGCTCTTCGATTTGCCCAGTTCGCGCGCCAGGCGCTTGAGGGCTTCCTTTTCTTCGATTCCGGATTCCGTTTGCAGACGATTGAGCCGGGCGGAGAGGCTCTCCCGGGTTTCCGCAGCGCTGCCGGATGAAGCCGGCGCTTCGATGAGCAGCGTGATTTCGCCGCGCACGGCGCCGCGGGCGGCGAGAGCGGCGCGCACCTCAGCGACAGTGCCGCGCAGGAACTCCTCGTGGATTTTGGTCAGCTCGCGGGCCACCACTGCGCGCAGCGAGGCCCCCCAAATCTCCTGCATGTCCGACAGCGTTTGCGCGATGCGGTGCGGGGCTTCATGGAAGATGAGCGTTTGCGCGGATTCGCGCGGAGCGGCCGCAAGTTTTTCGAGACAGGTGCGGCGGGCGCCGGCCTTTTCCGGAAGAAAACCGAGGAAGGTGAACTCGGCTGCGGGCAGGCCGGAGGCGGCGAGCGCGCTCAGGGCGGCGTTGGCGCCGGGAACGGGCACGACTGGAATGCCGGAGGCGATGGCGGCGGCGACCACCAGCCGGCCGGGATCGCTAATGCCGGGCATACCGGCATCGGTGACCAGGGCGATGGCGCTCCCGCTCTGAATGGCCGCGACCAGCTCAGCGGCGCGCGCTCTCTCATTGTGCTCATGGCAGCTCACGGTTTTTTTCTCGATTTGGAAGTGATTCAGAAGCTTTTGGGTTTGGCGCGTGTCTTCGCAGGCAATGCGGTCGGCGCGGCGCAGGACGTCGAGCGCGCGCAGGGTGATGTCGCCTAGATTGCCGATGGGCGTGGCGACGAGGTAGAGGGCGGGGGCGAGCGGTGTTTCGTCGGCGGGCATGTTTCGGACCCACGATGCGAGGGACTGAGAGCTAAGAGACATTGGAAATTGGGGCTGAAAGATGATCTCGGAATTGATTTGCGCCGAAGCAGATTCAGGGCTGTTTCCTTAAGCGTCGGATCTTCTCGATTGCCTTTTCGATCAGCTCTAGCTCGAGAGAGACGGGGACGAACAGCAGCACCAGCGCCGACAGTCCCAAAAGCCCTATCCACCCATTCATGAACCAAATTTACTCTCAATCGATTCTCGTGTCAGGCGCATAATCGTCGGCAGAGGCTAGGTGCCACCGAGCCGGCAGTGCCCTACTCGCTCGCTTCCTGGCGCTCGATGCGGCGCTGCTCGGCGAGGAGCGACATGGAGCTCATGAGATTCTGCACGCTGACGATGCCGACCACCTTGCCGCTTTCGGTGACGGGAATGAGCGCCAGGCCGCGGCCGGCGGTGAGCCGGCGGATGGTGGCGCCGAGCGTGTCCTCGGGGCGCGCCACCTGGAAGGCGCGCGACATGACCGACTGGATGTAGCCGTTGCCCTCAGTGCGCAGCGCGTCCACAATGCGCTGGCGGCTGACGATGCCGACCAGTTGCGGGCCGCGGACGACGGGAAAATCCTCCTGCAGCGAATGCACGCAGCGGATGAGCGCGTCGGCCAGCGTGTCTGAGGGCGAGAGGGTGGCGAAGTCGGTGAGCATGACCTCGCGCATGCGCACGGTGTCGACGACGGACTGGAAGAAGACGCCCTGATCCTCGATCTGCGCGCCGATCATGATGAAGAAGCCGGCAAGGACAAGCCAGGGATTATGGAGCGGCATGCCGCCGAGCATGAAGATGAGCGCCAGTGCCTGTCCCAGGCCGGCGGCGGCGCGGCCCGCCGGAGCGTAGCCGTGCTTGCGCGCAAAGCTCGAGCGGATAAGCCGGCCGCAGTCGAGCGGGTACGCGGGCAGAAGATGGAGCAGACCGAGGAAGGCCTGCATCCACACCATGCTGCGTAGCAGGTGCACGGGGCTGATGAGCGGATGCTCGTAAATGCGGATGCCGCTGGCGGCGCCGAGAATGGTGGCCGCAAGCGCCAGCGCCGTGACCCCGTTGGCCACGGGGCCGGCGAGCACAAGAGCGAACTGGCCCGGACCCTGGCTGGCAGCCTCCTGGCTTTCCGGGTTGGCGTAGGCGAAGAGCCCGCCGATGGGCAGCATGAGGATGGCCCGCAGGCGAAGCCCAAGCCATGCGGCCACGAGCAGGCGCGCGATCTCCCGCGTGATCACGGCGGCCACGAGCAGGATGAAGAGGCCGAGCCCGCGCGGCCAGCCGTCAGACGCGCTGATGGCGAAGAAGACGAAGAGCAGCAGCGGGAAGAAAACGTGGATGCGCAATTCCACGCCCATCCAACGGCCCAGCGGGATTGACCAGCCGCGCATATCACGATTGTACGGGTTCGGCAGCCTGCGCAAGGGCATTTTTCGCTCGCCGCGATTCCGCGCGTTGCTATGCTGGGGAACGATGCGGATCATTGCGGGAAAGTTCCGCTCGCGCGTGCTCGCGGCGCCCCCGGGGATGGCCACGCGGCCCACCAGCGACCGGCTGCGCGAGACGTTGTTCAATGTGATTGCCGGCCGGGTGGAAGGCGCGGCCTTTCTCGATCTCTATGCCGGTTCCGGAGCGGTGGGGCTGGAGGCGCTGAGCCGCGGAGCGGCGCGGGTGCAATGCGTGGAACAGGCACAGGCTGCGCGCGAGGTATTGTGGGCCAATGTGCGCAAGCTGGGCGTCGAGGATCGGGTCCGGGTGCGCTCCGGAAGCGTGAGGGCCTATCTGACGCGGGCGTCCGGGCCGTGGGACCTTGTGTTTCTCGATCCGCCCTATGACGCGGAGAACGAGTACGAGACGACGCTGGGGTTGTTGGGCGGGGAAGGCGGCCCTCCCCGGTCCCCAGACGCGAGGGATCTCCGCCCCACGGACCAAGACCTGTCCGCGGGGACCCCAACCCGGGGGCACCCAGGGTTGTTGGAGCTTGATGCGGTGGTCGTGGCCGAGCATCGGCGGAAAGAAAAACTCGCCGATCGTTACGGACGCCTTGCGCGCACACGGCTTCTGGAGCAGGGCGATGCGGCGCTGAGTTTTTATGCGATCGATGAGCGTGCGGGGCGAGCAGCCACGGCCGGCGGACGCGACTAGAATGATGCCGATGCAAAGAAAGGCACTGACTGCGGCTGTAACTGCGCTGGCGCTGCTGTTTGCACGGAGCGCGGGACGCGCGCAGCCGCCGGCCCCCACTGCGCCGCAGCTGGTTATTCTCGACACGGATATTGGCGACGATATCGACGATGCGTTTGCGCTGGCGCTGGTTCTCAAAAGCCCGGAGATTCATCTTCTCGGGATCACGACCGAGTTCGGAGACACGGAGCTGCGCGCACGGCTGGTCGACCGCTATCTGAAGGCAGTGGGCCGCACGGAAGTTCCGGTGGCTGCGGGCGTGCAGACGGCAGCGCCGAATCATTTCACACAGGCGGAGTACGCGCGCCAGGAGCCGGACCGCCCGCACCCGAATGCGGTGGTTTTTTTGTTCCGGCAGATTCGCGGGCATCCGGGCCAGATCACTTTGATTTGCATTGGGCCGCTCTTCAACGTGCAGGCGGCGATTGCGCATGATCCGGTGACGTTCCGAAAGCTGAAGCGCGTGGTGATGATGGGCGGCAGCGTGTACCGAGGCTATGACGGGCCCGGAGGTGCGCACACGCCGCCCCAACCGGAATGGAATATCCTGAACAACCCGGCAGGAGCGCGCGCGTTGCTGGCTTCGGGCGTGCCGGTCTATATGATGCCGCTCGATTCCACGCAAGTCCGGCTGGATCAGCCGGCGCAGGCCCAGATCTTTGCGCACGGGTCGGCGCTGACCGACCAGCTGACGCTGCTCTACCACGAATGGTCGGGGACGGGCGAATGGAAGACGCCGACGCTCTTCGATCCAGTGGCCGTGACCTATGCGATCAATCCCGATCTTTGTCCGGTGAAGCCAATGCACCTGGAAGTGGACGCGAACGGGTTGACGCGGCCGGCCGCGGGAGCGGCCAACGCCCAGGTCTGCCTGCACTCCGACGAGAAAGCATTTCTGAACCTGCTCTTGAGCCGGCTTCTGAACTGAGCGTTCGCTGTAATCGCCAGATTCGGGCGAGGAGCGGTACCCCCGGCTGCCGGTCCTTGAGCGGAGTGCTCCAGGCGGAGAGAACCTGCGTGAGGAGCGTCACTTCCAAGTCCATTGACAGCGGCGGAAAGTAGGAGAAAAATGGCGGGTCGAAGAAGGTTTACGGGCCAGGACGCCGTCCATGGGAGGAGGGACTGTGAAGAACTGGATGCATGCGGAAAGAGTAAGCGCGATGGTCATGGTTTGCGCCGGAATGCTGGCTGCGGGGTGCAAGTCGGCCCCGGATCTGACGCGTGACCATGCGACCTCGATGATCCAAGCCAATTACGCCCAGGCTGTACCCGCTCCCGCAGTCGTCGTGGTCAACGATTTGGGCATGCGGGAGGGGGTAACCGCAAAATACTGGGAAGGCGTCAAAAGATATCCGAATGGTTACTGGGCCGATTTCAAGCTGACGGACGATGGCAAGAAGCTGGTGAAGATGGCAAGTGGAGGCGATACAATCACTTGGCGGCCGGACGGGCCAAACGACCCGCACTATTCCGTCACCCTGACCACGCTGGCCCCGGTTCCGTTAAAACCGGATCAAATCGGAGACGTCGAGGATAACGGCGCGGGCAAGGTGGTCTCATTTACCGAGGTCGAGGACCTGAGCGGGCTGCCGAGCGCCTTGCAGGGGATTGCGCGGAATCCCGGCAATACGCTGACCACGCAGCGGCAGGCAAACTTCGTTTTGACGAATGGAGCCTGGACGCTGCAATCGGTGCAATAAGAGGGATACCCTCCCCCCCGGAATCTTGGCGCAAGTTTCTTGTTTTCATGTTTCAGGCGCAGGTGTTCAGGGGTATAATCGTGACCCCAAAGGACTTGCTCACAGATTCCTGTAAACAAGAGGGTTACGGCGGCTTTCGCCATGAAGTCCTCATTGCAAATCATATTCCGCAAGGGTTGGCTTGCCCGGGAGCGGGACTGCCGATTCGGGCTGTGGCGCCGGGGACGGAATGGGTCCATTATGCGCTGAAGCGCGGTAATTTTCCGCAAACGGATGGCTGGGTGGTCTCCAACCTTCGCGCAAAAGCCCGCGTGAAGGATGGGGCAACGCGGGTTGCGGCCTCTATCTTTTCTTGCTACTATGAATAGGTTCCGCAGGAACGCCTCCGCGCGTGCACTGGGCGTGTGGAAGCGAGGCGGGAGGCCCCAACCGGAAGATTGGGAGGGGGCGCTTTTCCGCAGGCCGGGCATTTCGAGCCGGCCAGACAAGCCCCCGGTACTGCTCCATTCTTGCGGAGGGCAGCTGGGGCCCCCGGCAAAGGTTTCTTACGCCGGGGTGAAGAGACAGAATCGCATCGGCGGCGCGCGCGCTTCTCCACCTTGGAGGGCTATGCGGGCCGGAAGCGGCGAAACGGAGCCGGCTTTTCCCTTCAGATTTGGTTGGGAGGACGCGCGGTCACCGTCCCGCTTCTCGTCTGAGACGGGAACGAAGGCAGACGCGAAGCACCTGGGCTTCTGTGCGTTTGGGCGCGGGCAGATAGGCCGGTCCAAGGCCAGAACCGCTCGAAGGGATGCGCGCGGCTCAAGAGTGGCATGTGAAACGGGAACGCAGCAAGGAGTTTGGGTTTGCCCACATTCAATCAGCTTGTCCGCAAGGGGCGCACGGCGCCGCGTTACAAGACGGCGTCGCCTGCGCTGCAGGCCTCGCCGCAGCGGCGCGGCGTGTGCACGCGCGTGTATACGCAGACGCCCAAGAAGCCGAACTCGGCGCTGCGCAAGGTGGCGCGCGTGCGGCTCACGAACGGGATCGAGGTGACCACCTACATTCCGGGGATCGGCCACAACCTGCAGGAGCACTCCATCGTGCTCATCCGCGGCGGGCGCGTGAAGGATTTGCCCGGCGTGCGCTATCACGTGATTCGCGGAACGCTGGATTCGGTGGGCGTGTCCAGCCGCAACCAGGGCCGGTCGAAATACGGCGCCAAGCGCGCCAAAGGCGGGCCGACGAAGAAATAGGGGTCAGGGATCCGGTTTCAGGGGTCAGCTTCGATCGTGCTGGAGTGAGCTGATGAGGCTGGCCTGAGCGAAATCGAAACTGAAAACTGATCACTGACAACTGTTCACTGTTTTTTGAGGATTTATGCCGAGAAAAGGGCACATTGCCAAGCGGGAAGTGGCGCCGGACCCGGTCTATGGGTCGACGCTGGTGACCAAGTTTGTGAACTCGATGATGTGGGGCGGCAAGAAATCGACCGCGCAGGCCATTTTTTACCAGGCCATGAAAAACCTGGAAGAGAAGGGCGGCGGGGACGACGCGCTGAAGCTGTTCAAGAAGGCGGTCGAGAACTGCAAGCCGCTGCTCGAAGTGAAGACGCGTCGCGTGGGCGGCGCCAACTACCAGGTGCCGATCGAGGTGAATCCCGATCGCCGGACTTCGCTCGCCATCCGCTGGCTGATCACTTATGGGCGCAGCCGAGGCGAGAAGGGCATGACCGACAAGCTTTCGAATGAGCTCTTGGACGCGGCCAACGGGCGCGGCGCGGCCATGAAGAAGAAGGAAGACGTGCACCGCATGGCGGAGGCCAACAAGGCGTTTGCGCATTATCGCTGGTAAGTTGCGCCGCATGAGTCGAGGTCTCCCGGGTCCCCAAATGCGAGGGACCCGGGGCACCCAGGGTTTTGGGTTGTGGAAGTAACGGCGGGACAAGAAGCGCCCGCAAGGAATTGAAGCCGTGGCACGCACCGTACCGCTGAATCGTTGCCGGAACATCGGAATCATGGCGCACATCGACGCCGGGAAGACGACAGCGACAGAGCGCATCCTGTTTTATACCGGCATCACGCACCGGCTCGGAGAGGTGCATGAAGGCACGGCGACCATGGATTACATGGAGCAGGAGCAGGAGCGCGGCATCACCATTACTTCGGCCGCGACCACCTGCACCTGGCGCGACGTGCGCATCAATATTATCGACACGCCCGGCCACGTAGACTTTACTGCCGAGGTGGAGCGGTCTCTGCGCGTTCTCGACGGCGCTGTGGCGTTGTTTGATTCTGTCAGCGGCGTGCAGCCGCAGACCGAGACCGTGTGGCGGCAGGGCGACAAGTACAAAGTGCCGCGCATCTGCTTCGTCAACAAGATGGACAAGAACGGCGCCGACTTCGAGCACGTGCTCGAGACCATCCGCAAACGGCTGGGCGCGCGGCCCGTGGCTCTGCAGATTCCCGTGGGCGCTGAGGCCAACTTCAAGGGCGTCGTCGACCTGATCGAGATGAAGGCGATTATATGGAACGACGAGACCATGGGCGCCGAGTATGCGGTCGAAGAGATTCCCGCCAATCTGGCCAAGAAGGCGAATGCCTTCCGGGCGCAGCTGATCGAAACCATCGCCGAGACCGACGATGTGCTGCTGGAAAAGTTTCTCGAGGGCGAGACGCCGTCAATCGACGAGCTCAAGGCCGGCATCCGCCAGGCGACCATCGACCTGAAGGTTTTCCCGGTCATCTGTGGTTCGGCTTTCAAAAACAAAGGCGTGCAGACGCTGCTCGACGCCGTGGTCGATTACCTGCCCTCGCCGCTCGACAAGCCTCCGGTCGAAGGTCCCAATCCCGAACATCTCAACCAGATGCAAATCCGCAAGCCGGACGACAATGAGCCGCTGTCGGCGCTGGCGTT
The DNA here is from genome assembly GCA_030041045.1 of Acidobacteriaceae bacterium. Lineage (GTDB taxonomy): Bacteria > Acidobacteriota > Terriglobia > Terriglobales > Acidobacteriaceae > Telmatobacter. Next base: position 23,547 of record JASHOQ010000055.1, read on the forward strand.
CAAGATCATCAACGATCCCTTCGGCAAGCTGTGCTTCGTCCGCGTCTACTCCGGTTCCCTGAAGACCGGCGACACGGTGCTGAACCCGCGCACGCGCAAAACCGAGCGGGTGGGGCGCCTGGTGAAGATGCACGCCAACAAGCGCGAGGACGTGACTGAGATCCTGGCCGGCGATATCTGCGCCTGCGTGGGCCTGAAAGACCTGAAGACCGGCGATACGCTGTGCGATCCGCACCATCCCATCGCGCTCGGCGCCATCACCTTCCCTGACACTGTGATTTCGGTGGCCATCGAGCCCAAGACCAAGGCCGACCAGGAGAAGATGGGCGTGGCGCTTTCGAAGCTGGCCGATGAGGACCCCACCTTCAAGGTGCGCACCGATGAAGACTCGGGACAGACGATTATCAGCGGCATGGGCGAGCTGCATCTGGAGATCATCGTCGATCGCATGCGGCGCGAGCACAAGGTGGAAGCCAACGTGGGCGAGCCCAAGGTCGCGTTCCGCGAGACCATCCGCAAGGCGGCCGAGGCGGAAGGCAAGTACATCCGCCAGACCGGCGGCTCAGGCAACTACGGCCATTGCTGGCTCAAAGTCGAGCCCAACGAGGCTGGCAAGGGCTACGAGTTCGTCAACGAGATCAAGGGCGGCGTGGTGCCCAAGGAGTACATCAAGCCCATTGACCAGGGCGTGCGCGGGGCGCTGGAGCTGGGCATCCTGGCCGGCTATCCCATGGTCGACGTGAAGGTGACGCTGCTTGACGGCAGCTATCACGAAGTGGACTCGAACGAGATGGCCTTCAAGTTTGCGGGCTCGATCGCGTTTAAGGAGGCGGCGCGGAAAGCGAGTCCGGTGCTGCTCGAGCCGGTGATGGCGGTCGAGGTGACGGTGCCGGAGGAGTTCATGGGCACGATTATCGGCGACATCAACTCACGGCGCGGGCGCATTGAAGGCATGGAGCATGCGGCCGGCTCGCAGGTGATCAAGGCCATCGTTCCGCTCAAAGAGATGTTCGGCTACGTAAACGACATTCGCTCGAGCACGCAGGGACGGGCGTCGTATTCAATGCAGTTTGCACGCTACGAAGAGGCGCCGCGGATGATCGCCGACGAGATCATCGGGCGGGCGCAAGGGAAGTGAGAAAGGCAGGGAACAGGGAACAGTGGTCAGTTGGGGCATCCGCGTTAAGAGAGATGTGGCTTCCAACTGCAAGATGAGACTGATCACTGACAACTGACCACTGATCACTCGGGTTTTGGGGCTGGAGTCCGCCGCGGCGGACGCCCCGTGACGTCAACGGCATAGCAATTACGAGGGAAAGAACCATGGCGAAGGAAAAATTTGATCGTTCGAAGCCGCACGTGAATGTAGGGACGATCGGGCACATCGATCACGGCAAGACGACGTTGACGGCGGCGATCACCAAGGTGCTGCAGAAGCACAATCCCAAGATTGTGTTCCGCTCCTTCGATTCGATCGACAACGCGCCCGAGGAGCGGGAGCGCGGCATTACGATTGCGACGGCGCACGTCGAATACGAAACGCCGAACCGGCACTACGCGCACGTGGACTGCCCCGGCCACGCCGACTACATCAAGAACATGATCACGGGGGCGGCGCAGATGGACGGAGCGATTCTTGTGGTGGCGGCCACCGACGGTCCCATGCCGCAGACCAAGGAGCACGTTCTGCTGGCGCGCCAGGTGGGCGTGCCTTACATCGTGGTGTTTCTCAACAAGTGCGACGCGGTCGAGGATGCGGAGCTGATCGACCTGGTGGAGATGGAAGTCAGGGAACTGTTGACCAAGTACCAGTTCCCGGGCGACGACGTGCCGGTGATCCGCGGCTCGGCGCTGGGCGCACTGAACGGCGAAGCGCAATGGGAGAAGAAGATCGACGAGCTGATGGAGTCGGTGGACAAGTACGTGCCTCTGCCGGCGCGCGCCGTCGACCAGCCCTTCCTGATGCCCATCGAGGATATCTTCTCGATCTC
>JASHOQ010000056.1 GCA_030041045.1 Acidobacteriaceae bacterium
GCCGGCGAATGTGCCCACGGTGTCATAGTTCAGGGTGAATCCGTTTCCGCTCTCGATGGGGCGCTGGCGCTCTTTTCCATCCACCGCCATGGGCTGCACCATGGTGGGCACCAGAGCGGCGTCGACGGCGGTGACCAGCAACTGCTGCTTCTGAACATCGACGCGCCAGGCGATGCCGGGCACGCTGTTGAGCGGGATGAGCGCGCTGCGCGGGGCGCCATTGCGGGGCAGGCGAAAGCCCAGGTCCTGCCATTCCTGGGGGCGCACATACAAGGTGCCGTGACGCAAGATAAACTCGCCCACCGAGCCGATGGGATGGCCGTTCACGATGACATCCAGGAGCAACGTTTCGTCCACTCCTCCGGGAGGCGTCATGGAAGCCAGCGCGGGATCCATTGCGCCCGGCCCCGGATCGGAGGCGCCTGCCATGTCGGTGGAGGATGAAGAGGAGGAGGTTCCCGCCGGGGAAGATGCAGGGGAGGACGAAGACGCGGCCAATGGCCGCGCCGCCGTGAACGCGAGAACCAAGACCACACCAAGGCGAAGACACTGTGCCAGGCGCTCTTGCCGGTCAGCGCGTAACGGCAACCTGCTCGTCGATGGCACCAGCGACTCCATGGGCAGTTAACTTCAGGGATTCTCCCGGTTGAGGCGCATACCCTTGCGCGCCAAGTTCCCAGCGTCTGGTGGCGCCGGCAAGTAAATAAGGCGATACCTTGGCCAGCGGTTCGAGTTGTCGGCCGCCACTGGTGGTCACGACTATGTCGTGAATGGACTCGTGGCTTTGACCGGTGTTGTCTCCCACCAGAAACAACTTGTCTGCGTCGCGTTCCAAATGAAACTGGACTTTGGGCGCGGCCCTCGTCTCGGGCGCGGCAAAGACCGGGATCGAGAGACGCAGCACCATTTGCACCACCCCCGGCTCACCGGGCCCCGGTATCTGGTCGAGGATGATGCGGTAGGTCGCTTCGCCGCCTTGCGGAGCCTGACGAAGAATCAACCGCACGACCTGATTACTGCCCGGCGCGATGGTGACCATCGGCGGACTCACAACCACGACGCTGGAAGGCGTGAGCTGGTCCTGGTCGTTCTTCTGGCTCCAGTCGTAGGCGCGAACCTGAATCGAGGTCGGCTTGGCTCCGGAGTTGGTGAGCGACAGGGATGCGGCCCGCTCGCCCGGCGGAAGAAAGACATTGACCGGCAGAACCGACAGGCTCTGCGCGGCCGCCGAGCAAAAACCGATTGAAATGGCCACGGCGGAGGCGATTCTTGCCGCCGCCGTAAGCCGAGACGACTTCCATTTCCGCGAAGTCATGGTGTCCTATACAAGGTTGCGAACAGCCCGGTGTTAGTAAGTGATGGTTGCGGTGACGGTATCGGTATAGGTTCCGGAGATCGCGCTCTCGTTCGCCGGGATGGCGCCGTAAACGTTGACCGTCTGCGAGCTGCCGGTGCCGGTGCCTGAGACTGTCGCCGTGGAGCCGCTGCCGTCGCCCCAGACCGTGGTGTCAGCCGAGCTGGTGTAGATGTTGTACCCGAGCTCGTATGTACCGTTGGTCATGTAGCGGGTGGCGAAGGAAGCGCCCGTGCCGGTGCCTTTGTTGAGGGCGATGTTGTAAGCACCGTTGTTGGTGCAGTTGACGGTGAGCGAGCCGGTCGCTGTGAGCGCCGAGCCCGTGTAGGCGGCGAAGCTCAGGGTGCCGTTGTTGATGGTGCAGGCGTTGGTCACGGTGGTTGAAACGGCAATCGTCGCCGTGGCCGTGCCCGCGAACGCGGAAATGGGCGCGAACGCCAGGCCAAGGGCTCCTACCACTGCAGCAACCATCGCGGACTTTACATGTGTGTATTTCACGGAATATCTCCTCAGTAAAGAAATGTTGCAAGACTATGAACGATGATAGGAGGAGATGATTTGAATGGCGATAGCTAGATGGTGGTAAAGGACTTAACCGAATGGACGCACAACACCCTCCCCACCCGGTTCGCGAAGGGAGTTACTTTTCGCTGGAGTTACAAAAACGCGGGGTTTAGCTCGGAACAGGCCGTGACTTAGGTCTTCCGATTCAGTACACGATGGTCACGGCGACTGTGCCGGAGTCTTGTTCGCCGGCGGGACGGAGCCCGGTATCGAGAGAATCTGCGGGCAGGCTGGAATCTGCGGGCAGGCTCGAGGCCAGGGAAGCCAGGCCGTGCCGGGCGCCAGCGGCAGCCGAAAGGGGCGGGTTGAGCGGCCGGAGAGAACCGAGATCCCGGGCATGCGCGTAAGCGGAAAGGCCGGCGAGATCGGCGGCGGTTGAGCCGGCGCTTGCAATCTCCGTCCGGGGGACAACTTCGACTGAGACCTGATAAGCCACCGGGAGGGTGCAGTTGACGGACACGCGATTGCGTCCCGAAGAGAGGTTTGCAGCGGGCGAAACCAGGCAACCTGCTTCGACGGTTGTGCTCACCAGCAGCGAAGTGGCGCCGGTGGCGGCAAACGCCGCATTGCACAGCAGTCCTGCAAGAACAGCGATTGCAGAAATCGGCAGGAAGGCGCGCCAACCCATCCGCTTGACGGTGCGACACGGAGAGAGATTTGGCAATCGTCTACACATTTTCGGGGATCCAATTCTGATCCGAAAGTAATGCGGCGCGGGCACTTATGAGAGGCGCCGGAGACTCGATAGGGTTGCTCGCATTCCGGTGAGGGGTGCCAACCCGGCGGGATTCGACAACCGGAGCTGAGGCGGCTGCCGGCATTCCACCGGGTTGGAGCGCAAGGGGATAGGCTGCGGGCGCTGCTCCCGCAGAGAGCGATGAAGGCGTGGCAACAGGGGCCACGCCGGCGACGCGTGAGGTCAAAAGCGGCCTCGAATTCATCCGGCAGCGAGCAGAGGGCAGAGTGAATGCGAGGGTTCCGAGCGCAACCGCCGCTGAGGAAAGCGGTTGCTGACAAGCACGACCGGGAAAATGGAACAAGACAACATACTGAGGAGACATCGTACTTTTCTGTCCTGAAGAGATTATTGGCCGAAAGTAACCATTTTTTCCAGGTGATTAAAGTTACCTGAGAATGACGAAGGTCATAAGAAAAAATCGAGGACGCAAGCGCGTCCGAGGGTAATATCGGCGATCGGCGTCAAGGGATGAGCCGGTTGAAAGACGGAAGGGCGCAGAGGTTTCCTGGCGGGCGCGAAAGATCAGGAATGGCGCATGCGGTGTGCGCGTGCGCGGCCGAGGTCGGCGATGAGCTTGAGCAGGTAAAGGAAGACGAGGATGTTGATGGTAAGCAGGGAGACGCGCACCCAGGTGAGCCGGCGGACGACCTCGAAGATCTCCCAGGGAAGGAAGGATGCGGTGATGGCGAGGGTGATGAATTCGCCCCAGGTTTTTTCGAGATAGAGCCCGATGCCCTCGACGAGAGTGAGGGCCGCGTAGCAGAAGGCGAAGATTCCGAGGCGGCGCAGAAGAGGATCGTTGACGAGCGAGGCTTTGATGAGGATGAAGCTGACGAGGCGCGACTCGGGATTGAAGCGAAGATGGCGTGCGAGAAGCTCGACCTGGTCAGCGATGTCTTTGTGGAGCAGCCGGTGCGCGCCGAGGCCGATGGCGACGAACACCAGCGCGTGAAAAAACTTGTAGCCCGCGATGAGCAGCAGCCAGCGGTTGTGGCCGCGGAGCCTGGCAGAAGATCTCGAGGACAAGCCGGTCATGAGAGCAGGCGGGGGAGTCACCTGATCCTACGTTACACGATGGAGGTTGGACCACCCTTTCCGCCCAGGAACGGCGGGAGGATGGGGCAGCGGTTATTTTTTGAGGTGCAGGAGCGCGTCGCGATCGAGGACGTCGCCGTCTTCAATGAGGGTGGTGATGCGGCGCGCATTCCAGATGTTGGCGGTGGGATCGGCGTCGAGGACGAGAATATCGGCGCGGCGGCCGGGAGCGATCTGGCCGAGCTCGTTCCAGCCGAGCTGAAGCGAATAGTTGTTGGTGGCGGCGGCCAGGGCCTCGCGCGGCGAGAGACCGAGACGGACGAGCAACTCGAGCTCGGTGTGCAGCGAGATGCCGGGCATGGTGCCGAGGGCGTCGGCGCCCGATGCGGCGAGGTAATGCGGGAACGCCGAGAAGATGGTCTGGTTGATGCGCCACAGCCGCATGGCGGCCTGATCTGCCTTCTTTTCGAGATCGGCCTCCATCCAGCGCTGGCCGGCGGAGGGCAGGTGACGGGTCCAGGGGGGAAGCGGGTAGTACATTTCGCCGCTTGCCGGATCGGTGGGATGGTACATGTTGCTGGGGCTGAACAGCGCGGCGGCCGGCTCCTTCCACAGATTGCGATGGCCGGGCAGCTCCACGTAAAAGAGGCTGAAGGTGGGCATGAGCGCGGCGTGGTGCGCGGCGATGAAGCCGGCATAGGCGTGCAGGTGCGCGTCCGTGGGCGGGATGCGCTCGGAGTAGTCGTAGGCGGTGACGGCTGAAGCTCCGTCAGGATCGTCGACCAGCGGGGTTTCGAGCTCGTCGGGAATGACGCCGAGGTCGTAGTTGTTGGCGTGGAGCAGGGCGTCGATGCCGGCCTCGATGGCTACGCGGTAGGGCGTGGCTACGAGCTCGCCGTAAGTGACCAGATGCTGGTCGCGGGCGCGGGCGATGATCCACTGCGCGTTGGCGGCGGTGATGTAGGGGCCGAGCAGGAGAACGCGCGTGCCCATGTGCGCGGTGTCCACGATCTGACGCGCGGTGTCGTCGGGAGTGAGCTCGACCGGCCGCGTGCCTTGATGCAGCTTCGCCACCCAGTCGGACTGGTGCGCCAGCAGGCTCCAGTTGTCGGTGACGCCCACCGAATCGATGGGGTAAAGATGCGGGCTGGGGCTGGCGCCGAAGTCGATGAAGCCGCGCTCCGAGTCCGCGTGGGCGACAACCGTGGTGACCCCCATGTAGAGATTGGCGTTGGCCGCCTCCTGCGAGTTCATGCCCGCAAAGCCGTCAATGAGGCCGGGGACGAGAAATTTTCCGGTGCAATCGATCACGCGCGCGCCGTGGGGAATGGCAAGATTGTCGGCTGTGCCCACGTCGGTGATGCGGTCTTCGCGGATGATGACGACGGCGTTCGCAAGATCGCGCGCGGAGTCGCCCCAGTTGGTGACATCAATCACCGTGCCGCCGATGAGGACCAGCGGCGCCGCGGCGGGTGCAGGGGCTTGCGGCCAGGCAGGGAGGGAGAAAAGTGCAGCAGCTAACAGATTTAGTAGGGCTGTATCTCTGGTTCTCATAGAGGCGGAAGGCCTGATGGGAATTGTCGCATAGAGCAGGGAACAGGGGTCAGGGAACAGGGAATAGGGAATATGGAGTAGGGAGTAGGGAGTAGGAAGTGGTCAGGAGGCGACGAGCGTGGGCCGGCGGCGGCGCGCAAGGAGCGGCAGCACCTGGGCCAGCGCGGCCTCCGCGGTGAGGCCGTAGCGCGCGCGGAGCTGATCCACTTTGCCGTGCTCAATGAACTGGTCGGGCCAGCCGATGCGGATGACGGGCACGCGGCGGCCCACCTCGGCGAATCCCATTTCCTCGAGAGCCTCGACTACAGCGGTGCCGAAGCCGCCGGTCTTCACGTGATCTTCAAAGGTGACGAAAGCGGCCACGAAGCCGGCGTAACGCGCAAGTATCTCTTTGTCGATGGGCTTGATGAAGCGGGGATTGATGACCGCGGCCGAGTAAGTTTCACCCTCGAGCAGCGCGGCGAGATCCCGGGCGAGCGGAAGCATGGCGCCAAGGCCGAGGATGGCTACGTCGGAGCCCTCCTGAATTACCTCCGCCTTGCCGATGGCGAGCGACTGCGGCTGCGGCTTGCGGGCGGCGCCGGTGACCACGCCGCGGGGATAGCGGATGGCGCTGGGGGCCTGAAGATCGAGCGCGGTCTTCATCATGTCCGCCAGCTCGTCTTCGTCCTTGGGCGACATGAGAGTAATTTCGGGAATCGAACGCAGGTAGCCGATGTCGAACAGCCCATGATGCGTGGGCCCGTCGTCGCCGGAGAGCCCGGCGCGGTCCATGCAGAAGAGCACGGGCAGCTTCTGCAGGCAGACGTCGTGCACAATGGGATCGAAGGCGCGCTGCAGAAAGGTGGAGTAAATGGCGCAGACGGGGCGGAAGCCGCGCGTGGCCATGCCGGCCGCAAAGAGGACGGCGTGCTCCTCGGCGATGCCGACGTCGAAGTAGCGCTTGGGATGATGCGGGCGGAAGAGATCGAGGCCGGTGCCGTTGGGCATGGCCGCGGTGATGGCCACGATGCGCGGATCGCGGTTGGCCAGATCGGCGAGGGTGTTGGCAAAGACCTCAGAGTACGTGGGCAGGCCGGAGGCCGCGGTCTTGCCCGTCTCCGGATCGTAGGGGCCGAGGCCGTGGAATTTCTTCTGGCCGTCGAGCGCGGGCTGGAAACCGCGGCCCTTCTGAGTAAGCACGTGCAGCAGAACGGGGTGGTCGAGGGCCTTGAGGAACTTGAAGGTTTCCGCCAGCAGCGGCAGGTTGTGGCCGTCGATGGGGCCGAAGTACTCCAGGCCGAATTCCTCGAAGAGCACGGAGGGCCAGAGCATGCCTTTGGCCGCTTCCTCAGCGCGGCGGACCACCTTGATGGCGGTTTTGCCGGCGAAGCGCTCGATGAGGCGCGTGGCGCGGTCGTGCAAGTGCTGGTAATGCTCGTTGGTGACAATGCGGTGCAGGTAACGGGCAATGGCGCCCACGTTGCGGTCAATCGACCACTCGTTATCGTTCAGCACCACGATCATGCGCCGGGTCTGCTCGGCGATATTGTTGAGGGCCTCAAAAGAGATGCCGTTGGTAAAGGCGGCGTCGCCGGCGACGGCGATCACGTTTTCATGGCCGCCGGCCAGGTCGCGGGCCACGGCCATGCCCAGTGCGGCTGAAAGCGCGGTTCCGGCGTGGCCGGCGCCGTAGCAGTCGTGCTCGCTTTCCGTGCGCAGCATGAAGCCGTTGAGGCCCCCGGGCTGCCGGATGGTGGAAAAACGGTCGCTGCGGCCGGTGAGCAGCTTGTGCACATAGGCCTGGTGGCTGACGTCGAAAAGAATCTTGTCTGAGGGGGTGGTGAAAACGGCGTGCAGCGCGAGGGTGAGCTCAACCACGCCCAGATTAGGCCCCAGGTGGCCGCCGGTCTTCGACAGGGTCTGGATGAGGCAGGCGCGAATCTCCTCTGCCAAGACGGCCATCTGCTCATAATTCAGGCGTTTAACGTCGGCCGGTGAGTGGATGGTCTCCAGAAGTGATCCCATGGTCTCCCTTCCCCCCGAAAGTCACCGGGAAAACCGCGGCGATGAAACTGGCTTCCGGGCGGATAGGTCCAGTTTCCAGTATACCCGTCCCCTGATTTGCGCCCCGGACGGATTGGAGGGGCGGACGGGACGCGGACTACGAAGGGATTGTCCGCCTGCGCACGGGCCCGGAACGGGCAAACTGGGTAAGGCAGGGAACGAGGGATCAGGGATCAGGGGTCAGGGGTCAGGGATCAGGGGTCAGGGAGAATCTCATGGGCGCGGGAACGCCGTACAAGCAGGCGAAGCTGGATGAAAGCTGGGACGCACTGGTCATCGGCTCAGGGATGGGCGGGCTGACGGCGGCGGTGCTGCTGGCCGAGCATGGCGGCAAGCGGGTGCTGGTGCTGGAGCGGCATTACGAGGCCGGAGGGTTTACGCACACCTTCCGCCGCCCGGGGTTCGAGTGGGACGTGGGGTTGCACTACATCGGGCAGATGGAGGAGGGCGCGCAGGCGCGGCGGGCCTTCGACCACGTGACCGGCGGCGCCATCCAGTGGCAGGCCATGCCGGAGGTGTATGACCGGGCGATCTTCTACCCGGCCAATTCTCCCGGGCAGCGATTCGATTTCCGCAGCGGCAAGGAACGGCTGCGCGCCGATTTGAAGGGATGGTTTCCCGGCGAGGCGCGGGCGATCGACAGGTATTTTGCCGCGGTGCGGACGACGAATCGTTGGAGCGGGCTTTATTACGCGGAGAAGGCGGTTCCCGGCGCGGTGGCGGCGCTGGTTGGCGGGCTGATGCGGGCGCCGTTTCTCAAATGGGCGCGGCGCACCACGCGGGAAGTTCTCGAAGACCTGACGCATAACCGGGAATTGATGGGCGTGCTGACGGCGCAGTGGGGCGACTACGGGTTGCCGCCGGGCGCGAGCAGCTTTGCCGTGCACGCCATGATCGCCGAGCACTACTTTGAGGGCGCGAGCTATCCGGTGGGCGGCGCGGGCGTGATTGCAGCCGCAATGGCGCAGCGCCTGGAGCAGATGGGCGGGGCGCTGGCGACGAGCGCCGAAGTTCGAGAAATCGTGGTGGAGCGGGGACGCGCCGCGGGCGTGCGCATGGCGGATGGGCGCGTGTTCCGCGCGCCGCTGGTGGTGAGCGATGCGGGCGCGGCGAATACGCTGCTGCGTCTGCTGCCGGCGTCCGCCACTGAAGCCGACGCGCTGCGCGCGCAACTGCGCCCCCTTGCGGCCTCCACCGCGCACCTGAGCCTGTACGTGGGCCTGGACCGCAGCGACGCGGAGCTGGGGCTCGCGGGGACGAACCTGTGGGTGCATCCCTCGTTCGATCACGATGCCAACGTGGAGCGGATTGCGCGCGATCTGGATGCGCCCTTCGCGTGCGTCTACATCTCGTTTCCCTCGGCCAAGGATGCGGACTTTGCTCGGCGGCATCCGGGCAAGGCCACCATCGACGTGATCACCATGGTGCCCTACGCCGGGTTTGCGCACTGGGTGGGCACGCGGTGGAAGAAGCGCCCCGACGCGTACGACGCGCTCAAAGAGCGGCTGGCGGCGCGGCTGCGCGCGGAGCTCGAGCGGCAGGCGCCCGCCGTTGCCGGGCACATCGAACACGCGGAGCTTTCAACGCCGCTGACCACGCGGCACTTTATGAACTACGCCGAGGGCGAGATCTATGGCGTGGCTTCCACGCCGGCGCGGTACAAGTTGCGCGAGTTGGGTGCGCGGACGCGGGTGCGCGGTCTTTATCTCACCGGTCAGGACACGGTGGGCCTGGGCGTGGTGGGCGCGCTGTTCGGCGGCGTGGTGTGCGCCTCGGCGGCGCTCAAGAAAAATCTGTTTTCGGCGGTGGGGAAATAGCGAGTCAGCGAGACGGCAAGTCAGCGAGACGGCAAGTCAGCAAGTTAGCGAGCCGGCGAGCCGGCGAGTCGGCGCCAGCTCGATCGAGAGTTGTAGGATGGGCGCATAAGGCTTGTTCGTGGGAGTGGAAACGATGCGTGGAACTCTTGGCGCGATTGCGGTGCTTGCCGGAATTTTGAGTGTGGGCGCGGGGACGGCGCGGGCGCAGTTGAGTTTTCCCAGCGGCAGCGGGACCGACCAATCGGCGCCGAATCCGCTCACCGACACCACGGTGAATCCCGGTAAGATGCTGCTCTTCGATCTCGAAGCGAAGATGCAGAAGGACGTGACCGCGCGCGGCGGGCCCGGGCTGGCCGAATGGTTTGCGCCCGATGGGGTGTTGCTGGGCAACGGCGCCGCGCCCGTGATCGGAAAAGTGGCAGTCGAGAAGTTCGCGAGCTGGTCGCCGAAGGATTATCAACTGACGTGGACGCCGACCGATGCCGTGATGGGGCCCTCCGGCGACATGGGCTACACGTGGAGCCACTACGAGGGACACAGCAGGGACGCAAACGGAAATCCCGTCGTCACGAGCGGGCGGTTCATCACCATCTGGCGCAAACAGCCGGACGGCAGCTGGAAGGTGGCGCTGGATGCGGGCGCGAATGAGCCGCCGGAGGCGGGGGATTGCTGCAAGCTGCCGGAGGGGTCGCACTGAAGGATGCAGCGGGGTTAGCGGAGTCAGCGGAGTTAGCGGAGTTAGCGGAGGCAGTTCCCACCCTTCGAGCAAAGAACGCTCGAAGGATGGGGCAATGAGAGTTTGTGATTTTCCACTTTTACCGCGGAAATAAGCGGAAAGGTCGGAGCACGGTAGATTTGTGTTCAACTGAGATCGTTTCCCGCCCAAGCTGAGCTTGGACGGGGCACCCGGCTGACGGCGCGGCGGGTCTGCTAGAGTTCTCTCCGATATGCTTTGTCGTCTCTCTTCAGATTCCGGCGCGGCCTTGATTGCGCTGTGCATTCTGGCTGGCGCGGCGCGCGCGCAGGCGCCCGCTGCTCCCGCGACGCCGCAGGCGCCCGATTGGGCACAGCCGGGATCGGCGACGCACACGCAGGTGGCGCCTCCGGCGGATTTCCATCGGCCGAGCACCAACTTCTCGGCGCCCATCGGAATCTTCGAAGGGCAGTCGGACGTGGGCAGCGCGGTGGCGCCGGGCAGCGCGAGCTACGACGCCGCTGCGGGCGCTTACACCATCCGCTCCGCCGGGTACAACATCTGGTACACGCGCGACGAATTCCGCTTCTTGTGGAAGAAAATGCGCGGCGACGTTTCCCTCGCCGGCGACATTGCCTTTCCCGATGCGAATGGTTACGGCGACCGCAAGGCGGTGCTGGTGATCCGGCAGAGCCTGGACGACGACGCCAAAGAAGCGGTGGTGGCGCTGCACGGCGCGGGAATGATTCACCTCGCCGAGCGGCGTGAGCCGGACACGCGCATGACGGACATGGAGTACCGCATCGGCGGGCGCGGCTTGTCCGGCGGCGCCACGCCCGACTCGCTGGTGACGGTGCACGCGCAGCGGATCGGGATCGAGAAGAAGGGCGACGCGATCTCGCTGTGGGTGAGCCTTGCCGGCGAGCCCATGCACCAGTTCGGTTCGCCCATCACGCTGCACTTCGATGCGCCGTTCTACGTGGGCATCGGTTTCGTGTCCCACCTGCCGGCCACCGTGGATACGGCGGTGATTTCAAACTTGGTGCTCGCGAACGACGCGGGTCAGGTGCGGTAAGATGAGCCGCGAGCAGGCTCCGACGGCCGGCAACGCTCTTGCATCGGCCGGGGGATTTGTGGAAAAGGATTCTCGGGACAATTGGGGAGGGTGCTTATGCGCAGATGGGGCATCGTCATCAGTCTGCTGTATGCGTTGATCGTGCTCGGGCTTCTGGTTCCTTCAGCCGTAGAGCTTGTCGGCGGCGAGACCGCCTTCTGGCGCGATTACGCGGGAAACCTGAAGGACATTTACGGGACCTGGCAGATTTGGCTGCCGATTGCAGCGGCCCTGCTGGGCCAGGCGGCGTTGCTTTTCCTCTCCGTGGACACGTCGTGGAAGCGGCTCAAGCCGAGAACCCATCTTGGCGTCACCTGCGCGGTCGCTTCCCTGTTGATTGCGCTGCTGACTGTGGCCGCGATCGTAGCCTGCGGCGCCACCGCGAATGCGAATTGGTTTCTCGACTACATGGATTGGGGCAAAGCCTTTGCCCTGTGGGCAGGGCTGTGGGCGCTCTGGGGCGTTGTGTTTTACCTCTATCTCAAGGACTCCAGCCGGATGGTGACGCACGCGGTCAAGTGGCTTTTGCGCGGAAGCGTGCTGGAACTGCTGATCGTGGTGCCGTGCCACGTCATCGTCCGTCGCCGCGACGAGTGCTGCGCGCCCATTGTCACCGGCTTTGGCATCGTCACCGGGATTGCCGTGATGCTCCTGTCCTTCGGGCCCAGCGTTCTGCTTCTTTATAAGAAGCACCTCGATGGCTACACCCGGACGCGCAACGCGGGAGCAGTTTCCTGAGCACGGCCGATGCCCGGAATATGCTCGATGAAGGCAGTGTGAACGGCGCCGCCCAAGCGCCGTGAGACAATGCCATCGAGCGGCCTTCCCCTGGAGTGATTCTGCGGCCGCAGGCTAATCCTTCATGGGAGTTTTCTCGCAGTCCTTCCGATTGCTATTTGGCCGGCCGCTGGCCACCAGCGAGGAACGCGCCGAATGTATCGGTCCATTGGCCGGGATCCCGGTCTTCGGGCTGGATGCACTGAGCTCGGCGGCGTACGGGCCGGAGGCGGCGCTGACGCTGCTGATTCCGCTGGGACTGCTCGGCGTGCGCTACATCCTGCCGGTGAGCACGGCCATCGTGATTCTGCTCACGATCGTGTATTTCAGTTACCGGCAGACCATCGAGGCCTATCCGCGCGGCGGCGGTTCGTACACCGTGGCCAGCCAGAACCTGGGCGAGGGCGCGGGACTGCTGGCGGCGGCGGCGCTCATGATCGACTACATTCTGAACGCGTCCGTGGGCATCTCGGCCGGGGTGGGCGCGCTGATCTCCGCCGTGCCCAGCCTGCAGCCGCATACGCTCGGCCTGTGCCTGGGTGTGCTGCTGATTCTCACCATCGTGAACATGCGCGGCGTTCACGATACCGGCGCCGTGTTCATGATTCCCACCTACCTGTTCACGGGCACGCTGCTGGTGGTGATCGCGGTGGGGGGATGGCAGACGGTGCACGCGGCGGGGCATCCCACGGCGGTTATGCCCATGCCTGCGGCTCCGCCGATCACCGCGGCGGTGACCTGGTGGCTGCTGCTCAAGGTGTTCTCTTCCGGCTGCACGGCCATGACCGGCGTGGAAGCGGTGAGCAACGGGGTGATGGCCTTTCGCGAGCCCACGCGCAAGAACGCCAAGGCAACCCTGACCATCATCATCGCGCTGCTGGCCATTCTGCTCCTGGGCATCGCCTGGTTGTGCCGCGCCTACGCCATTGCCGCGACCGATCCGGGCGGCGCGGGATACGAGAGCGTGCTTTCCATGCTGACGCGCGCGGTGATGGGGCGGGGATGGTTCTACTATCTGACCATCGCCTCGGTGCTGCTGGTGCTGGCGCTTTCAGCGAACACCTCGTTTGCCGATTTCCCGCGCCTGACGCGGGCAATTGCCGGCGACGGCTACATGCCGCGCATCTTCCTTCTGCGCGGCCGGCGGCTGCTCTACTCCTGGGGCATCTACGTGCTGGTGACGCTCACCGGGCTGCTGCTGATCATCTTCGGCGGCGTCACTGACCGGCTCATTCCGCTCTTCGCCATCGGCGCATTCCTGGCGTTTACGCTCTCCCAGGCGGGGATGGTGATGCACTGGAAGCGCCAGGGCGGCGCTTCGCTGCGCATGATGGTGAATGGTGTGGGCGCCGCGGCCACGGGGATCACCACGCTGGTGGTGCTGGTGACCAAGTTTGTAGACGGCGCATGGATCACAGTGCTGCTGGTGGTGGCGATGATCCTTTTCATGCGCGCCGTGAACCGCCATTACGTGCGCGTGAACAGGGAAATCGATCTCGACCGGCCCATGGTTCCCGCCCAGCCCCACGAGCCCATTGTGGTGGTGCCCATCGACCGCTGGAGCCGCATCAGCGAGAAGGCGCTGTCGTTCGCGCTGTCGCTGTCGAAGGATATCCGCTGCGTGCATGTCACCACCAGCGACGATCCCGATCCGTTTTGCGACGCGTGGGACAGGGATATTGCTGCGCCGCTCAAGCAGGCAGGGCGGCCGCTTCCCCAGCTGGTGACGCTCAAGTCGCCGTATCGCTACATTCTGTATCCGATCCTGGACTACGTGTTGAGCGTGGAGAAGGAGACCGACACGCGCAAGGTGTGCGTGCTGGTGCCGGAGCTGGTGGTGCGCCATTGGTGGGAGGGGATGCTGCACAACCGGCGCTCCGACTTGCTGAAGGTGATGCTGCTGCTGCGCGGCAACCAGCGCATTATTGTGATCAATATTCCCTGGTACCTGGACGAGAAGCAGCGAGTCAGCAAGTCAGCAAGTTAGCCAGTCAGCCAGTCAGCAAGTCAGCAAGTCAGCGAGTCGGCGAGCCGGCAAGCCGGTACCGGGAAAATGCGCGCGGCTGCTTTCCTTGGGGGCGTCGCAGCCGTCACAATGGGGAGTGGATTCAGGGAGAAAAAATTCACGGGCCAATCAGCGCTCTCATGGAGCGCGGCCGTGGGCGGCGGTGCGGCGAGAGGCGGCCGTGCATGCAGCCTGCACTGCGGCCTTTGTGCTGGCCGCGATCGCCGGCGCGGCGGCGCAGGACGAGGCGCCGCCGAATGCGCGGAATCCCTCCGAGTTGATACCGCTCGTGCCCGCCGCGACCGGGCAACCGGCCGGCGGCGCAGCAGCCACGCTGCACGGCGTGGTCCTCAACGCGGTCACCGGCGAAGGAATTCCGCGGGCGCTGGTGCAGATTGAAGGCGACACGCAGACCGGCGCGCTGACAGACGGGGATGGGCGGTTTGAGATCGCGGGCGTGCCGCCGGGTCCGCGGACGGTGCTGGTGACCAAGCCGGGATATTTCAATCCCGCATTCGGCGGGGACGACGGGCAGCTGCGCGATTCCTCCGGACCGACGGAGAATGTGCTTGTTGCCGCCGAAATGCCTGACGTGGAATTCACGCTCGCCCCGAGGGGATCGATTCGAGGACGTATCGATCTCGCCGGCGGCGATCCGGCGGAGGGGATCGAAGTGGCGCTGGTGCGGCGCGCGGTTCAGGACGGCCGCGCGGCGTGGCAATGGGTGACCGGGGCGAGAACGCGCAGCGACGGCACCTACCGTTTCGGCGGGCTGCCGGACGGGCAATACGAGGTGTATACGCTGCCCGCGTTCGATGGCAACCCGGCGGCACCGCTGGTGGCGCCGGGGAAGCAGACGGCGACCGAGCGGTGGGGCTATGCGAGCGTGTTCTATCCCGGCGCGCGCGATTCCTCCGGAGCGCAGGCGCTCGCCGTGGCCAACGGAGCCCAGGTGCAGGCGAACTTTCTGCTCACGCGCGAGCCGTTCCAGGCGGTTGCGGCCCAAGTGGTGCTGCCGCAGGAGGACGCGGACGAGGAAAACTCCAATTGCTCCCTGCAGGTGATAGACGGCGCGGGGCAGGATCTGCCGTATACCGCGCAATACGACGCGCGCGCACATACGGTGCAGGCGTGGCTGCCGGAGGGGAATTATTCCATCCTGGTTACGTGGGGAGGCTCGCCGTCGAAGCTCGAGGGCAGAGAGCAACCCCTCGTTCTGGTTGGCTCAGTGGATTTTGCCGTGGCCGATCACGCGGTGACGGGATTGCGCGTGCCGCTTTCAGCGCCCGCCTTGGCCCCTGTGCAGGTGACCGTGAACCGCAGCGGAACCGCGCCCCTCGAGCCGCAGAACAGCCAGATCGCGGTAATGGTGAGTCCTGCCGGAGGAGGAAACAGCGGAGGGATGGTTACGCAGTACGCCAGCGGCACAGCGGAGGGACCGCTGCAGGCGGGGAGCGTGACGCCGGGCGCGTATTGGGTGCACACCTACGTGAACGCGCGCGGGCTGTGCGAGCAGTCGTTCACGGCCGGCGGCGCAAACCTGGCGCGCGAGCCGCTGACGGTGGGTTCGGCGGGGGCGACGGGACCGCTCGAGCTCACGCTGCGGGACGACTGCGCGCAACTCGCGCTCCAGTTGCCGGAGAATCTCGCCGGCCTTGCGGCGGGCATTGAGCCGTTTTACACCGTGTACGTGGTGCCGGATTTCGACTTTACCCAGGACCTGCATCCGGTTGTCTTGCGGCCCTCGGTCGACACCAGTTTCACGCTCACCGATCTCACGCCGGGAGACTATCACGTGTACACGGTTGCCGGAGACGCGCGCCTCGAGTACCGCAATCCCGCGGCGCTGGCGCCGCTCGCGGGCCAGGCGGTCGCGTTGAGTCCGGGGGCGACGGAGACGCTGGTGGTGGAGGCGCCGGGACAGTGAGACGAGCCGCAGCCAGTCAGCAAGTCAGCGAGTCAGCAAGTCAGCCCCATCGGGACCTGCGCGTTCCTGCCCTTTCGCCCGCGGCGGCGGAGACGCGGAAGGATGGGGCAACAGGGGTTTCGCGTTTTCCCGCCCTGGCCGCAAAAACCAAAGCGTGGCGAGGGTGGGGCACCCGTTTGGGCGTGCTGCTGCTCGCCGCTGCCGGAATGGCGCGCGCGCAGATGAATCCGGCCTTGACCGGGCCGTATCGCATTGCCGGCACGGTAGTGAATGCGGTGACGGGCGAGCGGGTGCGCGGCGCCACGGTGGCCCTGCTCACCGTGGAAGACGACCGCACCTTTGCCTCCACCGAAACCGACAGCGACGGGCATTTTGCGCTGGAGCGGCTGCCGGCGGCGAAGTTCGAGCTCTCGGCCTCGAAGCGCGGCTTCGTGATGAGCCTCTACGACCAGCATGAGGATTTCAATTCGGCGATTGTGACCGGAGCGGACCAAAACCACGGCGATTTCGATACCGGCCATCTGCTCTTCAAGCTGGCGCCGGATGCGGTGCTGAGCGGAGTGGTCACCGGCGATGGAGGCGATCCCGTGGAGGGCGCGCAGGTGATGCTCTTCAGGAAACCGGCGGGAGACGGACCGGAGGCGACAGTCGAGGGGGTGGGCCAGGAGATGACCGACGATGCGGGCGCGTACGAATTTTCCGAGCTCGAGGCCGGCACCTATCTGCTGGCCGTGCGCGCGGAGCCGTGGTATGCGATGCGATTCCCGGGCGGCGAAGCCCAGGAGACGGAGCAGCAGGCGGCGCTCGACGTTGCTTACCCGGTGACTTATTTCGATTCGACCACGGACGAGGCCTCGGCCACGCCCATTGAGCTTGCGAGCGGCAGCCGGCAGGAGGTGAACTTCAACCTGCATGCGGTGCCGGCGCTGCGCCTGGATGTGAACCTGCCTCGAACGTTGGAAAGCCGGTTCCGGCCGATCGACATGCGTCAGATCATCTTCGGCGAGCCGGTCGAGGACGCCGGGTACGTACAGGATCCCGGCGGTCCGGGCGGAGTTGAGATTGCAGGCATGGCGCCGGGCGAGTACCAGTTCCAGCAGGGCGATCCGCCGCGCATGGTGGACGTGAATCTGAGCGCGAGCCAGCAACTGGATCCAGATGCAGGCGTTGCCACCGTGGAAGTGAAGGGGCTCGCCGAGGATGCGCAAGGAAATCCGTTGAAAGATGCGCAGGCGGCTCTGTCCCCGGAGCGGGGAACGCCGGGAACCAATCAGACGGCGCCCATCCAACTTGGAGAATTCCATTTTGAGGCGGTTCCCAGTGGAGAGTGGCGGCTCAGAATTACACGGACTCCGGGAGGCGCGCCGCTGCCGGCGATGTGGGTGACGGCGGGCGGAAAAACGGCGGCGGGAGACGGGATGACGGTGGGCGATCAGCCGCTGAGCGTGGTGGCCATGGTGGGCGCGCATCCGGCGCGCATTGAGGGGTTCGCGCGCAAGGACGGCAAGGGCGTGGCCGGCGTGATGGTGGTGCTGGTTCCCAGAGATTCATCGGCCATGGCTTCGCTCGCGCGCCGCGATCAATCCGATTCCGACGGCAGCTTTGCCCTGCTCAATGTGGCGCCGGGCGCCTACACCCTGGTGGCCATTGCGGACGCATGGGGCGCCGGATCTGAAGGCGCCGGCTCGGAATTGGATTGGGCCGATCCGCAGGTGATCGGGCGCTATCTTCCGGGCGGCGTGAGCGTCACAGTGAAAGACGAAGCGGACAGCGGGTCGGGCGCGCAGGCCCCGCGGCAGATTCGGCTTGCCGGGCCGGTTCCAGTGCAGGCGCGGTGAGCGGTGCGCGAGAGGGCGGGCCGGCTTCGTGGAAGCGGGGGAGAGAGGATAGTCTATTGGAAGCATCGTTGCACAAATGGCCGCCCGCCCAGCGAGAAGGCCGGCGGCCAAGCAGAAACCGGTAAGGCGATTGAGGAGAGTTTGAATTTGAAGAGGACGTGGTTTCGAGTGTTTCTGGCCGGAATTCCGATTCTGCTGTTGTCCTTGCAGGCAAAAAGCCAGAGCGCCCCTGCCGAGGGGCAAGCGCCGGCCGACCAGACCGCACCCAGTTATCGATACGAAGCGTATGCGGGCTTTGGTTACACCAGCCTGAACCAGGTGAACCAATCGCGTTTTGGACTCTATGGGGTTAACCTTGCGCTTACGCGGGAGTGGGGCCGCTACTTCGGCCTTTCCGGCAAGATCAATTACTATAAGCCCCCTCTGGCGTTGACGAACAGCACCACCACCACCGTGGTTGGCGGCACCACGCTTACCGTGAACAACGGCAACCCCGGCGACCCTTCGGTTTATGAAGTGCTGGTGTTTCCCGAGCTCCACGCCAACCTCTACGGGCCGGTGAGCGGATTTTTTCACGGCGGCATGGGCGTGGAGCACACGGGCGGCGAGGGCGAAACCCCTTCGCTCTCGTTTGCCGGCGGATTGGGCGGCGGCCTAACCTGGAACCTGAACTCGCGCTTCGCCATCCGCGCCTTCGGCGACAGAATCGGGGCGGCATTCTCGCTCCGGGACAACACCAGCGAGTTGAGCAACTCGCCCCACCGGACGTGGAATTCGAGCGGAACCATCGGGCTTGTGTTCCGGTTCTAGAGCGCGGACAGTAGTCGCGCGATCGAGGCGGGAACTCAAGGCTCCCGCTTTTTTCGCGTCTGCTCCCGCCTTTTTTCGCGTCTGATCCCGCCTTTTTTCGCGTCTGATATTGACCAGCCGGGTGAGGGGCGAAGGCGCGCTGCGAATTGCATGCCGTTGCGCAGTTATGATCGAGGGTGCAACGGGATTGAAATTTGCTTTTGCTGGAGCCCCAGGGGTGAAGAAACAACTGCGCATGCTGGCCGCGGGCGGCATCATTGCGGCCGGAGCCTGCCTGGTGACGTTGATCTACGCCCTCAGCCTCACCGACCAGAATGCCACCGAACGGGATTTCATTCAGTACTGGGCCGCCGAGCAGCAGCTTGCGCATGGGGCCAATCCTTACGACGTGAGTGCGATTTACCGGCTGGAGCGCTCGCGGGGCATGGAGGAGGATTTCCCCAAGGTTACGGTGAGCCCGCCAATCGCGTTTTTTCTCGCCGCTCCGCTGGGTTACGTAAGCGCGAAGACGGGGCTGGTGTTGTGGCTGCTGCTCACGCTCGGCTGCGCGGCGCTTGCCATGTTGCTTCTCTGGCTGCTGCATGGGCGGCCTGAGAGCCGCTGGCACGTTCTGGTGTTTGTCTTTCCCCCAACGCTTTCGTGCCTGATGGCCGGCCAGCTGGGCGTCTTCTTTCTGCTTGAGGTCACGGCCTTTCTTTACTGGCGGCGGACGCGGCCGTGGCTGGCCGGCGCAGCGCTGGCGCTGTGCGCGCTGAAGCCGCACCTGTTTCTGCCCGCGCTGGTGGTGCTGGTGCTCGAGTCGGCGGTGCGGCGGAGTTTTCGCGCGCTGGGAGGGTTGGTTGCGGCGCTCGCCGTCTGCTGCGGACTGACGCTGGCGATGGACGGGCAGATCTGGGCCCAGTACGGCGAGATGCTGCACGCAGCGCGGCTGATGGACGTATTCATTCCCACGCTGAGCGTGGGCCTGCGCTTTGCCCTGGATCACAGCGCGCGCTGGATCGAATTTGCGCCCGAGGCGTGCGCGTGCGCGTGGGCTGCATGGTTTTACTGGGCGCGGCGCGCGCGCTGGGAGTGGACGCGCGATGGGCTGCTGGTGCTCGCCGTGTCGGTGGTCTGCGCGCCGTATGCGTGGTTTACCGATGAAGCGGTGATGTTTCCCGCGATCCTGGCGGGGATTTACGCTCGAGAGAAATCCGTGCGCGCGTGGGTGCTGCTGGGGCTGATCACGGCCGCGTGCTTCGTGGGCGTGTTCCGCGAAATGCAGTTGCCCTCAGCCTTTTATCTCTGGACCGCGCCGGCGTGGCTGGGGTGGTATGTGTACGCGTCGCGCGGGAGTCAGTCCGCGAGCGCCGCGATCTCAGCGAGCTGAACGCGGAGCGAGCGACCCGGCAGCTCCAGCACCGTCTCCGGAGTGAGTTGACCGTTCCGGTAGCGGAAGCAAAGCTGCTTCTTCGGCTCGATGAGCCAGATGGCGCCAATGCCCATGGTTTCGTAGTCGGCCAGCTTCGCGAGCATGCGCGTCATGGAATCTTCGGGCGAGAGAATTTCGAAGGCGGCGACCGGAGGGTGAGTGATGATCTGCTCGCGGGGAGCGTTGCGGCTGAGGAGAGTTATGTCCGGAACGCGGAAGTTGTCGGGCGCGACCTGAACGCGCAGCTTGGGATAGACGCGGATTCCCCACTCGCCCTCTCGGGCCGCAAAAAAGCGAAGAAGCGCCTTCTGCCAACTTGCGTGATCTAGTTCTCCCACGGCACGTTCCTCCAGGACGCCGCGCACGAACTCGCAGTCCGGATCGGTGACGGTCCGCAGGTACTCTTCAACGGAAATGAGCGTGCTTGGCGCAGCCATGATCTGGCCTCCGTTGCATTGATTTTACCCCTGAGCGGGCTTGAGACCGCCGGAGTATCTTCCCCACTCAGTTGGAAGTTGTGCCGTGTGCTCCAAATCCGGCGAGGCGCTCTTCCAGGCGCCGCTTTACTTGGGGCCATTCGCAATCGAGGACAGAGAAGAACACCGTATCGCGGATATAGCCGGTCCAGGTGAGCCGGTCGCGGCGCAAAATGCCTTCACGCACAGCGCCCAGTTTGGCCACCGCAGCCTGGCTGCGCAGGTTGCGCGTGTCCACGCGGAACTGCACGCGCGCTGCGCCGGCGGCGAACGCATGCTCGAGCATGAGCAGCTTGGCCTCGGGATTGACCGCACCGCCGCGCGCCTCGGGATGCAGAAACGAGCTGCCGATCTCGATTCCGCCCTGGCTGGCAAGATGGAGATAAAACGACGACATGCCCACAACGCGCCCGTCCGGGAGCCGGCGGATGGCGTAGGGCATGCGCTCGGTTCGAGGCGCGGCGCAGGCCGTCGACCAGAACTCCTCGAAGCGATCGCCATAGGCGCAGGCGGCCATGATCTGCCATGTTTTCGGGTCGCAATCGACGGCGATGCGCAGCTCTTCCTTGAGCGCGGCAGCGAATGGTTCAAGGCGCACAAAGCGGCCCTCGAGGGATTGGAAGGCGAGGTCCATGGGTCAAGAGTAGACGAGCCTATACATGGCAAGAAGGATAGATCACCGAACTTAAGGCCCCTGTTTTCATACGAGGGGTTTTGGCGTAGCCTTGAAGAAGAGGTTCCTGCAAATGGCTGTCCTCGATTGGTCCCAGTGTGAAGCCGTCGAAAGCGTTCCGGGCAAGGTGAGTGGTGCATGGGTTTTCAGGGGTACGCGCATGCCTGTTCAAACAGTATTCGCCAATCTCGAAGCCGGTATGTCGGTACGGGAAATCACAGAGGTATTCGACGTGAAGGCGGAGGAGATTGAAGCGGTGCTTCACTTTGTGGCAGAGAGCCTGGAGAGAAAGCCCGTGCTTGCTGGATGAGGATATTGTTCGACAACGGCACTCCAAATCCCATTGCGCAGAGCCTGGTCGGGCACGAAGTCACATTCGCGAGAAGGATCGGCTGGCATGAGCTTGAGAACGGCGAATTGCTCCTGGCTGCAGAAAGGGCCGGATTCGATCTTCTCCTCAGCACCGACAAGAACATTCGCTACCAGCAGAATCTCAGCGGGCGAAAGATCTCGCTTGTGGTGCTTGGAAATTCGCAGTGGCCGATGGTCCGGCTGCATCTAGACAGAATTGTGGCCGCGATAGAAAATTGCGCGCCCGGAGGCTACGCGGAAGTTGAAATACCTTTCTCGCAGGGGCACAGGCATTGAGACAGCTGCACGCTCGCCCCTATATGCCGATACAACCTACGGCATTTTCTGAGTTACTGTGTCCTCTTCGTTCCTTCGCAAGGTCGCCGCTCCCTGTTGGTCGCGCCGACTCTGCTTTCCGTCTTCGGGATATAGCTACTCAGAAAATGCTT
>JASHOQ010000057.1 GCA_030041045.1 Acidobacteriaceae bacterium
CGAGGTTGACGGCCGTGCGCCCGGGCACATTGTAGAGGGTAACGGGAATCGGGTGCACGGCGCGGGCGAGCGCGAGGAAATGCTGGAACTGGCCCTCCTGCGTGGGTTTGTTGTAATACGGGCTGGCAGAGAGCACGGCGCTGACGCCGTGGACATGGCGCAACAGCGAGGCCTGGCGCACGGCCACGCGGGTGCAGTTGTGGGTGCAGCCGGCCCACACGGGAACGCGGCCGGCGGCCGCCTCGATCACAAGGCGGATGGTCACGAGCCACTCGTCCTCATCGAGCGTGGCCGCCTCGCCCGTGGACCCGCAGGCGACAAGAAAATCGATGCCCGAATCGATCTGCCAGTTCACCAGAGACCAGAGCGACGCTTCGTCGAGCGCGCCATCGGCGCGAAAGGGCGTCACCAGAGCCGTACCGCATCCCGTCGTTTCCATCACCTGAAAGTTTATAACGGATGGGATGGCGTGGAGAGGTACGGCGCTTGTGCAATTCGCGCCGTGCTGCCCGAGCAGGCGCAAAGATTTTCCAAAAAAATATTTCGCGCGAACTGTCGAATCTGCCCGGTTCCATTCGATTCCCAGGCAGAACAGGACCAAGGAGACCTGAAAACATGCAATACCTCTTGCTGATTTACGGCGCTGAAGGAGCGTGGGACGGAATGCCCGTCTCGGAAGCGAGCAAAATGACCCAGGAATTCGGCGCGTTTACGCAGTCGATCATGGACAACGGTAACTACAAAGGCGGGAACCGCCTGCACCCGACGAGCAAGGCGACGACGGTGCGCGTACGCGACGGCAAGCGGGTGGTGACCGATGGGCCATTTGCGGAAACCAAGGAACAATTGGGCGGATACTATCTGATCGAGGCTGCGGACCTCGACGAGGCGACGGCGATTGCAGCCCGCATTCCCTCGGCGCGGTTTGGATCCATCGAAGTCCGGCCCATCTTTGAGCGGCCTCCTGCGTAGTTGTGCAATCGGACCGCAACCGCGGGGGCTTTAGGCGGATGTACGCCCGCTGGGCTACGCTGGTCCTATGCCCCCCGGCCGGGTTATCGAGCAGGTTTATCGCGAGGAGTGGGGCCGGATTGTGGCTGCGCTGATCCGGCTTTTCGGCAGTTTCGAGATCGCCGAAGAGGCGGCGCAGGAGGCCTTCACGGCAGCGGTGGAACAATGGCCGCGCCAGGGTACCCCGGAAAACCCGCGTGCATGGCTCATCGCCACCGCGCGCCATAAAGCCATCGACGCGCTGCGGCGGCGGTCGCGCTGGGAAGACGATGGCGATCCGGAAGAAAAGCTCGTTTTGGCGGAGCAGCCGGCGCGCGAGCCCTTTGACGAATCAGCGGTTGAAGACAATCGGTTGCGGCTGATCTTCACTTGCTGCCATCCCGCGCTGCGCCTGGAGGCGCAGGTGGCGCTCACCCTGCGGACCCTCTGCGGAATGACTACGGAGCAGATTGCGAAAGCCTTTCTGGTTCCCTTGCCGACCATGGCGCAACGGCTGGTGCGCGCGCAGCAGAAGATTCACGATGCGGGCATTCCGTATCGAACCCCCGCGGCCGAGGATTTGCCGGAGCGGCTGGAAGCCGTTCTGCTGGTGATCTACCTCGTTTTCAACGAAGGGTACGGCGGGGCCGGCGAGGGCCGCGCCCTGTGCGAAGAAGCGATTCGCCTGGGCAGGCTGGTGGCGGAGCTGCTGCCCGGGCAGGTGGAGCCGCGCGGGCTGCTGGCCTTGATGCTGCTGCACCACGCGCGCCGTGCTGCGCGATTCGACGCGCTGGGCGAGATGATCCTGCTTGAAGAACAGGATCGCGAGCTATGGAATGGTGCGGAGATTGAGGAAGGCGCGCGGCTGGCTGAATCTGCGCTGCGCAGCGCGCCCGGTCCCTACTCCGTGCAGGCGGCGATTGCCGCCCTGCACGCCCTGGCGCGGGATGCGCGCGCAACCGACTGGCCCCAGATTGCGGCCCTCTATGACGTGCTATTGCGGATGCAGTCCTCGCCGGTGATCGAATTGAATCGCGCCGCGGCGGTGGCCATGGCGCAGGGATGCGAGGCCGGACTGAGTCTGCTCGATGAACTGGAGGATCGCGGCGATCTGCGCGATTACCCGCTGCTCAAGGCGGCGCGCGCCGACCTTTTGCGGCGGCTGGAGCGATGGGAGCCTGCCGCTGAAGCCTATCGCCGCGCGCTGGCGCTCACAGCGAGCGCGGCGGAGCGGCGGTTTCTCGCGAAGCGGCTCGCGGAGGCGGAGTCGATGCTCAATGGGCGAGCCCGTTAGAGTCCGGGGCACGGGTACAATCGCGATTACGCCGGCAATGAACTTGAGGGCGAGGGGCCGCTCGATGTGAAGCCGCAGATGCAGGGACACTCGTCGATCGGCGTGCGCATCAACAAAGTGTACTGGATCAAGGGCGCGGTGCTGATGGCGCGGATGACGCTGCGGGTGCTCACTTTGGATGAGTTGTTGAAGTTACCTGCGAAGTTAAACGCGCCAAAGCAGTAAGTTCTGGAGGGTGCAGCTGCGCGTCCTTCGACTTGTCCGCCGAGGCGGACTGTGCCAGGACGACGGAGTATTCCCAAGGCGAATGTTCCTGCCGAGGCTTTAGAGCTGGTCGAAAATGTCGCGGAAGTCCCAGGCGCCGGCGGTCTTCTGGCGAGTGAGCCACTCGGCTCCGCGCACGGCGCCCAGCGCAAAGCCGCGGCGCGAGAATGCGTCATGGCGAATCTCGAGGATGTCCACTGCGCTCTTCGCGGTCACGACGTGCTCGCCCTTGGCGTCGCCGACGCGGTGCGAGGTGACGGGGATCTCCGCGCCGGGATGGGCGGCGGCGAGAATTTCCTTGAGCGTGATAGCGGTGCCCGAGGGCGCATCGACCTTGGTGACGTGGTGCGTTTCCGTGACGGAAAAATCGTAGTCCTCGAGTCGGGCCAGTTCCGCGGCGAGACGGAAGAGCTTCTGCACGCCGACGGAAAAATTGCTGGCGTAGAGTAGTGCGCCTCCGCGCTTGAGGGCGAGAGCTTTCATGTCGGGGAGCTTGGCGTACCAGCCGGTAGTGCCCACTACGATGCGGCAGCCGAGAGCCAGCACGGCGCGCATATTTTCAACAGCTGCTTCAGGTGCAGTGAAATCGACGATCACATCGACCCCGGCGAGATTGGGCGCGGTGAGCGCAGCGGCGTGTTCGTTCTCCAGGATGTCGAGCGCACGCACGCTGTGGCCGCGCTCGCGCGCCACTTCGGCCACGAGGCTTCCGGTCTTTCCCTTGCCTAGCACGAGGATGAGCATTTCAGTGGACAGTGGACAGTGAACGGTGGACAGTGGACAGTGGACAGTGGTCAGTGGTCAGTGGTCAGCGTTTGGTGCTCTTGAGCGATTCCAGGATTGAAAATAGCATTTTCCCTACTTCATGCGACAGCCCTTCTGCCTCTTTGAGCAATTCCGGTGTACCGAACTGAAGCCGGCGGGCGAGGTCGATCTGCGTCTGCAGTTCGGAGTTTGAACCTCGCGCAATCCCCAGAAAATGGCGAAACTCACTGGTGTTGTTTCTGCCTTGCCCCTCGGCTATGTTACACGGAATCGAAATGGAGGAGCGCCTCATTTGGCTGGTTAGCCCGTACAGCTCTTCGGATGGAAATGCGCGCGTAAAGCGATACACCAGGACAGCCAAATCCATCGAACGCTGCCAGACGACCAAATCTCGAAAGGATTGCACCATTTCAGGCCCGGCACCTTGCGGTGAAAATCAGTTGTGCACCCGGAAGCGGGGAGATTAGCAGCCTAAAGCCTCAGCATGGTCAGTACGAATCGAAAACAAACGGGTTCCCTCGCACTCGCTGTCCACTGTTCACTGTCCACTGTTCACTGTCTGCGGCTTGCGGGCTTCGACATCGAAGACGGCGGGATCGGGGTTTTGGAAAAAGGCCGCGTGGAGCGAGCGGATGGCCTCGTCGGCGTCGTCTTCCTCAATCATGAAGCTCATGTTGATCTCGCTGGCGCCCTGCGAGATCATGCGCACGTTGATGTGACGAATGGCGCTGAAGACCTGCGCGGCGATGCCGCTCTGGCCGCGGATGTCTTCGCCCACCATGCACACCAGCGCCTTTCTGCCCTCGTATTTTACGTCGGCCAGCTTGCTCAAATCGGCGGCAATCTCAGGAAGGCTCGCGTTCGAGTCGACGCTGAGTGAAACCGAGACTTCGCTGGTGGAGACCATATCCACCGGGCACTTATGCTTGTCGAAGATGGCGAACATCTGGCTCATGTAGCCGTGCGTCATGAGCATGCGGCTGGCCACGATGTCGATGATGCTCAGCTTCTTCTTGACGGCGATGGACTTGAAGGGGCTTTTGCAGTGCGGCGCGAGCGAGATGATGCGCGTGCCCTCGCATTTGGCATTGCGGCTGTTGAGCACGGCGACGGGAATGTTCTTTTTGACGGCGGGCAGAATGGTGGCCGGATGCAGGACCTTGGCGCCGAAGTAGGCGAGCTCGGCTGCTTCTTCAAAGCTGATGACGCGCACGCGCAACGCGTCCGGGCAGACGCGGGGATCGGCGGTCATGATGCCGTCCACGTCGGTCCAGATTTCGATGGTTTCTGCCGAGAGTGCGCCGCCGATGAGCGCGCCGGTAAAGTCGGATCCGCCGCGGCCGAGCGTGGTGGTGACGCCCGCCTCATTGGCAGCGATGAAGCCGCCCATGACGGGAATCTTGTGCTCGTGCAAAAGGGGAAGCAGCTTTTCCTGGGCGCGCTTTTCCGTGACGGCGTCGAGCGGAGCGGCTTTTTGAAATTCGGAATCGGTGACGACGATCTGGCGCGCGTCGACGTGCACCGCGTCGAGGCCGCGCTCACGGAAGGCGGCGGTGACGATGCGGCTGGAAAGGCGCTCACCGTAGCTGACGATGAGATCGGCAATGCGCGGCGTGAGCTCGAGCAGGACAGCGAGGCCGCGCAGAACCTCATCGAGAGAGTCGAAGCGCTGATCGATGAGATCGACCGTCGATGCGCATTCGTTGGGTGATTGAATAAGCTCGGCGGCCACGTCGCGATGGCGCCCGCGCAGGCGCGAGCTGATGGCCAAAGCCCCGGTACGGTCGCCCTGCGCCGCGGCGCCGGCCGCGCGAAGCAACTGATCCGTCACCTTGGCCATGGCGCTGACCACGATCACCGGGCATTTCCCCTGCGCCACGCGGCCCTTCACGATGGCCGCGGTGCGGGCGATGGCGGCCGCGTCTTCGACCGAGGTTCCGCCAAATTTCATCACGACCAGGTTCATGGGTGCATTCCCGTTTTCACTCGAGCGGGCGCGGCGTGGGCCGGTGGACATGGGGAGGACTCCGAGAGGTATAGCCGAAGCATGGTTCAGGCGTGCGCGGTTGCGGCCGCAGCGGCCGGCTCTCCACTCCACCGGCCCGGCTCCAGTTTGCCCAGGCTGGCCAGCAACTCAGCATTGAGAATGGTTGCGCCGGCAGCGCCGCGTATGGTGTTGTGTGAGAGCACGGTGAACTTCCAGTCGAGCACGCCGCACGGACGCAGGCGGCCCACTGTCACGGCCATGCCCTTGCCGCGATTGCGGTCGAGCCGCGGCTGCGGACGGTCAGGCTGCGCAGCCCACTCGATGGGCTGATCCGGGGCGGAGGGCAGATCCTTGCCGGCGAGCGGTCGAAACTCCGCCCAAGCAGCGAGAATGTCCTCGCGCGTGACGAACCGGCCCAGCTTGTTGCCGAGCTTAACGGAAACGCTCTCCATATGCCCGTCCTGGACGGCGACGCGGTTGCAGTGCGCAGTGATTCTGGCAGAGAGCGGAGTCACGGAGTGGCCGGCAATGCTCGATTCCAGTCTGCCGAGAAGCTTGAGCGTCTCCGCTTCCATCTTTTCTTCTTCGCTGGCGATGTAGGGAATCACGTTGCCGAGAATGTCCATCGAAGGCACGCCCGGGTAGCCGGCGCCAGAGACAGCCTGCAGGGTGGTGACGAAGATCTGCTCCATGCCGAAGCGCTCCTCAAGCGGCTTGAGCGCCAGGACCAGGCCGATGGTGGAGCAGTTGGGGTTGGTGACCATATAGCCGCCGGAGTCGCGGCGCGAGGGCTGGTCCTCAATGAGGTGCAGATGATCAGCGTTGATTTCGGGAATGACAAGGGGCACGTTGGCGGCCATGCGGTAGGCGCTGGAATTCGAAATGACCGCGCAGCCGGCGTTGGCGAACCTGGGCTCCATCTCGCGGGCAATGGCGGCGTCGACGCTCGAAAAGATGATTCTTGGGGCGGAGGACGATACGGAGGGAGGCTCGGCAGGAGAAACGACCATGCGGGCGATGCGCTCCGGCAGCGGCGTATCGAGGCGCCAACGGGCCGCTTCCGCGTAGGCCTTGCCGCAGGAGCGGTCGCTGGCTGCGAGCCAGACGATCTCAAACCAGGAGTGGTTCTCGAGCAGTTGAATGTAGCGCTGGCCCACTGCGCCGGTAGCGCCGAGAATCCCGATTGGATACTTCGCTTTCATGGTCCTGAACACTCCAGTGTACAGGAGGACGAGGTTGGCGCGGGCGCGGCAGCAAAGGATGAGCCTGAAGGTAAACGGCTTTGCGCAGAAAGTTAGAAGCTTCTCATGTCCGGACAGGCGCGCTGAGCTCCCGGGGAGCGCACACTCGAAATCGGGAGCCGAAAGGAGATTGCAGCGCGGCCCCCGCGGAGACTGGCTGCAAGCGCGGGAGCCCCGGCCCAACCGATGAGGGAGCCGGGGCGTGCGCAGGAGTGGAAGCGCGTCAGGCTACAGCGGTTTCACAGTTGCTGTATCCCGAAGCCGCAGATGCTGAGTGGCCTTTTCACCAAGAAAAAGCCACCTTCCGCAACTGTGAAATATGGCTACATGTACTGTGGAACCGCTCTAGGGAACAAAGACGCGGTAGGCGTAGCCGTTGCGAATCACAAGGACTGATCGGCGGGGCGCGTATACCACCGCCGGCGGCGCGGCAAAATAATAGACCGAAGGCGGCGGAGCCGGAGCGGGCGCATAGGCCACGACCGGAGGCGGCGGGGCCGGAGCGGGCGCGTAATCCATGGCCGTGGGGCTCGGAGCCGGTGGCTGTTGCTCGGGCGCGGGCGGCTCATAGGCGCTGGGACGCCGGTAGAGTCCGTCTGGAGTCTGCTCGAGCGGCTCGCCCATGGGCACTTCCATATCGTCCATCACCTTGAGCGTGAGCCGGGTTTCTTCCTTGAGGGTGGGGCGCGGCCCGCGGCGCGGCAGGTTGATCAAGTCGATGGGCCAGAGGATGGGGATCATCCACTCCACAGTGTCGCGCACGGCGTGGCCTTTGCCGAGGATGCGCCCGTACTCATCCACGTTATAACCGGGCACGCCCACCACGCGCGCGTCCACGGGGATTACGGTATCGGGCTCGATGACCATGCGGTCGAACTTGAGTTCCATCCAACCCTTGCCGACGAAATGACCGGGATCCTTGTAATCTTCGAAGCGGCCCACGAGGTAGCTGTCATAGGGCAGAGTGGAGCGCCCGTAGCGCTCCGAGTAGCCGAGGCGGCAGAGCACGGGATCGCCGATGGCGGTGGTTTTGGAGTTGAGCTTGGGCTCCGACATGGTGCAACTGATCAGAGACCCGGCGGGAATGATCTGTTCACCGGCGTAGACAGACACCGGCGCGGCGAACAGGATAGCGCAGAGAGCCACTGGAACGCTCTTCATGACGGTCCTCCTGATGGAAGCATCTTCGCCATGGCAGCGAACGGACGGAAGGCGTTCATCGCATCTTGGGCGAGAAAACGCGATGAGAACGCAATTCCTTCCGCGCAGATCCAGTGCGAAGACGCCTTTTTTAATGATTCCCCGAGAGCTGTTGTGCTGCGATTTGCGTTTTGAAGCGAGCCGAAGCCCAGGTAGGGCTTGATACCGTGGTGACCCCGAGGTTACAGGTAAGTTGCGGAGAGACGGAAATATTTTTTCGCAGATCAGGCAAGCGGGAAGGATGGGATAAACAAGCGGTTTGAGGTTACTTCAAGAGTTCTCATGCCGAGGCGGCGCGAAATGCGCACAACGCGCTACGACATGGCCGCCAGGACGGCATCAGCAAACTCGCTGGTGCCGGCCGAGCCGCCCACGTCGCGGGTGAGGGATTGGCGCGCCGTATAAACCTTCTCCAGGGCGGCTTGCACGCGGTCGGCGGCGGCGATCTCATCAAGATGGCGCAGCATGAGGATGGCCGACTGCAGCAGCGCCGTGGGGTTGGCCAGGTTCTTGCCGGCAATGTCGGGCGCGGAGCCGTGGACCGCTTCGAAGATGGCGCACTCCGTACCCAGGTTGGCGCCGGGGACCAGGCCGAGACCGCCGACGAGGCCGGCGCAGAGGTCGCTGACGATGTCGCCATAGAGGTTCTCGAGCAGCAGGGTGTCGTACTGGAAGGGATTCATGACCAGCTGCATGCAGGTGTTGTCGATGAGGTGCTCGCCATACTGGATGTCAGGAAACTCCTCGGCCACGTTGCGCGCGCAGCGCAGGAAGAGACCGTCAGAGAGCTTCATGATGTTGGCTTTGTGAATGGAGTGGATCTTCTTGCGGCCGTGCTTGCGCGCATAGTCGAAGGCGAAGCGGGCGATGCGCGTGGAGCCTTTCTCGCTGATCACCTTGATGGATTCGACCACGCCGGGGACGACTTCATGCTCGAGACCCACATACTCGCCTTCAGTGTTTTCGCGGACGATGATGAGATCGACGCCGGGCCATTTTGAATCCAGGCCGGGCAGCGCGCGCACGGGGCGGAAGTTGGCGAAGAGATCGAACTTCTTGCGCAGCGTAACGTTGATGCTCTTGAAGCCGCCGCCGATGGGTGTGGTCACCGGGCCTTTGAGCGCCACGCGATTGCGCGCGATGGATTCGTAGAGCGCGGCGGGAATGTACTCGCCGTGAATCTCGAAGGCCTCAGCGCCGGCCAGATAGCGCTCCCACTCGAACCTGGCGCCGGTGCCTTCAAGGATGCGGAGGACGGCCTGCGTGACTTCAGGGCCGATGCCGTCGCCGGGGATGAGCGTGATGCGGTGGGTCTTGTTGTCAGACATTGCTTCTAGCTCCTAGCTTCTAGCTCCCAGCTAAAAGCGACTCTTGGCGGTCCGTTAATGATTACGCTTCAATCCAACAGCACAAACTAAAAGCTAGCAACTAAGAGCTAGAAGCTGTTTCTCACTTCTTTCCCTTTGCGGGACTGTGGTTGCGGAGCAGTTCTTCGAGCTCCTCTTTGAACTCGCGCACGTCCTTGAAGTCGCGATAGACGCTGGCAAAGCGGATGTACGCAACCGTGTCCAGCTTCTTGAGCTCCTCCATAATCAGCTCGCCGATCTCGCTGGTGGTGCGCTCGCGTTCCGGCGCGTCAACGAGGAATGCTTCGGTGGAGTCGACGACTTTTTCGAGCTGTCCGGAAGAGACGGGCCGCTTCTCACAGGCGCGCAGCAGGCCGCTCAGCACTTTTTGCCGGTCGAAGCGCTCGCGGCGGCCGTCTTTTTTCACCACCATGTAGGGAATCTCGTCGATGCGCTCATAGGTGGTGAAGCGGCGCCCGCAGCTCTCGCACTCGCGGCGGCGGCGGATGGAGTCGGCCTCCTTGCTCTCGCGCGAATCCACCACGCGATCCTGCCCGAAGCCGCAATAAGGACACTTCATGCTGAGGCTGATTCTACGGCATGGAACCGCAACCGCCCCTCAGGCAGGTTCGCTCTCCTCAGGCGGGCAGGCTGTGGCCTGCACACTGGAGGACGCCGAGGAAACGGGTCCAGGGGCCGACGGCACCGCGATACTGCGCGGCCATGACGCGCGTGATCTGGTGCAGATGAGTAAGGTCGTGCGCGGCCCAGGTGGCCAGCAGCTCAGAGAGCGTGACCGCGCCGAGAGCCGGATGCCTTCCGCGACGATTCATATCTTCGGTGGACAGATTCATCGCGCGCAGCTCCTTGAGCCCCGTCGCGCGCGCCTGGGCGAATTCGTCAAGCAGCTGCGCCAGGGTCTTTCCCTGGCCCAAGCGCGCGTGGCCCTCGCGGCCAAAGGGAACGAAGGTGCGTGTCTCGCCGAACTCAAGGATCATCTTGGCGCGCGGTATCCAATTCTCATGCTCACTTTGGATCAGGTGTGCTACCACGCTTCGGGCGTTCCATGTGCCCTCGCCCTCATTGCGCTCCGTCCACATCTCCGGCAAACCGCGCAGCAGCGCATTGAGGACGGCGGGCGTGCGGGCAAGCAGCGGCAGGGTGTTTTCGAGATCGTGTTCCATCTTCTCGCCCCTTGACAGCAACGGCCTGGGAACTCGCGTCCCCAGGCCGCTGCCGGTGATCTGTTGGGATTGGACTAAGGCCATCGCGCTGCCGCGATCGCCAGGGCCTGACGAGAGCAGGCTCCCGCCGGTCTTACCTGAGTCATGGGCGCGATGCCCTAGGCCTCAGTCACCTCACGTAGGGTACAACTCAAAGAATCTTTGCTCATTGGCTGGATCAACCTCCTTTCCCGTGTAAGCCCACCGTAGCGCCGGAGCGGACGCCAAGTCAAGAGCGCCCCGAGGGTTGCGCGCACCCAGCGCGGCTACGGGACCTGCGCCGGCGGCGTAATTTTCGGTTGCTCGCGGTTCGGGACCGCGCGTATACTCCCGCCGTCCCCCAAAGGAGGAGTTCATGAGCAGTATCAGCACGGGCCGCGTGATCCTCGGTGGTATTGTTGCGGGAATCGTCTCCGATGTTCTCGGGTACCTGGTGGACGGCGTGTGGCTTGCTCCGCGCTGGGCCGAGGGGTTGAAGGCCCTGGGCCACGCCAACTTTGCAGCGAACCAGTGGATTGGCTTCAACCTTCTGGGCATCGCGGGCGGGATTGTGGCCATCTGGGTCTACGCTGCCATCCGGCCGCGCTTCGGCCCCGGCGTGGGCACGGCAATCAAAGCCGGCGCAGCGGTGTGGTTCGTAGGCACGCTTTTGCCGAACGCGGCCTTCATGTACCTGGCAGGCCTATTTTCGCGCCACCTCACGCTCTACACCACGATCGGCGCGTTTTTTGAGGTCGTAATCGGCACCATCATCGGCGCCATGCTGTACAAAGAAGCCGCCGGCGCCAC
This sequence comes from Acidobacteriaceae bacterium, assembly GCA_030041045.1. Classification (GTDB taxonomy): domain Bacteria; phylum Acidobacteriota; class Terriglobia; order Terriglobales; family Acidobacteriaceae; genus Telmatobacter. The sequence continues at coordinate 11,100 of JASHOQ010000057.1, forward strand.
CGAGGCGAACCTGGCAGCGGTTACGCAAAAGGCAGGCGCTTAAGCAGCGGCCAGCGATGGGTCAAGCGAGCGCGAGGTTGAGGTTGTCAACGGCCTCGTCAATCTCGGACGTGCTTTTGTAACCGACGGTAACCGAGTCGACGCCTGCATCCTTGAAGGCGAAGCGCATGGCGCGCTGGCGGTCTTCGTGATTGAAGACGCCCTCGCCGATGAGCTTCATGCTGACGATGCCCAGGCCCGCCTTGCGCGCCTGCTTCACGTGCTCCACGACCTCTGTCACGTTGCCGAGGACATCGGCGTCGTGCTCCTCGGCGTCCATGCGCACGCCCCTGTGGTTCATGCGGATCATGGCGACCTGAAGCCAGTCCATGGTGGGCACCTGGCGCAGCGCGGGCAGCCCGTGCACGGATGCGCCGCGGCCGCGGATGGTGCCCTTCTGCTCGGCTTCAAGGATCGCGTCCTGCCAGGGACGCGTGTCCGCAGGCCAGGTGCCGGTGTGCTGCCAGTGGAGGAGCATGATGTCGAAGTACTCGGTATCGGAGTTCCGGCGCAGCATGTCGAGCTTGGTGCGCGGATCGATGCCGTCGTTGGTGGTGACTTTCGACATGAGCGCGTAGCTCTCGCGCGGGAAGGGCTTGAGCGCCACGCCGAGCATTTGCTGCGAGTCGCCGTACGACTCGGCGGTTTCAAAAAAGCGAATGCCGCGCTCATAAGCGTGCTGCACCAGGCGATTGAAGCCTTCCTGGCCAAGCTCCTGCTGCACGCGGCCGCTGAAGCTCCCGGTGCCGAAGGCCAGCCGCGTCACTTTCACGTTCGACTTGCCCAGGGTGACGAGGCTCGCGGCCGTTTCGCGCTCGGCGTGCAGGGTATTCACGCCCGCCAAGGCGCCGGCGGCAACGCCTGCCTTCAGAAAATTTCGTCTGGAAACCTCATTCATGGGTGCCTCCCGATTTGCCGTCCTGGCTGCGGCTGAGCGCCGGTTGCTTTCGAGGAGAGGAGCGGGGCTTCGCCCTCCCGGCCATTAGACAGCCGATTGCCTGGATGGTAGCACAAGCGCCGACGAGATTGCGTGAAGGCCTGCGCAATTGTTTTGCGCGGTGCCGAATGGACAGCTTCGGGCTCGGCACTCCTCGAGATGTGACTGGCGTGCGCTCATTTTACTCGGTCACTTCCACCTCGGCTGCCGGCTTGGGTTGGGCGGCGCGCGCGGTGGTGATGAGCACCACGCTTGCGAGCACGCACAGAGCGCCCGCGACGGTGCGCGCGCCCAAGGGCTCACCGCCAGCGAAATAGCCGAGCAGCACGGCGACGACAGGGTTCACATAGGCGTAGGTTCCCACCTTGGTTGGGGATTGGTGGTGAATGAGCCACATGTAGGCAGTGAAGCCGATGATGGAACCGAAGACGATCAGATAGGCGAGCGCGATCCAGGCCTCGAGAGTGACCGCCGCGGGGTGAAAGCCGCGCAGCTCGCCGTGCACGCATGCCACCAGCGCGAGCAGCACGCCTCCCAGGAGCATCTGCGCGCCGGAGCTCACGGATTTCGACGTCGGCAGCGGCAGCTTGCGCATGAGAACCGAGGCCACTGACCAGCTGATGGCCCCGGCGATGATGGCAACGGCGCCGGCGCGGTCAACGGGTGCGCCGCCCAGCCTGAGGCTGCGGCTGACGAGAACGCCCACGCCGCACAGGCCCACCAGCAACGCACCTGTAAGACGAAAGGTGAGCCGCTGCGTGCGCAGCAGCACGATCTCAAAGAGCGCAATAAAGGCGGGAATGGTGGCGAGCAGGACCGCGGCCACGCCCGAGGGAACGCGCTGCTCAGCCCAGAAAAGACAGCCGTAGTCGCCGACGAAGATGAGGGAGGCAAGCAGGAACACGGAAAGCCACTGCCGGCGATCGGGTCCGCGCTCGCCTCTCGCCATCACCCAGCCGTACAGCAGCAGCCCGGCAACGAAAAAGCGCATGGCGGCAAACAGCAGCGGGGGAACCTGGAGCACGCCGATGCGAATAGCCAGGAAGGTGGAACCCCAGACGAAATAAATCATGGCGAAGGCAAGCAGCGTCATGCCGGTTGAAGGCCCGGCTCCACTTGTGGTTTGTCTGGCCGCCTGCATGGATTCCACTCTAACCCAAGCGGTGCCGCTTAAGGCGCTGGAGCGCGCGGCCGATTCCCTTCACCAGCTATGCAGCCATTCGTCGTCGCGGCCAATGCGCACGCGGGTGTGGAAAAGCTCACTGAGCGTGGATTCGGTCAGCAACTTCTCGCGGGGACCGTCGCCGACGATGCGGCCGGCGCGCATAAGAATGATGCGATCAACTTCCGGCAATATGTCACCGAGATGATGCGTAACCAGCACCAGGCCCGTGCCCTCGCGGGCCAGGCGGCGCAGGGTTTCGCGCAACTCGCGCTGCGCGGCCAGGTCGAGCGCATTCGAGGGCTCGTCGAGCAGGAGCTGGCGGGGACGGTGCACGAGGGCGCGGGCGATGAGGATGCGGCGCTTTTCGCCGGCAGACATGGCGCCGACAAGCTGGCCGGCGAGATGCGCGGCTTCCATGCGCTCGAGGGCCTCGCGGGCGCGCTCGCGCATTTCCGCGGTGACATGCAGATTGGGCCAGAGCGTGGAGGCAGAGAAAAAGCCGGCGATAACTGCGTCGAGACCGGTGGTGACGGCGGTGCGCTCACCGGGCAGATCGGCGCCGACGATACCGAAGTGGCGGCGCAGTTCGGTCAGGTCCCAGCGCTCGCGGCCAAAGATGCGCACATGCATTCCCGGACGGACGATGGGATAGAGCTGGCAGGTGATGGCGAGGATCAGCGTGGATTTGCCGCAGCCGTTGGGTCCGAGGATGGCCACGTGCTCGCCCGTGCGGATATGCAGGTTCACGTCGTGCAAAACCACGCGTTCGCCGCGCGCCACATCGACGTGGCGCAGCTCGAGAAATTCCGCATGCGCCGCGGCGCGAGATCCGTCGCCGGAAGATTCGCGTGGGTCCTGGTGCAGAGCCGGGTTGCTGCTGCGCGCGCTGCTCACGGATTTCAGATTAACGCATGCGCAGAATGCCCGGCCGGGATCCGCCTGCTACATTGATGGATTGACAGTATGAGCGGCGCGACTCCATTTCCGATTCCCCGCGGATTCCGCTTCGGCGCGGCCATTGCCGGGATCAAGGCCAGCGGACGGCCGGATTTTTCATTGATCGTCGCAGATGAGCCGGCGAGCGCGGCGGCGGCGTTCACGGCGAATCGCGTGATTGCGGCGCCGCTGATCGTCGACAAGGAAAATCTGCGCGCCTCCGGCGGCAAAGTGCGCGTGGTGGCCATCAACGCGGGCAACGCCAACTGCGCCGCGGGGCAGGCGGGACTGGATGCGGCGCGGGCCACGTGCGCGGCAGCGGCCCGGGTGTTCGGCTGCGCTCCGGAAGAAGTTTTTCCTTCCTCGACGGGCGTGATCGGTGTGCCTTTGCCGGCTGAAAAGCTCGCCGCGGCGATGCCGGGACTGGCGGCGCGGCTGGGCGGGGAGCAAGATCACTTTCTTGAAGTGGCCAGGGCGATCCTCACCACGGACACGATGGAGAAGACGGCGTTTGCGCGCGTGCACATCGACGGCGCCGGAGCGGCGAGCGGCGAAATTCGCATCGCGGCCCTGGGCAAGGGCTCGGGGATGATTGATCCGCAGCTTGTGCCCCATGCCACGATGCTGGTGTACGTGCTGACCGACGCAGCCATCGAGCCCGCGGACCTGAAGACGTTTCTCGAGCCCGCTATCGAAAAGAGCTTCAACCGCATCTCCGTCGACGGCGATATGTCGACCAACGACACGGTGCTGCTGCTGGCCTCAGGGGCGAGCGGAGTTTCAGTCGCGCGCGGCGACAGGGCGTTTCAAGGCGCGCTCACAGAGGTGTGCACTTCGCTCGCCAGGCAAATCGTCGCGGACGGCGAAGGAGTATCGCACGTGGTGGAGCTGCGGATCACGGGCGCGGCTTCGGACGCGGACGCACTGCGCGTGGCCAAAGCGATTGCGCACTCGCCGCTGGTCAAAACCGCGTGGGCGGGATGCGATCCGAACTGGGGCCGGCTGGCGGCGGCCATCGGCTACTCCGGCGCACAGATCGATCCCGCCCGGATCGACATCCAATTCGGCGACCTGCCCATCTGCTGCGATGGCGGGCGCGCGGCTGAATATGATGAAGCCGCCGCGCACGCTTACCTGAGCCAAAGTGAATTTTCGATTTCCATCGAGCTTCACCAGGGACAGGGCGCGTGCGTGTTCTGGACCACAGACCTGACGGTCGAATACGTTCACATCAACGCGGATTACTCGACCTAACCGACGCCGACGATGAATTCCCAGGGTCCAAGGGCGCCGGGTTCGCATTACGCTTTCATTCAACCCATATTGAGGTCTCCTGAAGCCGATGACTCCTCGCAAACACCAGCGCGACCCGGCGACGGCGACGCCGCCGAGCGAGAGTGGCTTCCCACTTATTTCCAACCAGAAGCTGGTGGCTCTTTACACGGCTATGCTTACGTGCCGCCTGCTGGAGCGGCGCATGCGGGCGGAATCCATCAGGCCGATTCCGCGGCTGCGCGGACGCGAGGCGGTTGCGGCGGGCGTGGCCCTCAATCTGCTTCCACAGGATCAGGTGAGCACATTGGACGGAAGCCTGCTACCGGGACTCATACGGCAAGAACCGGCCGCAGAAGACGCAATCAGAACTGCTTTCGCCCAGACCGGCGAGCGCAACGCTCGAGCGCGCAGCGGCGCGCCCTGGGACGAAGCGCTTCAGTCCGCGCGTGCGCTGAAGTGCGGAGAGAAGAAGAACGTGGTGGCGTTGTTTAGCGGGCTTGCACGAGCGCCGAAAGACGTGCTGCACAGCGCGGCCGCGGAAAGGCTGCCGATTCTCTTTGTCTGCCACAGCAAGCGAGAGGCGGAGAATCTGGCGGCAATAGCCGACGGCTGCGGTCTGCCGGGCATTGTCGTGGATTGCGAGGACGCGGTAGCCGTTTATCGCGTGGCGGCAGAGGCGCTGGCGCACGCGCGGCGCGGCAACGGGCCCACGCTGATGGAGTGCAGACAGTGGCCGGCGCTGCGCAAACCAGAAAGGCGAAGCCGCGGGGACGACGATGCCGTGCGCAAGACGGAGCGTTACCTTGCCGGCAAAGGTTTGTGGACGATGGAACTCAAGAGGCAAACTCAAGCTGGGCTGGAACGCATGCTTGACAGAGCCGTGACTTCGGTGAGCAACGGCGCGCACTGTTGAGCCCTCGAAAATGGTGCTTTCAATCAAGGCAGCGAGCTGTCGAATAAGCAGCGCGCCGTGGCCCGGAATTATGCGTGGAGAGGCGCTGATGGGCGCGGCAAACGTCTGCCGGCCGAGTGGTAGAGTGAGGGTATGCGTCTCAGCGGGCGTCCGGCAGTGGCTCTTTGGGTCCAATGTGCGGCCATCGCAGCGGGGCTCCTGTTGGGAAGCGCGGAATCACTCCGTGCGCAGCAGCCGGGAACAGCGGCGGCTGAGGCGCGCGATGCAGGCCGCCCCGAGCCGGTTTGCGCGCCGTCTGCGTTGGGCTCGCCCTACGTTCCTGTGGATAGCTGGGTATATCCGGCCATGCTGCGGCTCTATGGGCTGGGCTATGTGGACAGCGTGTTTCTGGGGCTGCGGCCGTGGACGCGTGCAAGCCTTGAGCACATGCTGGAGGAGACTGGAGCGCGCATTGAAGACGCGGAAGCCGACGGCGAATCCACCGCCGATGAGGCACAGGGGATCTACGACGCGCTGAACCGGTTTCTCGAGCAGGATGTGCAGGGTCCCTGCCTGACGCATCAGGGCGAGACGCGTGTCGAATCAGTGTACACGGTGGCGCGCGCCATCAGCGGCACGCCGTTGCGCGACAGCTATCACCTGGGCGCGACGGTGATCAACGACTACGGCCGGCCGTATGAGGGCGGATTCAACAACTACTCCGGCGCGAGCGGCTACGCAGCCGCGGGCCGGTTTGTGCTGTATGTGCGCGGCGAGTTTGCGGGTGCGCCCTCAGCCACGGGCTATTCGCAATCGCTGGCGCAGGCGCTCTCCACCGTGGATGGGACGCTGTTTTACGTGCCCTCGAGCACGCCGCCGTACGCGAACACGACCGCGATCTACAACCAGGCCACGATTCCCATGGGACCCATCGCGACGGCGACGGACGGGCGATTTCTCGAGGCGTGTATTTCCGCGCAGGTCCTCAATCACGTGATTTCGTTCGGCAAGCAGGACCAGTGGCTGGGCCCGGCGCTGGGCGGAAGCATGGCATGGTCAAACAACGCCCAGAACATTTACGGATTCGAGATCAACCGCATCGAGCCGCTGCATGTGCCGGGACTTTCCCGCGTATTCGGGCCGTTCCGATACGAATTCCTGGCGGGCCCGCTGCGCGGCCACACCTTCATGCCCAACGTGGCCTACGAGCTGAACCCCTCAGACAATCTCGCCAACGTGATCAATCCCGGCGACCCATGGGTGCACATGGAAAAGGTCAGCTTCAAGCCCACGGAGAACCTGGAGTTTGGATTCGAGCGCACGGTGATCTGGGGCGGGCACGGGCATGAGCCGATCAACCTGCACACCTTCTTGAAAAGCTTCTTCAGCGTGCAGAACGTTTCCGCTACGGAAAAGAACGGCGCCGGCGATCCCGGCGCGCGCTTTGGCGCCTTCGACTTCTCTTACCGGCTTCCGTTTGTGCGCAAATGGCTCACGCTCTACACCGATTCCGAAGTCCATGACGACGTAAGCCCGATCTCGGCGCCGCGCCGGAGCGCCATTCGCCCGGGACTCTATCTTTCACACGTGCCCGGCGTCCCCAAACTCGACGTGCGCGTGGAAGCGGCGTCGACCGCGCCCGCCGCCGTGGACGTGGGCACGAACGTGTATGGCCACTTCATGTACTGGGAGGGGATCCAGAAGCAGGGTTACACCAACCAGGGCCAACTCTTCGGCGACTGGATCGGGCGCAATGACAAGGGCGGGCAGGCGTGGGTGACGTATCACCTGAGCGGCGACGAGTGGGTGCAGGTGAGCGCGCGCAATCAGAAGGCGGCCAGCGAATTCATCCCCGGTGCGGAGACGTTCACGGACACGTCCTTTCCCTGCTCGGTCACGAACCCATGCCTGACGCCCGGGGGAACTACGCTCAATGACCTCGGCTTCCAGGCGGTCAAGCGCATCGGCAGAGACATCGAGGTGAATGGCAGCTTCACGCTGGAGCACTGGAAGGCGCCCGTTTACCTGCCGGGGGAGCAGACGGTGACCACAACCGACATTCAGGTGACGTGGTATCCGGAACGCAAAGTCAGTTTTTGAGAGGCGCTATTTCGCGCGCGGGTGAGTCTTGTCGTAAACCTCGGCGAGCTGCGCGGCGGTGAGCTGGGTGTAACGCTGCGTGGTGGAGAGCCGCTCGTGGCCGAGCAGCTCCTGAATGGAGCGCAGATCGGCGCCTTCTTCGAGCAGATGCGTGCCGAAGGCATGGCGCAGGGTGTGCGGATGCACGTCCGAGGGAAGGCCGCGCAGAATGGCAATGCGTTTGACGATGCGGCCCACGCTGCGCGTGGTGAGCCGCGCCTGGCTTTTTGCGCCCACGCCGCGCAACTGCAAATTGAGAAAGAGCGCGGGCGAATGCGCGGATCGATCGCTACGCGCTGCGGCCAGGCGCGCGGCGCGCTCCACCAGGTACACGCGCACGGCAAGAGCGGCGGCCGCGCCCAGGGGCACGTAGCGCTGCTTCTGGCCCTTGCCACGGACCAGAACTGCTTCATTGGCCCAGTGAATGTCTTCGAGATTGAGGCCGGTGAGTTCCGCGTTGCGGATGCCGCAGCCATAGAGCAGCTCCAGAATGGCGCGATCGCGCGCGGGCCAGCTGGCGGCATCGTCGCCCACGGAATCGACCACGCGATTCATCTGCTCGATGGAGGGCACGCGGGGCAGATGCTTGGGAAGCTTAGGCGTGGAGACAAGCGCGGCGGGGTTCTGCGCGATGTGGCCGGCGCGGGCGAGCCACTTGAACCAGCTGCGGATGGCGGCAAGGGCGCGGGCGGTGCTGGCATTCGAAAGACCGCGGTCATAGAGCGTGCCCAGATAAGCGCGGATGTGCGTATGCTCGATACCCTCAACGGGGATTTTTCCATCTGCGCCCGCCGAGGCCCGCAACTCGAGCCAGGACGCAAAGCTCTCGAGCTCGCGGCGGTACGCGCGCAGCGTGTGCGCAGAGGCGCCGCGCTCATTCCCGAGCACGTTGAGAAAATCAGTGACCAGCTTGGCGCAAGAAGACTCGGGCCCGGCTGAAGCGCTCACTTGGGCTCCTTCTCAGGATTGAGATGAGCAGATGGGGGACCGGGTTCGCTGCCGGCAATCGATCCTCCGGGAAAGACGCGCAGGGATGGGGCGCGGGAAGCGGCCTGATCGTCGGTCGCGGCCGCGGTGCGCCGCTGCTCGCGGGGATGATGCATGCGATGCACGGCCTTGAGTCTTCCCAGGGCGAGATGGGTGTAGACCTGGGTGGTGGAGATGTCGGCGTGGCCGAGCATCATCTGCACGCTGCGCAGGTCGGCGCCGTTCTCTACCATGTGCGTGGCGCAGCTGTGGCGCAGCTGGTGCGGGCTGGCGGAGCTGGAGGCCATCTTGACCAGGTGCCACACCCACTGGCGGGTGAGCGGCATCCCGCGCAGCGAGAGGAAGAGCCGCGCCCCGCTTGGGCGCGCGAGGCGGGCCTGGCGCGCGGTGCTGATGCGCTCGAGAAGCGGCCGGCCTTCGCGCAGATACTCTTCAAGCGCGGCGATGGCCGTGCGGCCGAGCGGTACGATACGCTCCTTGTCGCCCTTGCCGCGCACCTGCACGCGGCCCGCGTCGAGCGCCAGATCGCTGGTGGAGAGCGAAGTGACCTCGGAGACGCGCAGGCCGCCCGCGTAGAGGAGCTCCAGGATGGCGTGGTCGCGCAGCGCTGTGGCGTTGGCCTTGGGGTGCGTGGCCGCCATGTTGGCGCGCTCCAGCATCTCCGCGACCTCCGGCTCGGCCAGCGACTTGGGCAGAACTTTCCACGTTTTGGGCGACTCGATGTTGACCGTGGGATCGTGGTGGATGCGGCGGTCGAGCAGAAGCCACTTATAGAAGCCGCGCAGGCAGCTCAACTTGCGCGCCGCGGTACGGGAATCGATGCCGTGCGCGCGCAGATGCTCGAGGAAAGCGCGCACGTCGGCTTCGACGGCGGTGAGCAGCACGCCGTTGCGGCCTTCGATGAACTCGGCGAAGGTGCGCAGATCGCCTAGATAAGCTTCGCAGGTGAGCGGGCGAAGACCTTTTTCGACGCGCAGATACGCCTGGTAGTCCTTGAGCAGGGAAAGATTGCCTGGGCCTTCCACATCCCCGATTATCCCCTGTAAGCGATGAGCGCCTGGAGACGCGCCCGGGCCCACCGAACCACTTTCATCAAGGAATCAACATCGGCAATAAGAAAGGACTTGCAATTCATGCGTATTCACTTGCGATCAACATTTCCGCCGGTTACCCCGATGGCTCATGGGCGCGGTCCGCATGCAAAGGTTTGCCGTTTTAGAAGAGAATGGAAAATGAATGGATTCCTTGAACTGGACTGAGGGTGAGGCGCAGCGAGCCGGGACTGAAGCGCGCGCGTGGAAGGCGGACGAGTTTGAGCGGCTGGTATTGGCATGCAGCCCTCGCGTGGCCGTCTTCGATTGCGACGGAACGCTGTGGGGCGGCGATGCAGGCTACGGTTTCCTGGCGTGGTCGCTGGAGCAGGGACTGGTCTCGCGTGCGACCAGCGACTGGATCGACAATCGCTATCGCGCCTATCGCGCCGGACAGGTGAGCGAACTCGAGATCTGCGGCGAAATGGTTCAGATCTATGCCGGACTGCGGGAACAGGAGTTGCAGGCGGCAGCGCAGCGGTATTTCAACGAGTTTGTGCGCGGACATATCTTTCCTGAGATCTCCAAGCTGGTGGCGTCGCTGAAGACGGCCGGCGTGGACCTGTGGGCCGTGAGCTCCACCAACCGCTGGGTGGTGGACGAGGGAGCGCGCGCGTTCGGCATTCCCCAGGAGCGCGTGCTGGCGGCCGAGGTGCGCGTGCATGGCGGCGTGATCACGAGCGAGCTGAAGGACGTGCCTACCGACGAAGGCAAGGCGGCGGCGCTCCGGCGCGTGGGTTTGCCCCATCCCGATGCGGTCTTCGGCAACTCGCTGCATGACCTGGCGATGCTCGCAATGGCGCGGTGCCCCTTCCCGGTGAATCCTTCCCCCGCCCTCATTGAAGAAGCAGGCAAGCGGGGTTGGGGCTATTTCCGGCCTGCGGCGGCGGGGCAGTTTGAAGCGGCGGTGGGCGGGGAGTGACCGGCTTGCCAAACCGATGCGGTGCGGGGGCGGCCGGACGATGGCTGCTTTCGGACAGCGGGGCGAGTTCTGCATCTCTTTTGTTTCGTTTACACTGGAGGCGTGGAAGAGAACTCGCCCAACGCCGGGTCCCGCATTCCCGGGCCGGCCTTGCGCTTTGTGGCCGCGGCGTTAATCGTGCGCGACGGCGAGGTGCTGATCGGCCAGCGGCGCGCCGACCAGCCCATGGCCTCGCTGTGGGAGTTTCCCGGCGGCAAGATCGAAGCCGGCGAAAGCGCGCAACAGGCTTTGGCGCGCGAATTGATTGAAGAACTGGGCATCGCGGCAAGCATTGGGCCGCCGGTTACGCGCATCCGCCACAATTACCGCCACGGGGGCGCCGTCGATCTGCAATTCTTTTCGGTGCGCGAGTTTGCGGGCGAAATCCAGAACCGCGTTTACCAGCAAGTGCGCTGGGTGAAGCTGGCTGAGCTGCCCGCCTATGAGTTTCTAGCCGCTGACCGAGGACTGATCCGCGATCTGGCGGCGGGCAAGCTGCTTTAACTCCGCTCCCCGCGGAGGGAAATCTTCTCGCAAAAATAATTGCCGACTGCAGAGGCCAAATTCGGTTATTCTGGCGGCGGCTCAAAGAGCCCATCCAGGAAAACCCGACCACCTGCCTAGACCAGCGCAATCGCCGTCCTCCCCACGCGCGAGACCGGTTGTGAGCAAGCGGTTTCAAGAAGGGAGATAGGAAATGGAATGGTATCAAATGGCGCTGAAGCGCTATGCCGAGTTCAACGGCCGCTCGCGGCGTAAAGAGTATTGGATGTTCACGCTGTATAACATCGTCATCACCATGGTGTTGTACGTGGCAGGACTCCTATTGTTGATGCGCGGCAGCATCGCCATGGTGTTCTTCGGCCTGGCTATCATTTACTGGCTAGCGGTGCTGGTGCCGGGCCTGGCTGTCTGTGTGCGCCGGCTGCACGATATCGATAAGAGCGGGTGGTTCATCCTGGTGAGCCTGATTCCCGCCGTCGGCGGCATTATTCTCCTCGTCCTTCTTTGCCTTGACGGCACGCCCGGCGACAACCGCTTTGGTCCAAGCCCGAAGGCGATCGTGCAGGGACAGGCCACGGCCATCAGTTGACGCAGACCCGGGGCTGATTCGCAAGCTGGCGGCAGACAAGGTGCTTGAGAGGTCTTTGGCTGGCAGTCATCCGCTTTCAGCCCTAGGCAGTGTTCTGCCAGGAGAGAAAGAGGGAGGGTGCTTGTCGGCCCGGCTCGCGGCCATCAAACGGCGCTAGCGGCCGGGAATCATGCCCCACAGCATCACCAGCGTCATACCGATGACGAGGATGCTGGTGCCCCACGCGATCACGTCCCACAGGCGCGAGTTGCGGTGCTCGCCCATCAGGTCTCTGCGGTTGATCAAGAGCAGCATGAGGATGATGACGACCGGGAGCAAAACTCCATTGAGCACCTGCGAAAGAATGGCGACGTTAATCAGTTGCGAGTCCGGCAGGATGAGCACGGTGACGGCTCCGCCTGCGATGAGCAGCGTATAGAGCCAATAGAAAAACGGCGCCTCGCGGAAGCTCTTGTCGACCCCCGATTCGACGCCCAGACCTTCGCACACGGTGTAGGCCGTCGAGATCGGGAGAATGGATGCGGCGAAGAGAGAAGCGTTGAAGAGCCCGAAGGCAAAGAGGATGAAGGCGTAGTCGCCGGCCAGCGGGCGCATGGCTTCGGCGGCGTCCGCGGCCACCTGGATGGCGCCCATGCCGTGCACAAAGAGCGTGGCCGCGCAGGCCACCACGATGAACCAGGCGATGAGATCGGTGAAGAAACAGCCCACGATCACATCGAGGCGCGAGGCCGGATAATCCTTCACGCGAATGCCTTTTTCCACCACCGAAGACTGCAGGTAGAACTGCATCCAGGGAGCGATGGTGGTGCCCACCACGCCGATGGCCATGTAGATGTAAGCCTTGTCGCGCCAGACGGACCTGGGGGGAAGCTCGATGGTGGCCCGCAGGGACTCGTGCCAGTCCGGCTGAGCGAGGACGCCGGCAAAGATATAGGCGATATAAACGAGCGACGCCGTGAGAAAGATCTTTTCCGTGCTCTTATAGTCGCCGCGGACGACGAGGAACCAGACCAGCACGGCGCAGAGAGGAACGGAAATAAGCTTGGAAACGTGAAACAGGTGCATGGAGCCGGCGATGCCGATGAACTCCGTGACCACGTTGGTGTAATTGACCACCACCAGCAGCACCATGAGCACGAACGTGAGCCGCAGGCCGAACTCCTCGCGGATGAGGTCGCTCAGCCCCTTGCCCGTGACCACGCCCATGCGCGCGCACATTTCCTGCACCACCATCAGAGCGATGGTGATGGGAATCATGGTCCAGAGCAGCGTGTAGCCGTATTGCGCGCCGGCCTGCGAGTAGGTGAAGATGCCGCCGGAATCGTTATCGACGTTGGCGGTGATGAATCCGGGGCCAAGCACGGCCAGAAAGAGCAGGAACCGGATTCGCCAGCGCTTCCACATGAGGTCGATTTCCCGATGGGGCGTTCATTGCAGGGATGGGTCCACGAACCGTGGTTTCCTCACTGACCATAACAGGCAAGGGGCCTGGAAGAAAAACGCGCTCAACGGCTTGCGGGCCCGCGCATCGGTACCCGGGCCGGGACCAAATTACAATACCCTCGCATTGCTTCTAGAACTCGAGGAGATGGGTATGAATTGTCTTGAGAACTGGCGAAACCTGCCCACGCGGCGCACCATTCTGGGCGCGCTCAGCAGTGTTGTTCCGGCTGCGGCGCTTCTGGGAGCGCCCGCTATGGCGGCAAACGCCGAATCCTCACCGGCGTCAGAGGAAATGCTGGCGCTGGCGCGGCTGCGCAGTTACAAGAGCCGGCGCTCCTCGAGTTGGGATCGCACCGGCGGCAATGCCGACTGGGTGCGCGTGGAGCCGGGCCAGACGGCCACCCTGCTCGCTGTGGAGGGCGCAGGGGCAATCCAGCATCTCTGGTTCACCATCAATTCACCCGATCCGATGCACTTGAAGAACCTTGTCCTGCGCGCGTGGTGGGACGGCGAGGCTGCGCCCTCGGTCGAAGCGCCGATCGGCGATTTTTTCGGGCTCGGCCTGGGCGAATACTTTGTCTACCAGTCCGCTCTTCTGGCTGTGGCGCCCATCAAGGCGCTGAACGCCTATTTCCCCATGCCGTTTGCCGCCGCTGCGCGGATGACGCTTGAGAACGAGGGCGCCGCGGCCGTGCGCAGCCTCTACTTCGCCGTCGATTACGTTCTCTTCCCCAGCCTGCCCGAAGACGTCGGCCGCTTTCATGCGCAGTATCGCCAGGCCACGCCGTCGAAAGGCTGGACGAATGACTGGACGGACAACGGCAGCCCGGGGATCAACGAGCGCAAGAACCTGAGCGGCGCGGACAACTACGTTTTTCTTGAGGCCGCGGGCAAGGGACATTTTCTGGGCGTCACCGAGGCCGTGGAGCAGAACCAGAACGGATGGTTCGGCGAGGGCGACGACATGATCTTCATCGACGGCGACACGCTGCCCACCATCAACGGCACCGGTACCGAGGATTATTTCAATGGTGCGTGGGATTTCGGCGGGCAGGCTTTCGGCTACCAGCACAACGGTGCGCCGTACGTGGTGGATCCCGAGCGGATCGGCGGCCGCTATTGCCTGTATCGCTGGCACGTGGAGAGCCCCATCGCTTTCGAGAAATCGATCCGCGTGACCATCGAGCACGGCCACGCCAACCACCGCTCCGACAATTTTTATTCAACCGCGTACTGGTACCAGACGGAGCCGCATGCAGCGTTTCCCGCGCTGCCCGCGGCCGCGGAGCGGATTCCGCGCGTCTTTAACGTGGGCGGCGGCGCGGGCGCGGCGCCTGTGCCCGCAGACCGGCCGCTCCAGGAAAAATAGCGGAGAACGGGCGCTGGATGATGGGGGCAAAAAAAATTCTCAAATACTGAAGTTTTCACTTGACTATTTTCCGGGCTTGCCTAATACTGAAGTCGTTGCTTCACTATATTTCGAATGGAGGATCCCATGACTGCAACTGAACCGAAGACCATCCACAACACTTTTGTTATCGAACGCAACTTTCCCTGGCGGCCGGGACGCGTCTTTTCCGGCTTTGCCCAGCCCGCCCTTAAGCGCCGCTGGTACGCCGAGGGCGACCAGCACGACCTCCAGGAGTTCCATATGGATTTTCGCGTGGGCGGAATCGAGCGGTTCCGGTATCGCTTCAGGGAGGGCCACCCGATCGCGGGATCGGAGATCGCCAACGAAAGCGCCTATCAGGACATTGAATCCGAAAAACGGATCGTGATGACCTCGAGGATGTCATTGAATGGAAAGCCGATTGTGGTAATGCTGACGACGTTCGAGTTTTTGCCTGCGGAGGAAGGAACGGACTTGATCCTGACCCACCAGGGAACCTACATTGACTGGCCCGACGGAGTGAAGATGATTGAGCTTGGATGGAACGGGCTGATCGACCGGCTGCGGAAGGACCTGGCGCAGTAAGGGGGCCTCGATGCGGGATCGACCCATCGATATCGATCGGCTCTTTCACGCGCTCGGCGATCCGACGCGGCGAGCCATTCTCGATCGGCTTGTGGAAAGGCCCATGTCGGTTTCGCAGCTGGCCGAGCCTCTCGGGATCACGCTCACCGCCGTCGCGCAGCACCTGCAGATCCTCAAGGATGCGCGGCTGGCGCATACGGAGAAAGTTGGACGGGTGCGGACCTGCCGTATTGAGCCTGCCGGGTTCCGCGCGCTCGAACAATGGGTTCGCGATCACCGCACGGCCTGGGAGAAGAAGCTCGATCGCCTCGGCCGGCTGCTCGCCGAAGAGGATGTGGACACGTAGTGCAATCAGTAATCCGCTGTGCTCGGTGGCCGGCGAAGGGACCGCTGAGAGTCAAGTGGAACTCGATCTTGAGATCGAGGATGCAAGCGCGAACGGCCCGGCGCAGGCATGGGGACTTCAATCGGTGAGAGAGAAGGCCACGTTGATGGTGGTTTCGAAAACCGTGGGCTGGTTGTCAACCTCATAGGGCTTGAAGCGCCAGGAGCGGACAGCGTTCACCGCCGCCGGCCGCAACATCTCCGGCCCGCTGACGACGCGCACGTCTTCCACAGTCCCGCTCTTCGAGACTTGCGCATGCAGAACCACCATCCCGGAAATGCGAGAGTCTTTGGCAATCTTCGGGTAAATCGGGGGCGTTTTCCGGACCAGCAACGCAAATGCAACCGCGGACGAAACATTGAGAATCTTGGGGGATGCGGCCTGCACGTGGGGCTGCTGGGCGCTGCCAAAGACGGCGCCGATCGCGTTATTCGCCGATCCATCCATGCCGGTTCCGGCAAAGCCGCTCACCGGCGGAGGGGTCTGCGCTGCAAGTGCCGCTGCGGGGTGAATCCGGGCCGGCGCGCTCAGCTGATTATTCATCATTTGCGCCTGCGCCTCCGTGGGGCTCGCGTTCTTATTCTGCTGAACCGGCGCAGCGAGTTTAGGCGCATTGCTCTGGGGGTTCTGGGCAGGTGCGGTGGGCTGCGCAGGAGCCGGGGCAGGGAGCGTCGAAAGGGGCTGTGTGGAATCCGGGGTTTGCGGCTGCTCCGTTGGGGAAACCGCAGGCAGCGGATCGGGAACTGCCACCACCGGCAACGCCTGCCTTTCGTTCCACACGGAGATCATGACTGCAGCCAGGATCACCAACAGAGCAGAGCTCGCGCCTGCAAGGATGGGCCACTTTTTCCGCGCAGGCTTGGGCACGAGCCTCGGGGCCGCACTGACTCGAAAAGCGGGAAAGAGAACTTTGTCGGCCGCGGATAGCGCTGACACCCTTTGAGCCAAAAGGGGCGATAGCGTCTGGCGCAGATTCCCTGACCCAGCCACGATAATGTGTGACGCTGCGGCCTGCGCGGCCGGCTTGGGAACCGGGACGGGGCCGAGCTCAGCGCCGGCAATGCGGGCCGGTTTGGTCGCGAGCGATCCTGCGTCGTCCCATTCGCCGAAATCTTCAGGAAGTGTTTCGGGTAGAAATTCGGTTATCTTCGCTGGAGATGCCATTGGCCGTCGTCTCCTTTCTCGTAGATGGCACCTTTATAAGTGCGAGTCTCCCGTTGAGGTCTTTCGCCGGCTTGACCGTTCTTTCCCCGAGCCTCTGGTTCGGCGGGGCCGGGCCGGTGAGCCTGAGCGCTGATGCCGGAAGCAAGCGGCACCGGCGAAGCTGCCCTGAACAGCGAGCCAACATTGGACAGCTCCTCTACGATAAGTAGCACGGCAGCGTGTGCTGTGACGTACCTCTCTTGATCCTCCGGGGTAAAGATGACGGAAAGTCTATGCTCACCCGGCGGCAAGACGACGCCGGCTGCCGGGGTATAGAGAAACGATCCCGGCACTGAAGCGCTTGCATTGAACTGCTCCCCGCCCAGAGCTGTTCCATAAGAAATCGAGCGAGGGCTGGGCCAGGCAATCACCGCCGGCACGACTTCGGCCACGGTCAGCGATACGCTGGCCCGCGCCGGCGTGAAGTTCCCGCCATCGGCAGGAGTGAAGGTGGCCAAGAGCGTATGGACTCCAGGCCCAAGCGTTTCGCCGGCCGCCGGACTGTAAGTAAAAGTTCCTGGGACTGAGGCGCGGGCATTCAGCTGGGCCGGTCCGAGCGGGGTGGCGCTGTATATGGGGTCAGGCTCGCGCCAGCCGATGACCGGAGTTGCCTGGGCGACGCTGAGCTGCATGGCAGCCTGTGCGGGAGTGTAATCAGACAGATTCGAGGGCGTGAAGAGGACAGAAGGCGTGTGTTTCCCCACAGCCAGCACTGCTCCCGGGCCGGGATTATAAAGGAAGGTTCCAGGCACCGATGCATTTGCGTTCAGCTGGGTTTCATTCAAGGCGGATCCATAGGTGATTGTTTCCGGCGCCGGCCAGGAGATGACCGGGGTTCCCCGGATCACGGTAAGCGGCACGGTTGCCTGCGCAGGTGCGTAGCTCACTCCATCGCTGGGCGTGAAGGTGACCGAGAGCGTATGCGATCCGGCCGAAAGCATTTCACCGGCGGCCGGGGAGTATGCAAACGTGCCCGGGACACTGGTCGAGGCATTGAGCTGCTTGGCGCCGAGGGGGGTACCGCAGGGGATTGCGTCGGGCGGCGTCCAATCGATCTCCGGGACGGCCTTGGCCACGGTGACGGGAACGGTGGTCTGCGCGGTTGTATAGTTGGCCAGGTCTTTGGGAGTGAACGTTACCGAAAGAGTGTGAACTCCTTCCGGGAGCACCTCGCCAGCCGCTGGCGAGTACTCAAAGGTACCCGGAACCGAGGCCGTTGCGTTGAGTTGAATGGAGCCAAGCGCGACCTCCGGGGGAATATGAGAAGGTGGGGGCCACTGGATGGAAGGCGCGGCTTTCGCGACCGCGATGGTAACCTCGGCCAGCACCGGATTGTCTCCCGGCGAGCCGGCCGGATTGAAGGTGACCCAGAGCGTGTGTGTGCCTGCCGGAAGCACATAGCCCGCGCCCGGCGTATAGAGGAATTTTCCCGGGATCGGAGACGTGGCATTGAGCTGGACCGAACTCAGCCCTGTTCCGTAGATAATTGGCTCCGGTGTGGCCCAGTTGACCGCCGGCTGATCGCTCAGGGCGGGAGCGGCCGGCTCCGCGGTTGCCGGCTTCTCGGGGATGGCGTCTTGGTCTGAATTGTGTTTTCCGAGACCCTTAACAAGATTAAGCACCCCCTTTCTCTTGGGAAGCGGAAGCTCGGTGACGGAGCCGGCTCTCTCCGGCATCAGCGGTGACAGGGGCCATTCGCTGTGAGAGGTGTCTTCCGCCGGGGGCGCGGACTCGCGCCCGGGCTCGATTTCCGGTGGCGCCTCGGGTTGAACTTCGACCGCGCCGGCAGATTCCACCCCCGAATCGGCGCTTGGGTTCAAGCGGGCGATTTCCATCGCCACATTTTCGTAACCGCCTGCATCGAGGGCAAGATTCAGCAGCGCGCGCGTTGCCTCTCCCGCGGTGCGAGACCCATCGGCCAATATGCGCTCAATCGCATGCTCCGAGACGTAACCCCAAAGACCCTCGGAGCAGAGCAGGAGTGTGTCGCCGAAATCGAGCGGCACCTCGCGCATTTCCACGCGCACGTTGAGGTCCTGACCCAGGAACCGCGTCAGCGTCGATCGATCCGGATGGGTCTCTGCCTCTGGAGCTGTGATCGGCATTCTGTCGAGCTGATTCTGCCTGATCGAATGGTCGCGGGTGAGCATGGTGAGCTTCCGGTTGTGGACCAGGTACGCTCGACAGTCACCCACGTGGCCGATGATCGCCTTCACAGGCGCATGTCGGCGATCGGTGTCCGTACGCAGCAGCGCGACAACCACCGTGGCGCCCACGCGAACATCCGCGCCATGCGGCGCCGCAGAGGAGGCGGCAGCAATCGCCGCGTTCGCATGACACACCGATTCCTCAACCGCAATTTCAGGCGGGAAAAACGCCGGCATGCCGTCAACGCAGGATGAGATCGTCTCCGTTGCCATCTGCGAGGCTCGGCTGCCCCTGCTGGCGGCGACGCCGTCGGCAACCACGAGTAGATCGCCGAGCCGCGTGCTGGTGTGACGGATCGTGGTTTGATTTTCTTCGCGAACCTTTCCGCGATCGCACTGGCCTGCGATATCGATTGCGACCACGTCAGGAATTGCTGTGAAACTCATACGCAAACCTTGGGGTAATTACCGACGGCTATTGCAGCCGCTCCATCGTTACTGAAGGAAATTGCTCTTGTTTTACCGCCGATCTTCAAAAGCGATCTGGTTCCGGGCCTTGCGAAGGAGATACGAAAGATCGGCAAGATTTTCAAACTCTAGCACGGAATGTGACTAATGGAGAGACGAAGGTACGGTAACTATCTAACGTGATCAGCGATCCAGTTACTACGCCGCACGGTTGGCGGTAACGCGAGTAATTCTGTTTTGAAGAGATCAAACGCTCAATGCACTTGCAACAAAATTCCGGTCAACGAATCCGCAAGAGGTCTCGAAAAGGCGCCGCGAGCTGCTCTCCCTGCGGACTGAAAAGGAATCTCCCGGTCCTGGTTTCTATGCGGAGAACCCGGCATCGCGGTTCGCGCTGCGATCTCGGTTTGCCGGGAAAAAATTTTGCCGGCGTTGTCACCAGTGAGCTAAACGGCGTTAGAATGTTCCCACTCTCGAGTTCTAGAAAAAACGCGCCCGCACAATCCGTGAGCTGTTTTGGGGCTGAATTGCGCATACGTAGAATGAGCCGTTGAATTTTTTCACGGCCGGCTTGACGTGTCAGCAAGCACCACCTTGGGGTCTTCCCTTGGGGCTTTCCTGTCGCTGGGTTTTGGCTACGGCCTGACGACGGGTTCCAATCGACGGGACGCCCGTAGAGGCGAGAAAACTGAGCAACTTCAAAAGTTGTGATCGAAAGGGCGCCCCCTGTCTGGCGCGCTCTTTCGCGATGAGGGAGTGTTGCCATGACTCGCAGAAAGAGCTTAGGATTCCCCGGATTTCTGACCGAAACCATTCGCCTTGCGACGCTCCGTCGATCCTTCTTGCCGAGCAGAGGACGATCCCATGGCCATTCGTCCTGCGCCTCCGACGCCTCCTTTGCTCCTCGCGGATTCCGCTGGTTCCCGTGTGTGCTGCTGGTATTTTTTGCCGTCGCTCTCGATATTCTGTCCCTCACCGGGTGCGGCGGGAGCAGCCACAAGGCCATCACCGTAACCATCGGCACCCCGTCGGCAACGTCCCTCGATGAGGGCGATTCCGTCAGTCTGACCGCGACGGTGGCAAATGACACCACCAACGCCGGAGTTACGTGGTCGATCACCTGCTCTGTGGGAACGTGCGGCACACTCTCCAACAACACATCTACTTCCGTAACCTACACGGCGCCGGCCCAGGTAACCGCGCAGTTCACGGTCACCATCACGGCAACCTCCAACGCAAAGGGAGGCATTACCGGAACCGTGACGCTCACCATCGTCGTGCCCCCGACCATCGGAACCGCCTCGGGCCCACTTACAGGCGGCAGTGTGGGATCGACCTATAGTGTGACTTTTTCCGCGTCGGGCGGAGTGACTCCGTATATATGGAGTGTGTCCCAAGGCACGCTCCCCGCCGGTCTCACACTCAGCTCGAGTGCCGGCACGATCACCGGAGTTCCGACAGCTTCCGGTTCCAGCGACTTTACCATCACGCTCACCGATTCAGGCTCGCCGGCGTTGACTTTCAGCCTGACCTTCAGCATCACCATTGCAGCCGCCCCCCCGATTACCTTTACGACGACGAGTCTGCCGGGAGGATCGGTTGGCACGGCATACGCAGCCGCAGTGGTGGCAACGGGCGGCGCGGGAACGCTGACCTACAAACTCACCGCAGGATCGCTGCCGGCAGAGCTGGGCCTGTCTGCTGCCGGCGCCATCAGCGGCACGCCGGCAACGGCAGCCACGAGCAGTTTTACCGTCACTGCCTCTGACGCCTACGGCGATACCGGCAGCGCGAATCTTTCCATTACAATCGCCGCTGCCCCGCCCATCACATTTACGACCACCTCTTTGCCTGCGGGGGTGGTGAACGTGGCGTACTCACAGACCGTGGTCGCGACCGGCGGCGGGGGAACGCTGACCTACAAAGTCACCACGGGTTCGCTGCCAGCCGGATTGACCATGTCCTCAGCCGGCGCCATCACCGGAACTCCTACGACCACCGGGACAAGCGGCTTTACGGTCACTGCGTCTGACGCGTACGGGGACTCTCAAAGCGAAGCTCTGGGCATTGTCATCAACGGCACCGCGCTCAAAGTATCCACCTCGACGCTTCCCGCAGGGGTTGTAGGAAGCGCGTATTCGCAACCGCTTTCGGCCACAGGCGGCAGCGGCGCCGGGTACACCTGGACCAAGACGGCTGGATCTTTGCCTGCCGGGGTTACGCTTTCGAGCGCAGGCACAATTTCCGGAACGCCGACCGCGGCAGGGACTTCGAGCTTTACCGTTCAGGTAACGGACTCTGACTCGGATACGGCAACAGCCCAGCTTTCGATCACCATCAATGCGGCACTGGCTGTCTCAACGTCCTCGCTGCCCGCAGGGACGGTGAACACGAGTTATTCGCAAACTTTGGCGGCTACGGGCGGAGTGTCTCCGTATACCTGGAGCATCAGCGCGGGTTCGCTGCCCGCGGGGTTGACACTCACTGGCAGCACCGGAGTAATCTCCGGCACGCCGACGACCGCAGGGCCGGCGGTGAACTTCACGGTTAAGGTCACCGACTCGGACAGCAACACGGCCACAGCCAGCCTGAGCATCACCATCAACTCGGCGGCGCTGAGCATCACCACTACATCGCTGCCCTCCGGGACGGTGAACACAAGTTATTCGCAGACTTTGGCGGCCACGGGCGGAGTGTCTCCATATACCTGGAGCATCAGCTCGGGTTCGCTGCCCGCGGGGTTGACCCTCAGCGGCAGCACAGGAGTAATCTCCGGCACGCCGACGACGGCAGGGCCGGCGGTAGACTTCACAGTGAAGGTCACCGACTCGGACAGCAACACGGCCACAGCCAGCCTGAGCATCACCATCAACGCGACGGCGCTGAGCATCACCACAACCTCGCTGCCGGCCGGGACGGTGAACACGAGCTACTCGCAGACTTTGGCGGCCACGGGCGGAGTGTCTCCATATACGTGGAGCATCAGCTCGGGTTCGCTGCCCGCGGGGTTGACCCTCACTGGCAGCACCGGAGTAATCTCCGGCACGCCGACGACGGCAGGGCCGGCGGTTGACTTCACGGTGAAGGTCACCGACTCGGACAGCAACACGGCCACAGCCAGCCTGAGCATCACCATCAACGCGACGTCGCTGAGCATCACCACCACCTCGCTGCCCGCCGGGACGGTGAACACGAGCTACTCGCAGACTTTGGCGGCCACGGGCGGAGTGTCTCCGTACTCCTGGAGCATCAGTTCGGGTTCGCTGCCGGCGGGGTTGACCCTCAGCGGCAGCACCGGAGTAATCTCCGGCACGCCGACGGCCGCGGGGACCGCGAACTTCACAGTGAAGGTAACCGACACGGACAACAACACGGCCACGCAGAACCTGAGCATCACCGTCAACGCCGCGGCGCTGGAGGTGACAACAACACAATTGGCCAGCGGCGTGGTTGGTACTTCATACTCGCAAACGCTCGCCGCCTCAGGAGGCGCCGCGCCCTACACGTGGAGCATTATTTCGGGCTCGCTTCCGGCCGGTCTCACGCTGACTGCGAGCACCGGCGTCGTCGCCGGCACACCGACCGCATCCGGCAACTCGAGCTTTGAAGTGCAGGTGGAGGATTCCGAAAGCCACACGGCAACGGGCAATGTGACGCTCGATATCACTGCCGCCACTCTCACCATCTCCACTCTGTCGCTGCCGAACGGGGTAACGAATGAGCCGTATCAATCCACTCTGGAGGCAACCGGCGGAGTGCCTCCTTACACGTGGAGCATCCTCTCCGGAGGCTCACTGCCTGCGGGCCTTACGCTCAACGCCGGCACCGGCGTTATCTCCGGCACACCCACGGCGACGGGGACCTCGAGCTTCACCGTGGAGGTAACCGACACGGACAGCGATACCGCCATGCAGGCCCTGAGCATTAAAGTGACGATGGCACCGCTAACCGTCGAGACCGAGGGAAGCTGGACGGGCACCGAGGGCATTGCATTCTCGCAAACCATGGTCGCCACCGGCGGAACTCCTCCCTATACCTGGAGCGTTCTTTCGGGCTCGCTTCCGGCCGGGATCACTCTCGACTCGAGCACCGGCGTCATCTCCGGTACACCCACCACGCCGGGCAAGTCGACCTTCGAAATACAGGTCGAGGATTCGGCCAGCAACACGGCAGATTCGTCGAGCCTGTCCATCCGTATATTCTCCGGGCTCTCGATCACAACCAGAAGCCTTCCCAACGGACAAACCAGTGTCAGCTATAACAACAGCCTCACCGCCACAAGCGGCACCAGTCCCTATACCTGGGCTGTGACTTCCGGGTCGCTCCCGGCGGGATTGACTCTCAGCAGCAGCGGCGATATCAGCGGCACGCCCACCTGCACGTGCACCACTCCCAGCACCAGTGTCTTCCAGGTTACGGTTACTGACTCCGAATCGACGCCGGCCACAGTGACTGCAAACTTCAGCATCACCATCAACAATGCAAACCTGCCGCGGATCGAATCGTACACCTTGAACAACGGCACCGTGGGCACTGCCTACAGCTCTGAATTGCAGGAGACTGGAGGCACTGCGCCATATACGTGGGCCATCATTTCCGGTTCGCTTCCCGCGGGACTCACCTTGGCCTCCAACGGAACCATCGGCGGAACGCCGACTACAGTAGGCGAATCGAGCTTCGTCGTCCAACTCGAAGACGCCGATTCCAACACGACGTCCAGGCCGGAAGCGATCCAGATCTATCCTTCCGCGCTGCAAGTGGACAACGCCAGCCTGCAATTTGCCGATGTCGGCAGGAGCTACGCCACGGAACTCGACGCCTCCGGAGGAAGTGGAGTTTATTTGAGCTGGACCATCACCTCCGGATCGCTACCCACCGGACTTTCGCTGGGCTCGAGCGACGGCGTGATTTCCGGAACCCCAGCCTCCGCCGGCGCCTCCACATTTACCGTGCAGGTGGAAGATTCCGATTCAAACACCGCGAGCGCTTCCTTGACGCTCACCGTATACAACAACCCGGCCTGCGCCAGCGGCAGCGAGTCTGAGCTCAACGGAACCTATTCGATGCTGGTGAGCGGATTCAACGGCGGCGGGCTGGGCGTCCCCGTGGCTACTCTGGCAAGCTTTACCGCCAATGGCGCCGGCGGCGTGACCAGCGGCGAACTCGACTCGAACAGCGGCGCTTCAACCACCGGCAGCACGAATGTGGCCATCGATGCCGGCAGCTACTACTCGGTGGGCGCGAATGGATCCGGCTGCATCACCATCAATACGGCAAACGGCACCAACACCTACGCCTTTGTTCTGGGTGGAGTCACTTCCGGCGTGGCCTCGCGTGGCCGCGTCATGGAGTTCGACAACGAGGCCGGCTACGGCCAGTTGCAAACCGGCTCGCTGGCGCTGCAAACTTCCGCGGACTTCGCGTTCAACCAGCTGGCGTCGAACCTCGCCTTCGGTATCAGCGGCGACGATTCCTCCGTGGGCCACTTTGCCTTCGGCGGCTCGCTCACCAACAGCTCTTCGGGCGGTTTCACCGATATTTATGGCGATTCAAACGACAATGGAACCGTCAATGCGAGCATGAGCGGGGGAAGTGGAGGTTTCGGCGCGGCTCCGGATGCGAACGGCCGCACCACCGCCAGCATTTCCATTGGGGGCACCACGTACAACTACATCGCCTACATCGTGAATGCGGACGAAGTATTTCTCCTCTCCTCCGACCCCATCACCACGAACCCCGTGGCCAGCGGGATGATGCTGGAGACGGCCAGTTCCTTCACCAGCTCCTCCGCATCGGGAAATTACATCATTGCGGCATCGGGAGCCGACGCCAGCAACCGCGGATATTCCTTTGCCACATTCGGGATCGTAAACTTCAACGCAGGTGACTGGAGCGCGACAATTTACCAATATGAGCTCGATGGACCCGGAGAGGCTCAAGGCGCACCGATCAGCATTGGAGGCACGTATACCGTCAATGCGGCTTCCGGGCGTATCACGATGACGCAAACGGGTGGCGGCACACAACCGGCCATTTATATCACCAGCGCCGGCGTCAACGGGACGGCCGCCTTCTTGATCGACCAGAGCAGCGGAGCGGGCGCACCGGCTTTTGAAGGAACCGCGCTGGTGCAGCCGAGCGAGACTTACAGCACTTCCTCTGTCTCGGGGAATTTCGAAACCAGCATGGCCAACATGCCCAGCGGTGAGGACGAAACCTTCGTTGGCTCGGCTTCAGCCAGCGACGGCGTGGCCATGTTCACACTCGATGCTGACGAAATCGGCGCTGCGCAGATTGGCGGACTCACCGAGCAGGCCACCTACTCCATCAACGCCGATGGCACGGGAACGTCAGGGTATGGAACCAAATCCCTGCTCCTGACGAACGGCACCACCGTGTACCTCCTGGATATCGGCGGCGGACCGGCGGAGATCATCGAATTCGACCAGCAGTAAGAGAAACCGAAGCATGAAGGGATGCCGTTCACGGGCCACGTGCGGGCCATGCGGCATCCCCTGCTCGCGTACACGCATTGCCCAGTGTTTTCCCGGTTTCGCCGGCCGCCACCGCGCCTTCCGTCCCCCTCGCGTACACTGGAGGGTCCCGCATGGACGGAGGGAATGCGCACTGGCGCGTTGACCATGGGAAGAACCGGAGTGGGTGCTTTGTTGCTGTTGGCGGCGATTGCCTTTCACGCCGGAGCGCAGGAACGATACGACCTTGAAGCAATTGCATTGAATAATCGCGGCGTGGCGCTGATGGGGCAGCAATTCACCCAGCGCGCCGCGGATGCATTCGCAGCGGCGTACAAAAAAGATCCCCATCTTGCCCAGGCTGCCACAAACGAAGGCATCGCATTGCTGACGCTCGAAAAACTGGATGACGCCAAGGCGTGGCTGCGCAAATCCATTGCTATCGATCCCAAGAGCGCGCAGGCGTGGTACAACCTGGGCCTGGCGCAGCGAGCCGGCAACGAACTCGACTCCGCCTTGGCCAGTTTTCAGCAGACAGCCAAACTCGATGCGAACGACGCCGACGCGCTTTACTTCGAAGGCGTCACCTACGAGGAGATGAAGCAGTACGACAAGGCGATTGAGGTGCTCCAAAAGGCGCTTGCCATCGATCCCCTGCACGCTTCGGCGGAATTTGTACTCGCGCGATCGTTCCAGCGCACCGGCCGTATGGACGAAGCGCGAGAGCACTTCCGGCGCTTCCAGCACCTAACGGGCACGAAGATTTCGGCAGCGATCGGCCTGAGCTATGGCGAGCAGGGCCATTACTCGCTGGCGAGCACGGTGAAAGAGCCAGAGAGCCCGCGGCCGGCCATGATCCCGGTACACCTTGTAGCGCAGCCGCTGGTGGCGCAGGCGGCGGCCGCAAGTTATGCGACCACGGGCGGCGCGTGCATGATGGATGCAACCGGCTCGGGCGAGATGGATCTGGTATTGATGCAGGAGGGCACGCAGGCCATCCGCGTTCTGCATAACCCCGGCGACGGCAACTTTGTGGACTGGGATGCGGCGGGCGCGGGCCTGAAAGCCAGCGGCCACGCAGTTGCCTGCGCGGTGGGCGATTTCGACGGCGACGGACTGAACGACCTCGCCGTGGCTTTTGAGGACAAGGTCCTTCTCTTCCGCAATCTCGGGCATGGGAAATTCAGCGACGTTACGGCCAAATCCGGCATCGTGCCGCGCAATCACCCCACCGGGATCACCTTCGTCGATTACGATCACGACGGCGAT
Organism: Acidobacteriaceae bacterium; assembly: GCA_030041045.1. Classification (GTDB taxonomy): domain Bacteria; phylum Acidobacteriota; class Terriglobia; order Terriglobales; family Acidobacteriaceae; genus Telmatobacter. The sequence continues at coordinate 37,978 of JASHOQ010000057.1, forward strand.
CTGGACCTGCTGCTGACCGGCTCGGGCCTGAAACCCGGGGATGCGCCGAATGTGTTGTGGCGCAACAACGGCGACGGAACCTTTACGGAGCAGACGGAACCAACCGGATTGGGCGGGAGCGGGAACACGGCAGCGGCGATCCTCACGGATTACAACAACGACCGCGCCGTCGATCTGGCTGTGACCGGCGACGCTCCCGCGCCCTTGATCTATGTGAATCCGCGCGAGGGCAAATTTCCTGCTGTTCCTCTCTTTGAGGACACGGCTCTGCCGCCCACGACCGGCATTGCCGTCTTCGACTACAACAAGGACGGATGGATGGACGTTGCCGTCACGCATGCGGGTGCGCCCGGAGTTACGCTCTGGCGCAATGTGCAAGCCGCGGACCACGTGAGCCGGCGTTTTGCGCGGGTCGAGCTTCCACTCCAGGGCGCTTTGCGCGGGTGGGGGCTCACGCCCATCGACATCGACAACGACGGATGGATCGACCTAGCTGCTGTTGTGGAGACGCGCCAAGGGCCTGAAGTGCGCGTCTTCCGCAACCGGGGCGATGGAAGCTTCGAGGATGTGAGCCACGCACTGGGGCTGGACGCGGTTCGATTGCAGGCGCCGCGAGGCCTGATTGCCGCGGACGTGGATGGCGACGGCGCGGCCGATCTGATCGTGACGCAGTTGAACGCTCCTCCGATTCTTCTGCGCAACGTGGGCGCGAACAAGAACCACTTTGTGCGGCTCGATTTGACCGGACTGGCCGACAACAGGACCGCGCTGGGCGTGAAGGTTGAGGTTTTTGCAAACCAACTCTGGCAGAAATGGGAATTGCCGGGCTCTTCAGGCTACCAGACGCAGGCTGCGCCGCAGATCCTGGTGGGACTGGGGGCAGCTCCGCGCATCGATCTGCTGCGCATTTTGTGGCCGACCGGCGTTTTGCAGGACGAGATCGATCTGCCGCAGCAGCCCGTGATTGCCATGAAAGAAGCGGACCGCCGCGGCAGCTCGTGCCCGGTGCTCTTTGTCTGGGACGGGCACGAATACAAATTTGTGACCGACGTGATCGGCGCGGCCGTCGTGGGCCATTGGTTCACACCCGCTCGCACCAATATTCCCAATCCCGGCGAGTGGGTGAAAGTGGATGGCGCGAGCGCGGCGCCGGTGGACGGCAGGGTGAGCGTGCGCTTTATGGAGCCGATGGAAGAAGTGAATTACATTGACCAGCTGCGTCTGGTCGCGGTTGACCATCCGGCTGATGTGGACGTGAATCCCGACGAGCGCTTTCTTGACGATCCGCCTTTTGCTTCGGGCCGGGTGGTGGCCAGCTCCGGTGCGCGCCTTCCCGCAGGCGCATGGGATGGCGAAGGCCGGGACGTGCTCGATCTACTGAGCCGCCGCGATCACCGGTTTGCAAGCGGATTCACGACGCTCCCTTACGACGGCTTTGCCAATCTCCACGCGCTTACGCTGGACCTGGGCGAAGTAAAGCCGGGCGCGCCCCTGCGGCTGCTGATGACCGGTTACGTGAACTACTTCAGCGCAACCTCGCTCTACGCCGCATGGCAGGCAGGCTTGAAAGAGATTCCGCCGTATGTCGAAGCGCAGCGGCCCGATGGCTCCTGGCTGCGCATTCCCGGGGATGCGGGATTCCCCGCCGGTCTCGAGCGCACCATCGTAGTCGATCTGACCGGCAAACTGCCTCCGGGCACGCGGCACATCCGGCTGATGACGAATCTGCAGATTTACTGGGACCAGGTGCTTATCGACCAGAGCACGGATGCCCGGTTCCGGACGAGTGAAGCGCCGCTTTCGTCGGCCACGCTGCGCTTCCGCGGTTATCCCAAGGAAATCGACCGGCCCAGTCCCGGCGATCTTCGCTATGACTACAACCTCGTCAGCGCCACGGGTACGTATCAACACGAGCGCGGCAGCTACACGCGCATGGGCGATGTGACTCCGCTGCTCAAAGCCATCGACAATCGCTTTGCAGTTTTTGGCAGCGGCGAAGAGATTGCGGCGGAGTTCGACGTCTCCCAACTGCCTGCGCTTCCGGCCGGATGGAAGCGCGACTATTTCTTTTACGCCAACGGCTACGTGAAGGACATGGATTGGTGGGACGCATCGCCGTTCACCGTGGCGCAGATGCCGTTCCACGGCATGAGCCAATATCCATATTCCGAGCCGGAGAAGTATCCGGACAATGCTGACTCGCTCACCTACCAGCTGGATTGGAACGATCGTTTCGATTCCGGCGACCCCGTACGTTCCCACCGCTTCGACTTTCAATGGTCGCCTTCGACCCCGCTCGATGATCTGCCTGCGAGACCTGCTGCGGGAACCCGGCGATGAGCGAGATCGTCCTTGCGACGGCATCGCGCCAGCTGGAGATGGTGCGCACGGGTGAGATTTCCGTGACGGAGCTGGCCGAGGCGCACGTTCGGCAGATCGAGCGCCTGAATCCCGCATTGCGTGCGCTGGTTGATTTCGATCCGGAGCGCGTTCGCCGGCGTGCTCGCGAGCTCGAAGCCGCGCCGGAACCGCACGGCGCACTGCACGGCCTTCCTGTGACGATCAAGTCATCCATTGCCACCGCGGGCTGCCGCTGCGAGCTTGGCAGCTTTCTGTACGAAGGTGAGGTTCCCTCGAAAGATGCCGAAGCGGTGGCGCGTTTGCGCGCGGCGGGTGCACTGATCCTCGGCACCACCAACTGCCCCGAGCTGCTGATGGCGTATGAAACGGCGAACCTGTTGCATGGGCAGACGCGCAATCCGTGGGACCTGGAGCGATCGCCCGGCGGGTCGAGCGGAGGTGAGTCAGCGGCCATCGCCGCAGGGCTTTCTGCCGCCGGCCTCGGGAGCGACAGTGGCGGCTCCGTGCGCGTGCCCGCGCATTTTACCGGCATCTGTTCGCTCAAGCCCACGCCGGGCCGCATTCCCGGCCGCGGCCATCTTCCTCCGTGCGTCGGGCCGTTCTCCATTCTCGGTGTCATTGGACCCATGGCGCGTTCCATTGCCGACATTTCGCTGCTCTTCCGCGCGCTCAGCGGACAGGATGGTCTCGATCCGGTGAGCCCTCCGCTCGCTCTGCGCGAGCCCAGCCTGGACGATCTGCGGAAGAATGCGATCGGCTATTTCGAAGATGATGGCCTGGCGGCGGTGACCGGTGAGACTCGTTCTGCCGTAAACGCAGCAGCGCAGGCACTGCGCGACGCCGGCTTTCGCGTTGAGCCATTCCGGCCGGGCACGCTGGAGCCGCTGCGGAAGCTTTGGTGGAAGTTTTTTGTGCAATGCGGAGCGATGTTTTACGCTCCCGTGATCGCAGGCAAGGAACAGCGGCTCAGCCCCATCTTCAAGGAGTTTCTTGCCATCGCGGCGGCACAGCGGCCACTCACTGCGACCGATCTGCTGAACGCCTGGGCGGAGCTGGACATCCTGCGCGCCAAAACCCTCGATGAGATGAGCGACTTCCCTGTCCTGCTCTGCCCTGTCGCCTGCATTCCCGCGTTCCGGCACAACGAACGTGCGTGGCTGATTGACGGCAAGCGGGTCGAGTATCTGGATGCCGTGCGTCCTGCGCAATGGTTCAACGCGTTGGCTGCGCCGGCGGCGGTAGTTCCGGTCGGGTGGTCGCCCGAAGGCATGCCCATCGGCGTACAGATCGCAGCGCGCCCCTTTGAAGACGAAGTGGCGCTGGGGGTGGCTGCCGTTGTGGATGCTGCGTTCGGCTTCCGGCCCCCGCCCATGGCCACGGGTTGAAAAAGCGCATCGCGGAAGCTCGGGTTCCTGCCAGCGGGCCCGCCTCGATCCCTCCGCAAGCCGCTTGACAATCCAGGTGCGCTCTGCTCTCATCTTGGACATCCAAAGAAAGCAGTGCGAAATTCGCTTGTTAACAAACGGTTGTCTTGACGCGCTTAGAAACTGGCTGAATGAAAGCAGGAAATGGCGCAACCACCTGAAATCGAGAGGGAATCGTGAACCTGAAGCGCATTGTCCTTATCCCATATGCCGCTCTCATCTTTTTCGCAGTGGCTTCGCGGGCGCAAACCGTGCCCGATGCCGAGGAGTGGTTGACGACTATCGACCGGAGCGCACTGTTCGAGCGCCAGGCAGAGCCATTGCATTTCTCCGATGCGAACGGCGATCTGCCGGCAATTGCGGTTAACGACATGGAACAGTACCAGACCATCGAGGGATTCGGCTTCGCCGTGACCGGAGGGAGCGCGCAGTTGCTGATGCGCATGACGCCGAAGGGCAGAACTGCTTTGCTGAAACAGATCTTCTCCACGGAGGGCGACGGCATCGGCGCCAGCTACATCCGGGTGAGCATCGGCTCCTCGGATATGAACGACCATGCGTACTCTTATGACGACATGCCTCCAGGGCAGACGGACGAAGACCTGAAGAACTTCAGCCTGGCGCCGGATCAATCTACGGTCATTCCGGTGCTCAAGGAGATTCTGTCTATCGAGCCGCAAATCAGGATTCTCGGCTCGCCCTGGTCTGCGCCCGCGTGGATGAAAACCAACGACGCTGTGAGGGGAGGCGAATTGAAGCCTGAGTGCTACGGCGTCTACGCGCAATACCTCGTGAAGTACGTCGAGGGGATGGAAAGCGAAGGCATTCCCATCACTGCAATCACGGTTGAAAACGAGCCTTTGAATCCCAAGAATACGCCCAGCATGGTGATGTTTGCGGATGAGGAAGACAAATTCATCGGGAAGTATCTGGGGCCGGCGTTTCAGGCAGCGGGGTTGAAGACCGAGATCCAGGTATACGATCACAATCCGGATGTTCCGTCGTATCCGCTGTCGATTTTGGGCGATCCGGTCGCGGGCAGATATGTGGCCGGAACGGCGTTTCATCTCTATGGCGGGAGCGCCAGCACGCTCACCGATGTCCACAATCAATATCCCAACAAGAATCTTTACCTCACCGAGCAGTCGGTCACCGATTGGCCCGGGTCGGATACGATCGGCATTGCCGATCCGGTGAGCGACGTGCTGATCGGCGCCACGCGCAATTGGAGCCGCAACGTGCTGCTCTGGAACCTGGCTGCCGATCCGCACGCCGGTCCGCATACCAACAATGGCGGATGCGACAGCTGCTTCGGTGCCATCACGCTTGACGGCGACAGCGTAATTTTGAATGTGGCCTACTACGCCCTGGCGCACTTTTCAAAATTCGTACGGCCGGGCTCCGTGCGCATCGGATCGAGCGAACTGGAGCAGTTGTCGACCGCGGCCTTCTTGACGCCCGAGGGGAAGATAGTGCTGGTCGTTGCCAACACGGGCAACTTTCCCAGGAACTTCGTCGTCGGCTATCATGGAAAATTCCTGCAGACGACGATGCCGTCGGAGTCAGCGGGAACCTATGTTTGGTAGACACACGTCATTCACTTAAGGCAACCGATTGTTCGCATTTCCGGTTACAGCCGAATCAGCGAAGGAGGACACGCTATGGCTCGAAAGGGTATCTGTTTCTGGCTGGCGCTGGCTGCGCTTTCAGCTGTCGGAGCCAAGTGCGCTTCCCGGGCTGATTTTCTGGCCCAGTACAAAGGCACTCCGTATGAAGACAGCCGTTATCACAGTGGCGCACAGAAGATCCCCGGCAAGGTGTATTGCGCTTACTACGATCGCGGCGGCGAGGGAGTGGCATATCACGACTCCGACGCCAAGAATAACGGCAGCGGAACGCTCAATCCAGCCGACGGTTCTTATCTCAACGAATTCCGGATGAACGAAGGCGTGGACATCTCCTATACGAAGATGGACCGCAATCCGCCCATCGACAATACGCAATACGACAGGGTACAGCCGCCGGCGAACATGTTTTATGTGGGCTGGACAGTGCCCGGGGAGTGGTTCAACATCACCGTGGATGTGAAGCAGTCCGGATGGTACAACGCCGATCTGCTCTTCACCTCGAACCGTGGTGGGACCATTTCACTCGACGTGAACGGCAAACCTGCGACGGGGCCGCTGAAGATCGAGTCGACGTTCGATGCATCCGATCCTGTGGCCTGGCGGCAGTGGCACCACTGGAATATTGCGCCCGGAATCTTAAAGGTGAAACTTGATCGTGGAACCAACGTGCTAACTGTGCACATTCTCACCGAGGGACAAATGAATCTGGCCTACTTCGATTTCAAGAAGTCAGGCTGAGCGTGCATCCGCATGCCCCCGCTCATGCTTCCGGACCTGCAATAATCTGCGAACCCCTCCAAAAACGGGGAAGCATGCACCTTGAATTGCAGAGAACATCGCCGGAGCACGCAAAATGGAAATGACGCGCCGGCAATTCGCCCTGTCCATTGCAGCGGCGAGCAGCCTGCGTGCCTCCTTGTTCTCACGCGCAATCTCGGCGGGAATGAGGGGATTGGTCTGCACCTGGTCAGTTCATGAACGGCATGGATTGCGCCCATTCGGCGCGAGTGACCTCGATCCGGATCGTATGCACCCGAGATCTTAATAGATGAGCTTGAGAGAAAACTGAATCTGCCTCGAAGTGCCGGCGGTCTTGCTGATGAAGCCAAAACCGGAACCCTCAATGGTGTTTGCCGGCAGCCCCATGTTGACGACATTGAAAATGTTGAAGAACTCTCCGCGGAACTGCAGGTCCTCCCGCTCGAGACCGCTCTGCCGGCGCCCGATTGGCGTGGTCTTGATCAGGGCGTAATCGAAGTCGTAGTAAGCCGGCCCGAAGAAGGTGTTCCGGCCAAGCGTTCCGAAGCGCCCGGAGTTCGGTCCGCTGCCTCCCGCTATTCCAATGGGAATCGAAAAAAAGCTGGCGTTGTTCGCGCCGCGGCCGAAATAATCTTCCCGTGGCCGCGTCGAGCTGTGCGCCGTCGACAGGTCCGGGTTCCCAATCTGATCCGGGCGGTCGGCGCCAATCGTGCCAAAACCCGTTTGCTGAATGCCTGAATACACCGTGAAGGGCGACCCGCTTGTGATGGTCGAGATACTCAGCAACTCCCAGCCGTTTGTCAGCACGCGGGCCCTCGACGAATGAAAAGCCAGGCCCTCGATGTGCAAATCCTGTGCTGCGCTCACCGTGAATGCGTGGGTCACGTCAAAGTTCGATGGACCTTTCTCCAGGTGCGTGTCGAATGGATTCTGCGGACTGAAGACGACCACGGCGCCCGCCGAGCCCGTGCCGCCCTGCAGACCGCTGACATCATCCAGCGACTTACCCCATGTGTAGCTCGCCTGCAAGCCCGGACCTCCGTGTCCGACCTGCCCGGCCAGCGACGTCTGCAATGCGTTATAGGACGAGTGTGCTGTATCCGAGACCACGTTCTCGAAGCCGAAGCCTCCCGTAATCGTCCCGCTACTGTCGAAGTCCGTAAACGGCGCAAAGCCGGTACCGGCTCCCGGGTACGCGTTCGGATACGACATGCGCGGCAGGCGGAATGACTCTGTGCCCACATAGGCCGCATCAGCCGTAAGTCCGCCTAAGGTACGCTCGAAGCCCAACGTCCACGTTTGCAGAAACCCATCCCCGAAGCGTGGATCGATCGCGCTCAGGCTGAGCAACGAAAGCTGGTGCCCAGGCGCCAGCGCGGCCAGATCCTGCTGGTAACGATTCACATCCATCACCGTGTTGGCCGGCACTTTCTTAGGATCGCCGCTGGCAAACAGATCCGACCCTGCCAGGGTATAGGTTTGTGGAAGTTCATCCGGCGTGATCTCAAATCCGTACGCGATCTCCCCGCTCTCGGCAGCGTTGACGCGCGGATAGACGGCGAAGGGGGTCGATCCGGTCAGCAAGTTGTCCTGCCAGATGTTCGGGGGAATGACCGTGATGCCTCCACCCGCGTGTACGCGAACCTGGCCTGGCGCATTCCAGTCGATCTGAACGCGCGGTCCCCAGCCGTTCCAGCCCATCCGATAGCCGGGCTGCGGATTGATCAGATACTCCTGTCCCACGCCCGCGGCGGGAAACGGGTTCAGGAAGCCTGACGTACGATGCGCCCGCTCTGTGATAGGGGTGTATACCTCATAGCGCAGTCCATAGTCGAGCGCCCAGTGGTCGCTCATCTTCCATGTGTCCTGCACATAACTATTCACATCGTTACGGTTGATCGCCGCGGGCCCGATATGCGCTCCATTCGAAAAGTACGGCGGAGCCACGGCGATCGTATAACCGTAGGGATACCCCAGCAGCAAACTGCTGAGAGTATCCGGCAGCGCATCGCCCGGCTGCACATTGTGTTGCCCGCTCGCCGACTGGATGAAGACCGGCGAGTACACGGTCCCCCCGCCAAAATCGTATTCCCCATTCGGGCTGATCCCGAAATACGTGGTGTCCCGGTTGAGCCGCGCCTCGACGCCCCACTTCACCGCATGCCGCCCGGATGTCCACGCGAAGTTTAGTTGCCCCTGAAAAAGATTTCCGAATGCCGACATCACCGAGCCGCCTGCCGCATTGAACGGTTCGTATAATCCATCCACAAACTTCAGCGCAGGATCGGTGTGGTTCGGCGTGGGAAAGGAGGGAGTCGAGCGGGTGATGCTCAGCGATGCCGACCATAAATATCGCGGAGACACTGTCCGCGCGTAAGTGAACACCACATTGCGCTGCCGGTCAATATACTGCACGCCAAAAGTCGGATCGAGCAGGGTCTGATCGGGGTTGGTCGTCGGCCCTGTCAGATTGTCATAGGTGAATCGGCCGAAGAACTGTCCCTTCTCGCTCAGCCTCTGGTCGACGCGAATGGAAAACTGATCCGCGTTGGTGTCGACGTTCGATGGCGCCGCATACGTTCGCGGTCCATAGGCGCCCGTCGGGTTGTTCGGCAGAGGATACTGTGCCAGCACCGCGGCAATCGCCGGATTCACCGGCACCGCGAGCGTATCCGTGCTCCCGTCCGGATAGGTGACCACATCCTGACCGGCTCTCTCGGCAGCCGTCGGCACAGCCAGGACCTGCGTGGTTCCCAGGACCTGACGAAAACCCTGATATTCGCCGAAGTACCACGTCCGCTCCCGTCCGTCATACACGTGCGGCAATTCCACAGGCCCGCCATTGGTGAATCCGAATTCGTTTCTGCGGAAGGGCGGAATCCGCCCCGGGTCCGCGATGGACGGATGGTCAAAGTAATTCCGCGCATCAAGAGCCGAATTACGTAGAAACTCGAAAAACGAGCCGTGGAAGCCGCTCTTGCCGGAGCGCGTAATGATATTGGTGAAGCCAGACGCGCCGCGACCAATCTCGGCCGGCATCCAACCGGAGCTGGATTCGAGCTCTTGAATCGCGTCGACGTTAAAGTTGGTGAAGATGGTGCCCCCCATCTCCGGGTCGCTGATGTCGGCGCCATCCATGGCGAACACCGCCTCCACGCCGCGCTGCCCGTCAATGGCGAATTGCTGGGTGAAGTTTGTGGCGCCGTTAACGTCTGTCATGGTGCCGGCGACCAGCAGCAGCAACGTGCTGAAGTCGCGTCCATTGAGCGGCAGCTCACTCACTGACTGGCTCGATAGCTTCTCGCCGCCGGTCGCACCCGTCGCATTCGCGTTCGCGCCCGGGTTGGCGATCGGCGTTTCCGGCGCCGGAGCCTGCGATCCGGCGCTGATGGTCAGCACATTCTGGTCGGAGACGGTCAAGGTCATCAATGCGTCCGTCAGATTGATCGCAGAGGGCGCGGTCGGCGACTGGCCGGGCAGTTGCACAGTGACGATATATTGTCCTGGCGTTACGTCCGCAAGGGCAAAATGCCCATCGGCCCCGGTGACCGCGGCGTAACGCTCGCGATGAGTCTCCGGGCCGATGAAAGTTACGCGCGCACCGGCGATGGGTGCGCCGGCAGTGGTGCGAACTACGCCGGTGAAAGTTGCCGCAGACCTCGACGTCCCTTGCGCGCCGAGTGGCATGGCGATGAGAAGTCCCAACAGGCAGCCCGCCCGTAAAAGCAGGAGGCAGGTGCGAAGACCCCATCCGCTTGCGGACCATAAGCGCCTCTGCAGCACACTTGCTCCCGGTGGTTCCATCAGCTCAAGTCTCACTCAGCGGACCTGAAGGATTCCGGTAAGAGGCGTGCTGTCGGAGGATCCGCCCACGAACATTGCGTAATCGCCTGGCGCGAAGTTCCAGCGGTTGTTCGCTTCATCAAACGTCTTGAGGACGCGAGAATCGATCGGGACGGTGACGGTTTGTGATTCGCCCGGCTCAAGCGTGATTCGCTTCCAGCCAGCCAGCCGCTTATACGAGGATTCTTCTGCGCCTTGAGGAAGCCGGGCGTACACTTCTGCGATTTCTGTACCTGCCCGTTTGCCGGCATTCGTGACCGTGAAGCGTACCGTCTTCGCAGTCGAATCGACCGTCAGGCCGGAATATTCGTACTTTGTGTACGAGAGCCCGAAGCCGAAGGGAAACAGGGGCTGCTTGTGCTGCGCCTCAAACCACTTGTAGCCGACTTCGGCGCCTTCGTTGTATTCAACCGCGTAGGCCGGCGGCCCAGATGAAATGGGATGCGGGGATGAATCGGCCACCGCCCGACTGTGATCCTGACGCGGGGGCGGCGGAATGGCAGGACGCGGCAGATCCTTGTCGCTTATGGGGAAGGTGATGGGCAGTTTGCCCGATGGATTCACGACCCCGGCGAGTACATTGGCCAACGCCTTGTCTCCCGAACTGCCTGCGTACCACGCCTCGACGACACCGGCAACCCTGTCAATCCAAGGCATGGTGACCGCCGTCCCGCTTTCGAGCACAACGATGGTGTGAGGATTTGCCGCCGCCACCTGTTCAATCAGGGCGTTCTGGTTGCCGGGGAGCGCCAGGCTCGGCAGATCCATACCCTCGGATTCCCACTGATATGCGAAGACGATGGCCAGATCAGAGTTCTTTGCGAGCGCCGCCGCCGACTGCAGGTCCGTTCCCGGATCGAAGTCAATTTTCGTGTTCGGCAGTTTCGTTCGGAGGGCCTTCAGCGGAGACGTCGGGAACCAGATCTGCTCCTGCCATTCCGTGGCGCCCTTCCCTGGAGGCATGATGGCATTGCCGCCCGGCGGGTCCACCTGCGCCGATCCTCCGCCAGAAATCATGCCGACATCCGCATGCCCGCCGATGATCGCAATGCGGTGAACCTGAGCAGGATCGATAGGCAGCAGGTCATGGTCATTTTTGAGCAGGACGATGCTCTCTTCTTCCACCCGCTGAGCGGCTTCGAATCCCTTCGCGACGTCGACCACGCCCTTCTGCGGCGGATCGTCAACAACGCCGGAGAGAAACTCCGCAAACAAAACGCGCCGGGCATGATCGTCGATCTCGGAAAGCGGCACCTTTCCGGACTCAACTGCTTCTTTCAGCTTCGGGCCATAGTAATCCGCCATAGGCTGCTCCTGATCGAGCCCTGCCGCAGACGCCGCGATCATGCTGTGGGTCCCACCCCAATCGGAAACCACGAAGCCCTTGAAGCCCCAGTCTGTCTTAAGCACATCATGCAATGTGTACGGGTTCTCGCAGGCGTAAGCGCCATTGACTCGGTTATAGGAACACATCACCGCGCCCGGATTGGCGATGGAGATGGCGATATGAAACCCGAGCAGGTCAGACTCCTGCATGGCCTTTTTAGAAATGATGGCGTTGACAAAGTTGCGCCCCGTCTCCTGGTCGTTCATCACATAGTGCTTGATGTCGCCGACGACATGTTGCGCCTGTTCGCACTTCATCATGCTTCCGTCCATCGTTCCGGCAAGCAGCGGATCTTCCCCCGTATATTCGAAGGTGCGCCCGTTTCTGGGCTCTCGAACAAGGTCCACTCCTCCGCCCAAAGTCATATCGAAGCCCTGGGCCCTCAGTTCCTGCCCGATCACTGTGCCGTATGCGCAGGCCGATTCCGTGTCCCAACTTGAAGCAGCGCCCAAATTGGAAGGCATCGCCGTCGAATAGCGCCCGTTCACGCCGCTGTCTCTCACGCCGTAGGCCGCGTCGGAAATGATCAGCGGCGGAATGCCGAGACGGGGAACGCCCTCGACGTAACCGGCTCCTCCGTTCGACAGAGATGTCAGCGGCATGGTCCAGTTCTCGTTGTGCGCCATTCCGTTCCCATGGAGCAGGGCCAGCTTCTCGTCGAGCGTGAGCTGCTTCAAGACCATCTCGGCCCGTTCCTCCGGCGATAGCTTAGGGTTCTTCCAAGGCCGATCTGTATCCTGCGCGGCCAGCCGGCTGGTTCCGGAAAGGACCGCCGAGAGGAGAATCAGTAAATGAACAAGGTTCGCATCACGCTTGAAAATGTGCATTTGCCTCCAGGTGCCTGCACGGTCCCGAAACAAGGGCTGCCCCGCTCTCTTCTGGCTGCATTCAAATCCCGTCATTCTGAGAGCATCTTCTGCCCGCGGTTTTCTCGCACTCATTTTCTCTTACGCCACAGGCGTCCGCAACCAGAACGGAGAATCCCTGCAATTGGGTTTGAGGTGGGGATCACCCCGGCCGTCTATCATTGACCATGGCGCCGTTCGTCTTTTCTCAAGAATATACTTGAGTATCCGTGGCAATTTCCGCGCAAGCTGCAATTGAGAAGATCTACCTTGAAGCGCAGAGGAAGCTAAGAAAGATCGAAATGGGAAAGACGGTGCTCTACTGGAAGCCGGCGAAAAGGAGGGACCTCACGCGGCAGCACCTTCCCACCGCTGTCTTGAGTGCGAGATTCTGTGTGACCGCCGCCGGAAAGATTCGCGAAGACGAGCCCGATGAAAAATAGACTAGCGATCCAGGGCACAGGCAAAACGCGAAGAGGATTGGGGTCACTGCTGTTGATGATTTGCGCTGCGCTGTTGACGGCGCTGGTCCCCTCGGCGTCCTCCGGGCAGATGGGCAATCCCACGCCGTTGCCTCCGGCAGAACGCCAAAAAGCGGAAGCGGAAAGGGCAGCACGGGGCCCCGTTCCGAATTACCCGCAACTGGTCGACATCACTCAGTCCACCGGGATCGCCTTCGACCACAAGTCGGGCCCGGAAGCCAAGTTCATTGCGGAATCGATGAGCGGCGGCGTGGCGCTGATCGATTACGACGGCGATGGCTGGCCGGATATCTATTTCACAAACGCGCAAAGCGTCGACATGGCTCTTCACGGCATTCAATCGCGGAGCGCGCTCTTCCATAACAATCACGACGGCACGTTTACGGATGTAACCGAAAAGGCGGGAGTGGGGTATCCATGCTCGGGTATGGGCTGGGCGATGGGCGCGGTGGTGGGCGATTATAACAACGACGGCCGGCCGGACCTGCTCGTGACCTGCCTGAACGGGGTCGCACTCTACCGCAACAACGGCGATGGGACGTTTACCGACGTGACCAGGGAGAGCGGGCTCGCTGCCGATTCCCGATGGGCGACGGGCGCGGCCTTTGGCGACTATGACAACGATGGCCGCGCCGATTTGTTTGTTTCGCACTATGTGGATTTTCACCTCGATAATCTGCCCGTGTTCGGATCGAACAAAGGATGCAAGTACCTGGGTATCGACGTGCAGTGCGGCCCGCGCGGACTGAAAGGGCTACCGGACAATCTTTATCACAATAATGGCGATGGGACTTTCACGGATGTTTCGAAGCAGGCCGGAGTGGACGATGCGGAAGGCCGGTACGGACTGACGTCGATCTGGTCGGACTTCAACAACGACGGCAAGCTGGACCTGTTGGTGACCAACGATGGCGAGGCGAATTACCTTTATCAGGGCGATGGCCAAGGCAAGTTCGAAGACGTGGCGTTGCTTGCGGGTGTGGCCGCGAACGAGGATGGAGTGGAGCAGGCCAATATGGGGGTCGCCTATGGAGACTACCTGCATACCGGACGTTTATCGCTCGCACTTTCGCACTTTGACGTGGAGTACACCGCGCTCTATACCAACGACGGCGGCATGAACTTTACAGATAGCTCCATCGCGTCAGGGATCGCGCGCGGGACGCAGGGCTACGTGGGGTGGGGAGACGCGTTTGTCGATTTTGCGAATAGCGGCTGGCTCGATTTTTTCCAGGTGAACGGGCACGTGTATCCGCAGGTGGATACGACGCACACAGCCACGCATTATCTACAGCCAAAGCTATTGTTCCTGAACCAGCATGACGGCTCGTTTCTAAATGTAAGCCGCCGCGTCGGGCCGGCTTTGGAAATTCCGCAGGTGAGCCGCGGTCTTGCCGTGGGCGATTTATTTAACGATGGCAGAATGGAAGCCGTGGTTGAGAACCTGGTCGGCGAACCGATGATTCTGCGGCCGGAAGGCGGCCCGAAAAACCATTGGGTGAGCTTCCAGCTGGAGGGCGTGGAGTGCAATCGGCTTGCATTGAATGCGCGCGTGCGCGTGACTGCGGGAGATCTTATCCAGACTGGCGAAGTCATCAGCGGAGGAAGCTATCTTTCACAGAACGACCTGCGACTCCACTTTGGACTCGCCAGTCATGAGTTTTTGGATCGTGCCGAGGTTCTGTGGCCGGACGGGAAGAAGGAAACACTGTCCCATTTGGCCGCCGATCGGTTTTATGTGGTTCGCGAAGGACAGGGGATCGTTGCGACCGGCCTGCCGGAGCATTCAACAAAGCTTCCCTAAGGCCTGTCCAGGCAGGTGTGCAGATCGCGGGACGCTTTTCCGCGCAGCACAAAGTCGAGCAAAGAAGGTTCAGATGGGATGGGCGATGCTCTACCCAAACCCGGCAAGAGGCGGCTTGCCGGACTCCTCCTTGAAACAAACGGATGTCGAATAGGCGCCATGACCGAAGCTCTGGAGTTTGCCATGCGGAACTCGCCTCCGAAAATCAGCGGGAACTGCACGAATTACCTGCCGGAGCCGGCAATCTCGGCTTGACACCCATTCTTTCGCGAGGGTTTAATATCGCATAAGAGATTCAACTTCTTCGCAAAAAGCTTCTCAAGTTAATCGATTGTCTTAGTCAACAAAGCGAGAACGGAAGCGAATGCGGCCAAAGACCCGGAAGAGGAGGGAGCAACGATCATAGTAATGCCGTGTGGAGCGCCGACGACGGCAAAATCCTTAGTTCTTGGCCATCTCGAGAGGTCGGGAAAACTCGCTTCGAACCGAGGCTGTTCTCCGCAAGCAATCGGAATTGCTTGGAACGAATATCGAAAGATGAGCGTATGTCTGTCCTGGCGGCGTCGCCATTTCCAAGCCTTGCCGGAGAACAGAGAAATTCCCTAGTCCTTAGCTGAAGCACGGAATGATAAATTTAACCCTGAGCAGCTATAACATCGACAGTAAAATCGATTCACTTGAAGGTTTAACAGCACATGAGCGACTTTGCGGGGGATACCAAAGCCAAGGAAACGGCCAAACCACGAGCTCGGCAGACCTCGAGCCTGAAGCAACTTGCCGAACATCTGGGCCTGAATCCGGCGACGGTCTCCGTGGTTTTGAACGACGTGCCGGGAAGATCGATTCCGCAGGCGACGCGCGACCGGATTAAGGCCGCCGCCAAGGCCATGAATTACCAGCCGAACCTGCTGGCACGGTCCTTGCGCAACCGGCGGACATTGACGATCGGCATCCTGGTTCCGGAACTGGGCGACGGGTATCACACGCAGGTGATGAGCGGCATTGGCGACCAGCTGATCCAGGCCGGATATTTCTACTTCACGGCGCACCACCGGCACAAGCGAAGCCTGATTGAGGACTACACGCGGATGCTGGTCGGACGCGGAGCGCAGGGGCTCATTGCCATCGACACGCAGCTCGAACATCCGGTCTCCATACCGGTGGTGGCTGTGGCTGGTCACCGGCATATCGAGGGCGTGACCAATGTGCTCCTCGATCATGCGCGCGCGGCCGAGCTGGCTTTGAACCATCTTTACGGGCTCGGGCACCGCAGGATCGCATTCATGCGCGGGCAGCCGTTCAGCTCGGATTCGAACGAACGCTGGAAGAGCCTGGTTGCCGTGGCCGAGCGGTTGAAGCTGGAGATCAAGCCGGAGCTTGTTGTGAGTCTTGACCGCGATATGTCTTCACCGGAGCTTGGTTATCCGGTGGTACAAGAGCTTCTGGGGACAAAGGAGCCGTTCACTGCAATTGTTGCTTTCAACGACATTTCAGCGATCGGGACCATTCGCGCTTTGCGGGACTTCAATCTGCGTGTTCCCGAGGATGTTTCCGTGATCGGTTTCGACGACATCAAGGCAGCGGCCTACACGCTGCCGCGTTTGACCACGATCAATCAGCCGCTGGAGGAGATTGGCAGAGTGGCCACTCAGAGCCTGCTCAATCGCATTCACAACACGGTTCCGCCGCGCGATGAAATCACGGTAGAGCCCGAGCTCATCATCCGCGAATCCACGGGCCCCGCCAAATCGTGACGCGCGGCGCGCAGAATCGCTTTCAAGATTGCGCGTTCCGCCACACCTTCCGGCAAGTTTCTTCATAGCGCACGACAATCTCTTCCTCAAGTACGTGTCTCCCGTCGCGCACCAGCAGCCGGCCGTTGACGGCCACATCGCGGATGGCCGTGCGGTTGAGGCCGAAGACAAGCAGCGGCAGGAGGTCTTCGCTCGCGTGCCCGGCGATGGAAGGATCGCGAAGATCGACGGTGAAAAAATCGGCAAAGGACCCAGCAGCAAGGTTTCCCGCTTCCACTTGGAGGGCATGCGCGCCGTTGATCGTTGCGCAGGCAAAGAGGCGCTCCGCAATCGACTTTTTGCCGATCCGATCGAGGATCGCTCTTTGCCGATGCGCGAGCCGCAAGTGATAGTCGAGCTCGCGCGCATCCTCAAGCGGATCGATCTGCGCCTGGCTGTCCGATCCCAGGGCAATGCGCACTCCTCTCTCCATGAATGCACCGGCCTCGAGAATGCCATCGCCCAGGTTGCGCTCCGTGGTGGGGCAGGAGCAGACGGTTACGTCCGCATCTGCAAGCATGGCTCGTTCTCGATCGTTGACGTGAATGGCGTGAACGGCGGTCCATTCCGGCCCAAGAATCCCGGCATTTGCAAGAAGCGTAACCGGCGTCGCGCCGTACTCGCGCACGCAGGTCTCGTTTTCGAGCGGCTGCTCCGAAATATGCATGTGAATCGGCAGCTTCTTCGATCCACCGTAATCCGCGATATCGCGCATTGCATCGAGCGGCACGGCGCGGATGCTGTGCGGTGCAATGCCCAGGCGCACCTCGTTCGAATTCTCCGGACAGTCTCGCAAAAGCGCATCCATATTCGCTTTGAATTCTGCGGATGATTCAAAGAATCGCCTCTGGCCGGGATCATGCGCGAGCTCGAAACCTGAGCGCAGGTACGCCGCGCGCAACAAAACGATGCGAATTCCGACTGACTGCGCTGCGCCGATTACCTGTTTGGAAAGCAGGTTGGGGTCGTCGTAGGGTTTCCCGTCAGGCGTCTTGTGCAGGTAATGAAATTCACCCACCGTAGTGATGCCCGAGAGCGCCATCTCAAGAAAAGCCATGCGCGCGACGTCGTAGATATCGGCCGGATCGAGCTGCGCCGCCGCACGATACATGGTGCTGCGCCAGGACCAGAAATTGTTGCCGCTGGTTGCGCGCGATTCGGCTTTGCCGCGAATGAGCCTTTGGAATGCGTGCGAGTGAGTGTTGACGAATCCGGGGAGCAAGGCCTTGCCTGGCAAATCGACCGTTGCATCTGCCTGCGATGCATCTTGCGTGATGGCGAGGATGCGGCCGTTTTCGCCGGCGAGAAGACCCGCATGTCGAAGGAATTCGCCCTTCGCATAGAGAAGATCAGGGCGGTAGAGCGTGCTCATGGTGCAGCCTCAAAGGTTCGAATCAAGTTTCTCATCTGCTCACCCTTTTACCCCGAATCCACACTTCGCCTGCAGGATTTGCGCCCAGAATGTAAACAAGCTCGCGCCAGTCGGAGCCGGCAAGTACGAGAAAATCCGCGGGCAGGCCAGCCTCGATGCGGCCGGCATCGACGAGCCCGAGCGCGCTGGCGGCATTTGCGGTACCGGCAACCAGCGCCTCCTGCGCGGTGAGGCCGTTGAGGCGCACAGCAAGAGCCAGAGCCGCTGCGGTGGAAAATAGCGGGCTCGAACCGGGATTGAGATCCGTGCCCACGGCAACCGCCGCGCCCGCGTCAATCAGCGTTCGCCCTGGCGCCGCGGGCAGTCCCAGGTGCAGCGAGACTCCCGGAAGGAGGGTTGCAATGGTTGGGCTGGCGGCCACGATGGCGATTTGCTCGGGCTTGCACGCTTCCAGGTGGTCCACGCTCAGCGCGCCCATCCTCACTCCCAGTTCGAGTCCGCCGACATTGTGGAACTGCTCGCAGTGAAGCTTGATGCCGAGACCGAGCTGCTGAGCGCACTTCAGAATCCGCTCCGCCTCCGCTGCGCTCCACGCTTCGCGCTCGATAAATACATCGACTGCTGACGCCAGCCTGCGCTGCGAAGCTTCGGGGATCAGCTTTTCACACACTGCGGAGAGAGACGCAGCGCGATCGTTCGATTGCTGTGGCGGAACGTGAATCAACAGGGTGGGAACGATGCGGACCGGCGTGCGTTTGGCAAGCGCGCAAATCGCGCTGAGCAAGGCGAGTTCTGCAGCCGGCGTAAAGCCGTATCCGGATTTCACTTCGATCACGGCGGCCCCGGAGCGCTGGAGCGCCTCGATGCGCGGCTGTGCAAGCGAAAGCAGTTCCTCTTCAGAGGCTGCTGCCGTGGCTCGAATCGTGCTCCAGATGCCGCCGCCCGCGGCAAGGATGGTTTCATACCCAACGCCGGCGCTGCGGGCCTCGAAGTCGGCGAGACGATCTCCGGCCCAGACTGCGTGCGTATGCGGATCGACCAGGCCGGGAATGACGGCGCGCCGATGAACGTCGATTGTGGTTGCGGCTTCTCCCCGCCAGTCGGCTTCACTGCCCACCCAGACGAAGACGCCCTTCGCGATGGCAATGGCTGCGCGCTCGACGATGAGCAACTCGCGCATCGCCAATCCTCGCTTGGGTCCCGCGCCTTGCGCTGTGACCAGTTGCGAGATTCCTGTGACCAGCAGATCGGCTTTCATGAGGAGCTCGGCATGTCGAGACCAGGCAAATTTAATCCGCGCGCGCGGGCAACGGCAATGGCCTTGTCGTAGCCCGCATCGGCGTGCCGGATGACGCCGAGAGCGGGATCGTTTCTGAGGCACAGGCGCAGCCGTTCTTCGGCTTCGTCGCTGCCGTCGGCGACAGCGACCAGCCCCGCGTGTTGACTCAGGCCCATGCCCACGCCGCCCCCATGGTGAAAACTCGCCCACGCGGCGCCGCTGGCAATGCTGGTGGCAAAGTTAAGCAACGGCCAATCCGAAACGGCATCGGAGCCATCGCGCATGGCTTCGGTTTCACGGAACGGGCTGGCAACGGAACCCGCATCCAGATGATCGCGGCCGATGACGATGGGAGCCTTCAGCCGCCCGTCCCGGACCATGGCATTGAAGAGAAGACCGGCGCGATCGCGCTGCCCGAGGCCAAGCCAGCAGATGCGTGCGGGCAGGCCCTGAAACGCGATCTGGTTAGCAGCGAACGTGAGCCATTGGGTCAACTTTCGGTCGTCGGGAAAGAGCGTGAGCAGCGCCCGATCAGTGGCGCGAATATCCGCGGGGTCGCCGGAAAGCGCAACCCAGCGGAACGGTCCGCGGCCCTCACAGAAGGAATCGCGAATGAAGGCGGGAACGAAACCAGGATAGGAAAAGGCTTCCCGCACGCCGGCGCGCTCGGCTTCCGCACGCAGATTGTTTCCGTAATCGAAGGCTACCGCGCCGCGCTCCTTCATGATGAGGATAGCGTTGGCGTGCGCCGCAATCGAAGCGCGCACCCGGTCGAGGTACAACTCCGGCTGGCGCATCCGCTCAAGCTGAAGATCTTCATCGGGCTTGCCGACGGGGATGTAACCCCAGAGCGGATCGTGAGCGCTGGTCTGATCCGTAACCAGGTCCGGCGTGAATCCGAGCTCCACCATCCGGGGCAGGATTTCGGCTGCGTTGCCCATCAAGCCGATGGAGAGCGCCTGCCGCGCGGATTTTGCCTCTTCAGCCAAACGGATGGCCTCGTCCAGTGAGCCGGCTGCCCGATCGACGTAGCGCGTCTCGAGCCTGCGCCGTATGCGGTTTCCATCGACTTCCACGCAGATGCTCACACCGCCGGCGAGCTTCACCGCCAACGGCTGCGCGCCGCCCATGCCGCCCAGGCCCGCGGTCACCGTGATGGTGCCGGCGAGCGTGCCGTGGAAATGCTGTTCCGCCGCAGCCTGGAAGGTTTCGTAAGTTCCCTGGAGAATGCCCTGCGTGCCGATGTAAATCCACGAGCCGGCCGTCATCTGGCCGAACATGATCAGGCCCAACCGATCGAGCCGGTCGAACTCTTCCCACGTGGCCCAGCGCGGCACAAGATTGGAATTCGCGATGAGCACGCGCGGGGCCAGAGGCTGGGTTTCAAGCACGGCAACCGGTTTGCCTGACTGCACCAGCAGGGTCTGATTGTTTTCGAGGTGCTCGAGCGTCTCGACAATCCGCCGGTAGCACTCCCAATTGCGCGCCGCCTTGCCCCGGCCTCCGTAGACAATCAGCTCTTCAGGCTTCTCGGCAACCTGGGGATCGAGGTTGTTCATCAGCATCCGCTTGGCCGCTTCCTGAATCCAGCCGCGCGCGGTTCGCGTGTTGCCGCGCGGAGCACGAATCGGTTGCTCGCTCAATTCCATCGAGTGCCTCTTTTGTATCGATCTATCCCGCCGCGCATGCAAGCCTTGAGCCGGACCTGGAACCGAAGACGCGGGCCCGGAGCTGGTTACTCTCTGGTAGAGTAACCGCCTCGGCGACGGTTGGAAATGGGGTTTTGCGGTCAGGGGTGCGCGTTCAAGGTGTCGCGCAGATGGAGTGCACGCTTCAGGAGCGGAAGGTTGGGATCGGCGTGGTCCCATTCAACAAAAATCGCATGAAGCGTGTTCTTCGCATCCTCGCGATCCCCTTTCTGCTGGTAATCCTGGGCCAGGAGGAAGTAAGCGTCGAATAGGCGCTGTTGCGGTTCCCAGCCCACCGCTTGAGAGCTTCGCGAATCGGTAAACTTCCGCATCCATTCGATGGCTTCGTCGAGGTTGCCCATCTTCTGGTAGATGTAGCCGAGCGACTCGCGCACCACCACGGAAGAAGCGTCACTGTCATTCGGTCCCGGCGGCCTGAGGAATTGAAGCGCGGTTTGATAGTCGCCCGCTTCGGCGGCAACCTCAGCCTTGAGCACCTGGGAGTAGGCAACCTGCTCTTCGATGCGCTCATTCACGAGCGGGGAAATCGTGTCCAGCAGTTTCCTGGCTTTGGCCAGCTCCCCGGCCCGCGCATACGCCTGGCCCACGAGCGCTCCGTACACAATTTTCGGGCCGATCTTATCGAGGCCGGCGGCGATGCTGTCAAGCTGGGCGATCTGCTCCTGCCGGTTGCCCTCACCCTCAGCTGCAACGGCCAGCATGTAATGAATCCGCGCAATAGAAAACTGATTCCGTGCATCGCCCAAGGCTGTGAGCAGCCGTTTCCGCGCGCTTGCGTACTGACCGCGATAAAGATCGAGAAACGCCAGGGAGCGCTCAGCGTCGCTGACGTGACCGGGATCCTTGAGCAGAAGTGAGAAGACCTGCGCGGCCTTTGCTTCCTGGTCATCCTGAACCAGCGTAAACCCATACTCCTGGTTGATGATTGGGTCGGTGAGGAAGTGCGGATCGAGCGAGAAGGCTTTCTCATACGCCGCAATGGCCCGGGGGTATATGGCGAGCGTGCTGCAGGCGGTTGCTTCTTCGACATAAAGTCCGGGATCGTTGGCATTGTCGTGTTCGAGCTGCTCGTAGAGGGCGAGGGAATCACGCGCATGGCCGTGCATGCGCATCAGGCGCGCGTAGCTCACGCGGGCCACCCAGTCGCTCGGATATCGATCGACATAGGCCTGATAGAGCCGGATGGCGTCGTCCACGCGGCCCTGGCTTTCCGCATAGCGCAGCTCAATCCAGGCGTGCTCGCGCTCGGTGGTTCGCGAAGACAAGGCAAGCGCGTTGCGAAACTCGATTTCGCCCTGCGCCGGCTCGTTAAAGAAGAAGCTGTAATAAGCGTAGCCGAGCGCCGCATGCGCCATGGCGAAATCGGGATCGGCGGCGATGGCGGCCTTGTACAGGCGGACGGCGCCCTCCGCCTGACGGCCCGCAAACATGTCTGAGCCGTCCGAAAAATCCTCGAGAGCCGCAAGCGAAGCCGTGGTGACCTGCGGCAAGGGCTGATGGGATTGACGAATGGAAAGACGCGACTCGCCGAGATCGCGCCGAATCTGGACTGCAATGTGGTCCAGGGCGTCGAGCAAATGATCGGGATCGCGCGCCTCGGCCGAGTAGGAACGCACCACCACGCCGGTAAACGGATCCATGAGCTGCGCGCTGACGGCGAGGGAGGAGCCGCTGCGGGCGACGCCCGGAACAATGAGCGCGTGGATGCCCTGGCGGCGGCAGATTTCGCGCGCCGTCGCGGCGCTGATGCGCGTATCCTCCGGCTGCTCCATCAGGCGCAAGGCGTCCTCTGTCTGCGAGCGGGAAAAGACGGTAAGGTAGTCAGACTGTTCCAGACCGACGCTGAGCGCGGTGTGCAGGGCCGCATTAAAGCGCGGCTCGCCGGTTTGATTGTCGAAATCGGCAATCATCACGGGATCGCGGTTGCCCGAGGAAAGAACGGCGTGTCCATGCGCAAGCCAGCGCCAGACGCCGAAAGCGGTCCCAAGCGCAAGACAGAGCACCAAAGCCGACCACGCGGCTAGCCGGGAGTGTACACGCGCCCTGGTTCCGAACCGGGCCGGAGCAGCGTACCGCGCAAATTCATCCGCTGCGAGTTGAGCGGCGAAATCGGGCACGGCGCGCGTCTGGGAACGCGCCGCAATGGGCTCCACTTCGCCGATGAAGCGGTAGCCGCGGCCGCGCACGGTCTCAATAAACCGGGGTGATTGAGGGTCGTCGCCGAGGGCCTCGCGCAGCTTGCTCGCCGCCGTGTTCAGGCCATCTTCAAAGCCGACAAAGGTGTCGTCGGGCCAAAGGCGCAGACGCAGCTCATCGCGGGTAACCAGCTCGCCAGGCCGCTCGAGCAACGCAACGAGCAGGTTGCACGGTTTCTCCTGCAAGGGAATGCGGCTGCCATCCAGCGTCAGCTCACCCGTTCGAACGTCCAGCGCGAATAGTCCGAATCGATAACCGGACACCGTGGTAAAGATTGCCATAACCGTGGCCCGACCAGGCGTTCTACAAGCTATTTCAAAGGAGGAGAATCTGGAATTCGATTGACATTACGATAGCACAATTTGCTTTGCGCGCAGCGGTCTGATATGGGCTAAATCCATGCTGTCAAACGACTTCTACCGGTACAGACAAAGTACAGATAAAAGCCAGACACAGTTCATTGACCTTCCCTGCAGGCAACCGTACTTTCTCCATGAGCTCGAGCGAACTGTGACCGAATTTCGGCCGCCGGCTCAAGGAGAACTTCGATGCGAATGGCCCGGGTGACATTCTTCCCTAGCAATCCCCTCCCCGCTCAGCCCATGCTCATATCCGGCCTGGCGCTCTGGGCACTGCTTCTGCTGGGTCTGGCAACGCCGAGGGCGCACAGCCAGGCGTCGGCACCGACAGCGCGGCAACCGGCCAGGCCGGCAACGCAGACCGCGCGCAGACCCGGCGGCGGAGGGATGCACGAAGGGCTTAAAGTGCACGGCCACTGGGTCATCGAAGTGAGAAACCCCGATGGCAGCCTGGTACGCCACGTCGAATTCGAAAATTCGCTTGCCGGGGCCTACTACATTCCGCCGGGATTCCCGACAGGGAGCGGACCTTTGACAAATGGAGCTAACCTGCCCCCCGGCGCCACGTACATGAATGCTCTGCTGGTGGGCGAAGCAGCAGCGCCGGCGGGCAATCTGGAGATCGCGCTCATGGGTCCGAACGTGACCGGATTCGCCTCGGCGGGCGCTCCCTGCGTCTCCCTGCCGCAATCGTTGGGCGCCTGCTTTCTCCTGATGGCGGGCGCGTCTTGCACCGCGAGTGCAGGGGTCTCGTGCAATCTGACGACCGGAAACCAAACCGCGACGTATGCTCCCGGGCCGATCCAATTCTCGGGCAGCGTGGTGACCACGCAGACAGGGTCTATCAATGGCGTGGCCACTTACATCGCCAACCCGTGCGCAAACATAAGCCACTGCTTCCTGGGATCGCAATACCAGCAGCCAATCGACACCTTCACTGAAGTCGACTCCGACACTTCCAACTTCCCAGTCGTACAGGTAAATGCAAACCAGTCCATTTCGGTGCTGGTCACCATCAGCTTCCAGTAATCCCGGCAAGCGTGCATATCCATATCGCGCGCTGTGACGCGAGGAGGAAGCGAGATGCGCAGACGGACCCATTCAATTCGTGACGCACGTTTCGGACCGGACTCTGCGGACTCCCCAGGTCTGCGCGCAATCCTTCTCCTGAGCGCCGTGGCCTTCATCCTTCTGCAATGCGGTTTCACCGCGCAAGCGCAGTCGAACGCCCCGCATAACGCGAATTCATCGCCAGCCGATAGCGGCGCGCCCACCAGAGCGTCAGCCCGGATAACAGCGGCGAACAACTTCGCCCAACTGCCGTTGAGCTTTGAAGAAAACCGTGGACAGACTGACCCGCGCGCGAAGTTCCTTTCCCGCGGCCCCGGATATACGCTCTTCTTCACGGATCGGGAGGCAGTCTTCGCCTTCCCGTCGCACGCCGGCGGAAGCGCACAACCGCCGGCGGTCTTGCATCTCCGCTTCGACCATGCCGATCCCCGTGCGCACGTCAGTGGCCGCGGCATTCTGCCCGGTAAGACGAATTATTTTCTTTCGGCCGACCGCAGCACCTGGCGCTCCGGCATCCGCAACTACTCCAGCCTGGCGTACCACCAGATTTATCCCGGCATCGATGCCGTCTTCCGCGGCAGCCCGCAGCGGCTGGAATTCGACTGTGACTTGGCCCCCGGAGCGGACCCTTCGAAGATCGTTCTCGATATTGCGGGAGGGCGCACGCTGCGCGTGAACCAGGACGGCGACATCGTTCTCCGTGTTGGCCAATCGGATCACGGCGGCGAAGTCACGTTGGGCCGCCCCGTCGCCTATCAGGAGATTGCGGGAGCGCGGCATGAGATTCAGGCCAAGTTCGTGCTGCGCGGCGAGCGCCGCCTGGGATTTCAACTTGGCACGTACGATCGCGCCCGTCCGCTGGTGATCGATCCCACGCTGAGCTACTCGACTTATCTGGCCGGCAACTTCGGCCAGACTACTCTCTATTCCGTGGCTGTCGACTCGTCGGGCAGCGCGTATGTGGCTGGATTCACCGAAGACTCAACCTTTCCCGGGCCCAGCGGCTCGACACCGGTTCCTAATTCTTATGCCGATTTCGTCGCCAAGTTCACACCTGACGGGTCAGCGCTCGATTACCTCACTTTCCTGCCGCCCGGCTCCCAGCCGGAACTGGCACTCGATCCAACTGATTCAGCCTACGTAAGCATGCAGTTGAGCCAGATTTACCTGGTTGGAGGTGGTTATCAGAATCCCAATGTAGGCGCCTCCGGATATAACAGCAACCAACTTACTGCAATCAAATTGAGCACCGACGGTTCAGAGGTCGTCTACGCGGCCCAGATAGCCGGTATCTCTGCGGACCTTTTGGGCGTATACGCCAATATTGCCGTTGACTCCCAGGGCAGCGCCTATGTGGTTACCGGTGCCGATGACACATCGTATTACCCAACGACCACCAATGCCTATCAGACGGGATTGGTCAACGGGTTGGAGATGGCCGGCATCACCAAGCTGAGCGCCGACGGTACGTCCCTCACTTACTCAAGCCTTCTGGGCAGCCCCAGCGGTGCCGGCGCGGCGCAGGCACTGGCCGTGACCGTCGACGCGGCGGGAGATGCCTACGTGGTTGGGGCAACCGATGCGCCGGACTTCCCTGTCACCTCCGGTGCAGTGGAGTCAGCTTGCACCTCGTTCGGATGCGGTTTCAACCCCGCCTTTATCACCAAGCTGAACCCTGACGGATCGGCGCTGCTTTATTCCACTTACTTCGGCTCGGGTCTGGGCGAAGCATATGAAGGCATCATGTCGGACATCGGGCCCGCGATTGCGGTGGATGGGAGCGGCAATGCCTACGTAGCCGGAACGGCGAGCCCTTCTATTGCCAATTTCGCTTCTGCGATGAATCCGGAGATCAGCGGGCCGATGGCTACCGTCGCCGGCTATGAGGCGGGCGATAACTATGGCGCGCTCGCGTTTCTCGGAAAGATCTCAAGCGACGGTACCCAACTGCTCTATCTCGCTCTGTTGGGAGATAACAATACAACCCTCGCGGCAGGCTCGCCCCTGAACGGCTATGCAGGAGCAACCTCAGTTGCCGTGGACACCGCGGGCAACGCCTACCTCACCGGCTTAACAACATCGGAGTTCTTCCCGGTAACTTCGGATGCGTATCAAAGTACGCAGCTTGCCCTTTGCAGCTCCTATGGCTGCAATGGCGAAGCTTTTTACTCGATCCTCAACACGACGGTGGCCGGCAACGCTTCTCTGGTTTACTCCACATACCTCGGCGCGGCCTCATCGGGGTCGAACAGCAGTATCGACGAGGGCTCCGGCATCGCCCTTGATCCTGCAGGCAATGCCTATCTTACTGGCGTCGTCAATAACGGAGGCTTCCCCACCACTGCGGGCGCATTTCAGGCAACAGGGCCCGCCGGAGGCGGCGGCTTTCTCACAAAGTTCAGCGCGCTCACTGGAACCTCTGCAGCCGCCATCAGCGCCGTCTCCGGGGGCGGACAGAGCGCGGCGATTGGGCAGGCGTTTGCCAACCCTCTCGAGGTGAATGTTACAGACGCAAACGGCAATCCGGTCTCCGGCGCAACCGTCACATTTTCCGCTCCCGCTTCCGGCGCCAGCGCGACCCTTTCTTCCGCAACCGCTACCACGAACAGCAGCGGAAACGCCAGCGTGTCGGCAGCCGCCAACGGCATCGCCAGTTCCACGGCCTATCAGGTCTCGGCATCGGTCGCGGGCGTCAACGTGCCAGCCACGTTTTCCTTAATGAATGCGCAAGCGTCGACAAGCCTGGCAGTAACCCCGTCGGCGACCTCTCTCACCTACGGGCAATCGGTCACGATTACCGCGGCCATCAGCCCGACGAGCGTGGACGGCACCGCGCCCACCGGCTCGGTCACGTTTTACGACGGAACCACCCCGCTGACGCCGAATTCCGCAGTTTCAGCAGGATCGGCAAGCTACACCGTGAGCGAGCCCTCCGTCGGCAGCCACACTTACTCCGCGCAATACCTGGGCGACTCGAATTTCGTGGCGAGTGCACTGACGGCTGCGGCGTCGGCCGTTACCGTAACCGCCGCATCCGCACCCATCATGGTCACCGATTCTGAAACCATCACCGAGAGCGACACCGAGATCTTCCCTGGCGTAGTTGATCCGGAAACCATCACCGTCGCCGACACCTATTCCGTCATGGTGGGCGAAATCCCCACCGCGACAACACTTTCTATTACGCCTTCGCCTGCCTCCAGCGGACAGCCGGTAACGTTCACGGCGACCGTCACGCCAACGGCCGGAACCGGCGAACCCACGGGCACAGTCACGTTCTCGTGTCAACCGCAGTCGGTCAGCTCTGGAGCCATCACACTTAGCAGCGGACTGGCCACCTGGACCACAACCAGCCTGGCGCCGCTCACGTACAGCGGCTGCTTTATCGCAACGTACTCCGGTGACAGCACCTTTCAACAGTCCGCCTCAGCCGCCGCAAGCCTGACGGTGACCGACTTCAGTATTGCATTTCAGAATCCGCCCAATCTGGTTTTATCGCCCGGGCAGAGCACATCGTTCAGCTTCACAATTGCGCCCGCGGGCGGCGCTTACAGCGGCACCGTCACGTTTGACATGACGGGACTGCCCGCCGGGGTGACCGCCACATTCAATCCAGCTACTGTGACCCCGGGAAACAACTCCACGACCGTAACCGCAACGCTCGCAGCGAGCGCGTCTGCGGCGGCTGATGAGCCGGCATCGAGTGCGCGCGGCACAGGTCCGCTGGTTTTTGCTCTGCTCCTGCCGCTCGTCGGACCGCTCCTGCGGCTCGGATGCACGCGCCGCAGGCTGCGCAGCGGCGGCTGGCTTATGCTGCTTGCGCTGCTCTCGTTCCTTGCGCTCATTGGGGTAAGCTCGTGCGGCGGCAACAGCGGCAGCTCTACCCAGTCTCCGCAAACATATACGGTGACTCTCACCGCCACCAGCGGTTCGGCACAACATTCAACCACATTCGAGCTGACGCTTAAGTAGGAGCAATCGCCGCGACGGCCGGAATGCCGGATCCGCGCGAATCGATATCTTTCACCGGAAAAGGAGAATCCCATGAGGTTTCATCGCAATCCGAATTTGCTTGCCGCATATTGCGCGCTTGGGCTCGTTGGGGCCGGCTTGCTTTCAGGAGTCGCAGCCGCACAGAATCTCGTCGTCAATGGCGACTTCGAGAACGGCAACACCGGATTCACTACCAGGTACGCTTTCGGCGATGTATCCGGACCAGGCACCTACAACATCGGCACCAATCCATCCTCTGCCCCCGACGCCTACGGTGACTGGTGCAACTGCGGCGACCATACATCGGGCGCCGGCATGATGATGATCGTAAATGGCGCCAACTCCGTCGCCTGGCCGGTATGGGAGGAGGTCGTGCATGTGACTCCTTCGACCGAGTACACATTTTCCTACTGGGGCGCCGAAGTCGACCACGAGAGCAATTCCCTGCCGCACCTGGCGGTGAAGATCAATGGACGAATCGTCGGCAACAGCTACTTTCCCAAAGACAGCCCCGACAACGGCGGCCAATGGATGAACTTCACCTTCACGTGGGACTCGGGTTCAAGCCACACGGCCGATTTGGTGCTGGTGGACCTGAATACCGACACGGCCTTTAACGATTTTGCCATTGACGACATCAGCTTCATGTCAGCCGCCGGTTCTCAGGGTGCGTCAGTGCCCGGTGCGTCCTCGCCCATCTCGAGCGAATCGGGCTCTGGCTCCGTCACGACCGATGCGCAAGTTTCCGTGAGCGATTCGAATGACCATGCCATCGCACTCAAACGGGCAGAGCAGATAGCGGTGATGTTCATGCAGGCGATTTCATTCATGGAGAACGATTGTCTGAACGGCCTGAAACGAAGATGTTCGCTGGCCGAGTTGGTGGCTGGAGTGAATTCGCCCAGTTGGCCGGTGGGCAGGCTGAAATTCGATCCCGCTCGCGATCCGAATTACGAATACACGGTCGTGATTTCCGGCAAGATGTGGACGGCGAGTGCCATTCCCCAGCATCCGGGGCTGGGCGGTTTCTTTGTTGAAGGCGCCGACATCAACGCCGATACTTACTACAACCGCAACGGCGCGGCGACCGACAGCGACATTGCGCTCAGCTCGATCGGCGTAGGCGGCGACAGTTTCCAGGTGCGATGAATGGCTCTCATCCTGGACCGAAACATCCTGGCTGAATTAGAGAGCCGGGGCTCCCATGTACATTGGTTGCAAAGGGAGACCCCATGCGCCGTCGCACCTTCATACAGACGCTTCCATTGGCCGCGGCCGGCTCGGCTGTCAGCGCGCACAGCCGCTCCCAAACGCCCGCGCCAGGACCGGCTACCGCGGCTCTGCCGAAGTTTCAGGCTCCAGGCGAGGAGCAGTTCGTGCGCCCCGATGTGCACGCGGGCGACCGTCCTTCAGGCGCAAGCTTTGCTTCGCGCTCGCCGGCGCTGGGCTGCTCCGGCGCGGCGGGAACGGCGCATCCGCTGGCTACGCAGACAGCCATTGCCATGCTCAAGCGCGGCGGTTCGGCTGTGGATGCAGCCATTGCCGCCAATGCGGTCCTGGGATTTGTTGAGCCGGTGAGCAGCGGGCTGGGCGGCGACTGCTTCGCTTTCGTCTGGGACCCGTCGGCGAAAAAATTGGCAGGCATGGCCAGCTCCGGGCGGTCGCCGAAGTCGCTTACGCTCGAAACCGTGCGCGCACGCGCGCACAATGGGGCCATTCCGCCGGTGGGTGCCATCAGCGTTTCCACGCCCGGCTGCCTGGACGGGTGGTGGACGCTGCACCAGCGCTATGGAAAGCTCAAGTGGGCCGAGCTGTTTGAGCCGGCCATTGCGGCCTGCGAAAACGGCGATCCCACGCCGCAGATTATCGGCTACGCGCTGAAGCGCAACATGGCCTCGTTTGCGCGCTATAGCGCGATGATCGAGGAGAGCGCGAATGCAGTGGCCACATACACGCCCGGAGGCGTGGCTCCGAGCGAATATGATGTGCGGCGCAATCCCGACTTGGCACATACATACCGCATGATTGCCGAAGGCGGCCGGGACGTCTTCTACGACGGCCCGATTGCGCAGACCATCGACGCCTACTTCAAGCGCATCGGCGGTTGGCTTTCCGCCGAGGATCTGCGCGAGCACCACGCCGAGTGGGTCGAGCCGCTGGTGACAAGCTATCGCGGCGTGGATGTATACGGCATGCCTGCCAACACGCAGGGCCTGGCTACGCTGCAGATGCTGAACATTCTGGAAAACTTCGACCTGCGCGGCTTCGGGTTCCAGTCGACGCAATCGGTTCATGTGCAGGCTGAAGCCAAGCGCCTCGCCTTTGAAGATCGCGCGCGCTACTATGCCGATCCGCATTTTGCCAAGATCCCGATTGAATGGCTCAATTCGAAAGAGTACGCAAAACAGCGCGCCCAGCTCATTCGCCTCGATCAGGTCCTTGGCCGCGTGTATCCGGGCGAAGCGCCCGGCCACGGCGATACCACCTACTTCACCACGGCCGATAAAACCGGCATGATGGTCTCGATGATCCAGTCGAACTTTCGCGGCATGGGCTCGGGCCTGGTGGCCGATCATCTTGGATTCATGTTTCAGGATCGCGGCCAGCTCTTCTCGCTCCAGGATGGGCACCCCAACATCTATGCGCCCGGCAAGCGTCCGTTCCAGACCATCATTCCCGGCTTCGCATCGAAGGATGGCGCTCCCTGGATCAGTTTCGGCGTGATGGGCGGCGATATGCAGCCGCAAGGTCAAACGCAAATCATCGTGAATCGCGTGGATTATGGTTTGGATGTGCAGGGCGCAGCCGACAGCCCGCGGTGGTATCACGAAGGCTCTTCGCAATCGATGGGAGAAGACCTGCCGAACCTGGGACCGCTGGGCGTACTTTGGCTCGAAAGCGGCGTGCCCGTGGAAACACGCCAGGCGCTCATCGGTCTGGGCTGGAATGTGGGCCACGGCAACGGTGGATTTTTCGGCCGCTATGAAAGCATCGAGCACCGCATGCAGGGCGCCGACCGCGTTTACGCCGCAGGCAGCGAGATGCGCGCGGACGCCGTTGCGCTGGCTTACTGACCTCGGCCTCTCGGCAGCGCTGGTTTCAGAAAATTGCTTGGCCGACCGGGAAACCCCCAGAACTGCGGCCGCTCTTTCTTAACGGCCAGCGCGCCGCCGCAGAAGAAGCGAGCGCGAGCGCTAAAGCATTTTCTGAGTAGCTATATCCCGAAGACGGAAAGCAGAGTCGACGCGACCAACAAGGAGCGGCGACCTTGCGAAGCAACGAAGAGGACACAGTAACTCAGAAAATGCCGTAACGGATAAGGAATAGCACTCAAGCCGCAGGTATTCATGGGACATTTGCCAGTTTTCCATAGCCGGATGGGGTTCAGGCGGTACCATTGCGAAGAATCTCATCCGAGTGACAAGACCTCGGCCCGAAAGATCGGGCGGACAGACAGGGACCATGATCGACGAGACATTGAAAACCACAACCATCCCGACACAGCGAACGTCTTCGACCATCGCCTTAAGCGCCGGCTTTGTCTTGACCGGAGCGGGTACGGTGATGCTGGGTGTGCTTTTGCCGGTACTGTCCCTGCGATGGGGATTGCGCGACAGCCAGGCCGGTCTCCTTTTCTTCCTGCAGTTTTCCGCCTCCGGGCTCGGCGCTATTTTCACGGGGCTGAATCGTATCCGCGCCATGGCCATTGGATACGGCCTGATCACGGTGACCCTAGGCGTGCTGGCACTGGATGTTGCGCGGTCAGCGTACCCGGCGTTCTTCTTTTACGGTCTTGGCTTGGGCATGGCGATGACCTCCACCAGCCTGCTTTTTTCTGATCGCTGGGGCGATGAGCGCGCAGCGAAGCTGGAGTGGTTGAACTTTGCGTGGTCGGCCGGGGCGACGGCGGGGCCGCTTTGTTTCTTGCCGTTTTTGCGTCGCGGCGATGTTCGCTCACTTTTCACCGCGTTGCTGGTTATTTCGCTGGCGATGTTCGCTTGGGTAGTTTTGCGCGAGCGGCACGAGCCACGCGTGATTCCACCTACAAAATCAAGCGTGGTAGGCCGATCGGTGAGGACTCTGTTTTCATTGCTGCTGCTTTTGGCAATGACCACGGTAGGAGTTGAGACCTCGCTCAGCGGCTGGCTGACAACCTATTCCGAACGCGCGGGGATGCGCAGCCTGGCTGGGGCTGCCCTGGCGACCTCAATCTTCTGGTTTGGAGAGATGTTGAGCCGGCTCGCATTCTCGACTCCTTTGCTTGCCAAGGCAGGACGTCGGGCCGTGCTGCAATGGGGCATTTGGGGCGTAACCATCTCATCGATCCTGGTGGTTGCGGCTCCGCATCCCTGGTTCATTGTTGTCGCCGCCGGTGCCGCCGGCGCATTCATTGGCCCGCTTTATCCGCTCTCTCTCTCCTACCTTCTCGAGCTCTCGCCCTGGGGATGGTTCTTCGCCGTCGGAGGACTGGGTTCGGCACTTTTCCCATGGATCACCGGATTGGTTTCGGCGCATTATCATTCGCTCAGGTATGGTTTGATCGTTCCCTGCGCTGCAGGATTGGCGATGATTGCAATCACCGCGCTGATTTTCGCCCATGATCAACGCGATAAGGCAGCGGCAACCGGATGATTGAATGATCGCGTAGACAATCGAAAGCGTGAGGTTTCGGAGTATCTTGTCGCAAAAATCTCCGCAAACCTAGTTTTGGCCATCTGCCTCGGCATTCAATTGCCCTGAGGAACTTCTCACCGCCCAGCGGGCGTCTTTCCGTCTCTTTCCCAGACAGACTGCCGCCTGCACGTGGCAACCATTGCAAACAATCGATTGTCGTGCTATAAGTGTTAACCGCATAGCGGTCCCCAGGAAATGGCGCGCGCCTATTCGGTTGAGAGTTTTTCTCAAACGTACAAAAAAGCCGTGCCCTTGGGACCGCCGGGCAGGACACAGGCGAACCGATTGGTTCGCTACGGATACGGGGATGTTGTTTGCCGAGGGATTGCCGGGCAAGCTTCTCATCCCATAAGCACGGGAGGGCATGTTTGAGATGGACTGCAATCGTCGTGAATTCATTACTCTAGTTTCTGCGGCGTTATCCGTTCCTGTGGTTTCACCCGTGTTCGCCGAGGTTTCAGGAGAGGTCCATTGTTTGGTATACGACGCCGACGGCAATCCGTTGCCAATAGACTCGGTGTCATTGCAGCGCTTTTACCTGTGCGATTCCCTGTTGAGGCCATTCACCGTGGATTTCGAAACCAGCGCAGGCGAAATTCGTTTTACGCCGCCAAGCGAAAGACCGTTCCGCATCTCCGTCCCCTTGACGGTACCGGGTTTTGGCGAGGTTTTCGCTTACGCCGACGACAGCGGCGCAGGATACACCCCCGGCACTCTGGGCAAAGCCAGCCCGCTGGTGTTGAACTATGCCTTTGCCCGCGATCGCATGGCCACAGTGCGCGGGTTGGAAGCAGATTGCAAACAACTGGGCGTGGTGATCACTCCGGAGATCCAGCAGCGCATCGACGACGCGCAGGCGGGTCTCAAGCGCGCCGATGCAGCCGGAAGCGACCGCACAGCGCAGGTACGCGCTTCCATGGAATCTCTGCGCGATTCGCTTTGGGCCGGAGAGCTGTTATCCCTTGCGCGTGCCAGGGCAACCATTGAGCGCAATCCAGCGCGCACTGGGTTCCTTTTCGGATGTAATGGCTTCGGCCTCGCCGCCGGCTACCCCGATACGCTGAACCAGTTTGCGGCGGTATTCAACTACACGACTATTCCCATTTACGAAGGTTGGGTCGAACCTCAGAAGGGCCATCCCGATTATTCCTACTTTGAGGCGCAGCTCAATGCCCTGATGGGGACCACGATTCTTCCCAAGGGGCACCCGGGAATCTGGCTGGAGCCGGAAAACACGCCCAAGTGGCTGCAGAACATCGGCTACGACGAGACAAAGAAATACTGTCTCGAGCATGTGCACCAGGCCATCAGCCGCTATCGCCATCGTGTGCACATCTGGGACATCGTGAATGAGGCGCATGTGCAGCCGGAAGTTGACCGCGGCATGAACGGCTTTACCCGCGAAGACAACGTGGATCTGACCGTTGAAGCCCTGCGGACCGCGCGCGCCGCTGATCCAACGTGCTATCGCGTGATCAATCTCACCGGCACCTGGGCTGATTACTACATGGGCATGCACCCGTTCGGGCAATGGCAGCGGCGCCCCGCACCCTGGCAGCAGAGCCCCTATGATTACCTGACCATGTTGCGTGACGCCGGAGCCGAATATGAGGCCATCGGCTTGCAGTTCTATCACTCCGGACGGGACTTCGTGGAGTTTGAACGCGATATCGAGAGCTTCAATCATTTCGGGAAAGACATCCACATCACCGAGATGGGCTTCCCGTGCACGCTTGCTCCCTTCGCCGGCCAGGACCAGCAACAATATGCATACTGGGGCGGCGGAATTGGCGGCGAGAAGATGGCCTGGCACAGCGAGTTCACGCAAACGGTTCAGGCCGATTGGGTTGAATACGCCTACACCATCTGCTACAGCAAGCCGTGGATGAAGGCCATCTCCTATTGGGACTTCAATGGCGTAGGCAACGACGCCTATGTGCAGGTGGATGGCAAGCCCAGGGAAAGCTACTATCGCGTGCAAAATCTCATCAGGAAGTGGCAAAGCCAAAGCTGAGTCAAGATGAGTTGGGAACCCCTGTGGCCGGTAAGGCAATGCTGCCTTGGACTTATCCCAGTCCTGCCATTGCCGAATCGATGCTTACCCCCGGGGGATCTGAGGTTCCGACCATTGCTCGTTCCTGGGCCACTTCTTTGTCTTACGACTCCACCACAAAGTGATCGGTCATGTTCGCCTTAGTTCAAAGAGGGCTCAGGAAAAGCGATTTAGACAAGCGTTTGCTTTCACCCGACTTTTGAAAACGCTTTCATCCGCCGGCCGCGAAAAACCCCGCTGTGCGCGCGCCCAATGGGTGCGGTATTCCGCTAGGTAAAACGCTTGTCTACAACAAAGAAATGACTTGACAGTCCATCTTTTAGTGTGCTTCAATTGCTCCCGCATTCTACCCCAACGAATTAAGTGTGTTACACAACCGTTTGTCTAATGTAGCACCACTTGATTCAAAGGTCCTGCCTGTCCGGTACGGCACCGGAATCAGGCTCTCGATCACTGGTATTTTTCGGCGCCAAAGCGCTTTAGGAGGTAAT
>JASHOQ010000058.1 GCA_030041045.1 Acidobacteriaceae bacterium
GCCGCGGCCTGCTCAACCGTCGCCGGCTCGGTTCCGCGGTTTTCGATTGTCGCTGAGCGCGCCAGCACGCCGCTCTCCCCATCCATCGTGTAGTGCAGCGTGACATAAATCGGCCGCTCGATATCTTTGAGTACTACGTCGAATCCGTCTTCGGTCTCCGTGTGGCTCTCATAGTGCAGCACCAGGTCGCGGTTGCCGTCAGGAAACGTGATCTTCAGCGCCGGCTCGACAAATAACCCGGCGCCCCACCCGACATACTCCTGCGGCGTATTGGTGTAGGAATCGTCGAAAGACGCCCACACCGGCATCGCCTGCGCCGCGGGGAAGTGATCGTTCGCACCTAAACGTCCGCCCCAATAAAGCTGCTCGAGCTCGCCGCGCGCGTTCACGCCGAAGACATACGAAACTCCTCCGCCATCCAGGCGAAAAACTTTCGCCGCCGCATCGAACCGCACCAGAACCGGCTGCGCAGCAACGGCGAGCGAGGCAAAAGCCAGGGCGCCAGTCACGAGCCCACCTCCTGTAAAGGCTTTCAACATGATCCGCCTCTCATCCGAGCCGACTCATCATAGCACTCGCCCTGCACGCACACGAACCGCGCGCACTCGAGCCATCCGCACCGGATTTCGCGGAGTTGAAGGAAGCACTCATAGCGCAGACTGCAGCACTTGCTGCAATTGGAATTCAATTCGCCCCGGTCAGGCTTCCTGCATGGCTGCAACCGACGCGGCAGCCTCGGCCCTTTCGCGCACGCGCTCGCGCCAAGCCAGGATCGCGTAGCAGCTCATGATCACAATAA
This sequence comes from Acidobacteriaceae bacterium, assembly GCA_030041045.1. Taxonomy (GTDB): domain Bacteria; phylum Acidobacteriota; class Terriglobia; order Terriglobales; family Acidobacteriaceae; genus Telmatobacter. The sequence continues at coordinate 800 of JASHOQ010000058.1, forward strand.
GCGGATCGAGCGGCCGCAAATGGTAAGGCTCGGGATGGGTAAAGTAATACATGAGAGGAAAGAGAAACAGCACGCCGCCGTAACGGATCGCCTCAAACCGCCGTGCGTGCCATGCGCGGGCAAGCCCGAACAGCGCGAGCAGCGAAAGCGCGGTGGCGAAAGGAATGTTGGGCAGGTCCGTGGGTTCGAGAGCCAGGTAGTTGCGATTCAGACTCCAGAATCCGGTCCAGAGATACACCGCGCGCCGCAGGCACATCCGCGCGTACCACGCCGGATGCGCGCGGATGTACGCCTTCGCCTCCTGCGCCTTCCAGTCCATGTAGGCCAGCTCGCCCATGCGGTTGTACGCGTCCAGCTCCACGTTGTTGTGCAGCGGATGAATCTGATCGCTGGTCCAGCGCAGCGAGTAGCCGTTGTTGCCCATCCACAATTCCAGCCCCATGCTGTCGCGCATAGGAATGAAGCGGTGAAAGACCAGCGCATTGCGGATCATCCACGGCGAAATTGCCGCGCCCAACGCCAGCGTAGCGGCTGCGCCCGGCGCCAGCCAGCGCTTGCCCGCCATCCGCAGCCGCCAGCAGGCCAGCGCCATGAGAAACGGAACCACCACCAGAACCGAGGGCTCGGTCAGCCCTGCCAACCCCGCAAGCAGTCCAAAGCCGGCCCAAAGCCAGAGCCGGGGCGAATCCTCCATCTTCTGCGCGACGTAGATCAGCCAGCATAGGCACAGCAAAAGCAGATGCGTGGACCACGCCCACGCGGCGGAAAAATAAATCCCGTACGGCGAAAGCGCCCACGCCCACGCCGCCCACCAGGCTGCGCGATCGCCGAAACTGCGCCGCGCAATGAGGAACACCGGCACGCAGGCGAGCGCGTTGAGCAGGCAGTTGAAGGCGTGCACGGCGAAGATCGACGCCGGCGTGTGCACTCCGAAGAATCGGAAGAACACGGCGACGATGAGCGGGTACACCGGCGGCATCACCGCCGAAAGCTGCGCGGAAGCCTGCGGCGAGGCAAACGGGCTCCCGAATCCGCGCCCGGCCAGCAGCGCCTCCGCCACATTGCCCGGCTCCCAGGCGTGGATGTGGTCGGCGTCCATCAGGTTTTCAAAGTTGCGCAGCGGGGTAATCGCAAGGCGAACGGCAAGCGCCGCCAGCACCATAACGGCGAGCAGGTGCCACATGCGAATCCGGGGCTCCTCAACACGACACTCCTCTTGGAGGCTTGGGTAAGTCTGCCTGAGCATAGACTTCACCTGACTGGACGTGCCGCCCTTGGCTTGTGTTTACGGCTGAACTGTTACCAGACTAACAGAGATGCGGCGCGGAGCGAAGACGGGAGGAGTTACGAGCCCGATGCGAGTGGACTCTCCGGCGCAATCGCGCTTCAATGACCGGATCCCGAAGCGATTCGGTTTGCCCAGTCGCGCAACACTTCGATGGCCCCGCCCAGCACTCCGGCCGAGCCGCGGAACTGCGCCGAACCACGCGGCTGATTGTCGCGCGTCCACCACTCGTGAAAATCACCGGCACGCAGGACGCGTTCGACCATCGGCTTCAGGTTGCGATACGCCTCTTCGATAAAGTCAAAGCGTACCAACTGCTGAATCATGCGCCCGCCGAACCACGTCCAATCGCCGCCATTCTGATAGGTATAAGGAACGGTCAACTGCGGATTCTTGAAGTACCCCAGCGGGTAGGGCGGATAAATCGTTAGCCCGATGGACGAGGCTCCGGCCCGGCGCACGTCTTCTTCCATGTGCGCAAGCGCCTGCACCACTTCACTGCGCGACAGCAGCCCAGCCTCAATGGCGACGGCCGTGCCGCCGTGATAGTAGATGGCATTCTCGTCGAAATCCCCGGGAAACGGCGAGCCCGCAAGATAAACGTGAGGAATAAACTTCTGTCTTTTTTCATCCCAAAGGTATTTGCGAATGTTCGCGCTGAGCTGGTCGCGCGCACGCTCCCATGGCGCCTTGGCGCTCGCGTCCTCGCCTAAAAGCTCGAGATAGTTGTTCATGGCAATGAGCAGCATGGCGTTGTCGTAGATGGAGAGAGCGCGATGCGAGCTCGCATCCAAGACCGTACCGCGCGGCGACTCCGGTTGGACATCGCCCCAGTCGATGGTTGTTCCGCCCCAGACCAGGCCGTGCGCGGGTTCCAATCGTTCCGTGAGGACGTAGCGCATCGCCTGGCCGAGCCGCGTGCGGACGCTCACGCCGGCAATCTCTTCCGCGAGCAACGATCGGTCCCGGGTGACGGCCACATATTTGCGCACTGCCTGCACCAGCGAAGACTCCTGGTCCGTCTCCACAGTGTTCTTGTCGGCCACGTATCCCGGCGCGAGCGGGCTGGTGCGGTCACTGGGCTTGATCATTGCGGGATCGCGGGCGATGTAGAGGTCAGGGATGTCACCGCCAGGCCCCTGGAATTTGAGGAACAACAAGAGCGCCTCGCGAAAGCGCTGCGGAGGGTTGGCGGTGAGCGAGACTTCGATGAAGGTGTTCATGTCGCGGATCCAGGTGGTCGCATACCCGGTGCCCGCATTCAGGCCTCCACCCAGGAGCTTTTGCGCCATGGCGTAGACTTCGGTCAACGCCCGGTCGTTAAGGATTTGCCGTGCCAGATCTGCGCGGCGCCGAGGGGACCCATCCGCTGCCCGGTTGTCTGCGGCGTGGGTCGATTGCGCCACGCTCGCGCGGACCGCAGCGAGGAGTGCGCTGCAGGGCGCGAGAACGCCGGCCGTGGCTGCCGCGCCCTTTTTCAGGAACTCCCGCCGTGGAAGACGAGCAGAGGATTGCCTCATTGTTCGATGATCACCGCGGCCGATCGCGCGGGAATGTCGATGGCGCCTGCTGCGGGCTGGGCGTCCTGGTTCTCCGGAGTGACCATCGCGAGGCGGCCTGCGGCAGGCAGGGTGAGGTTCGCCGAGATTGGCTTGTCTTGTTCGAGATTGATCACGACCACTGCGCGCTTGCCGCTCCCGGCAATGAACACAGAATAGCGATGCTCACCGTCTGCGGTCACAGTTGCCCCAACGGTATCGCGAAATTCGGCGTCCCAGAGGAATTCGCGGTACTTGCGCCGCAGCATATCCACGCGCTTTCCGTACTCCAGCGTCAGCGGGAAATCCGTAACGTGGCCTTTGAAGTTGTAGGGCTCGTACTCGATGATGTAGCGATACGCGAGAGCGAGATTGATCTCGTCGCGCGCATTGAAGCCGCGGACAGAAGCCATGAGCGGCGCTTGCGAATCGATGTAGCGCAGAGCGTGGCGGGTGCCGGGGCCGATGCGGTAATAACCGAGCACGTAGTAGGGCATGAGCCAATCGCCCGGTCCCTCACCGGAAAAGAGGAACTCGGGGTTCACCCTGTCGGCGGCGGCGCGAAACTGTTTGACCAGCGGAATGTCGGAGCCGAAGAGAAAACCGGGCGGGGTGTAGCCGTGATCGGCGCTGAAGTTGTAGGCAACGCCATTGTGCTGCATCACTTCGTCGAAGAGCCAGCCTTGCGCGCCGAGCGCAAGAATCTTCTCGAACTCGTGCGTGGCGATGTCGCGATACTGCTGGCAGCAGACGTCCATGATGGCGCGTCGGCGGCGGTCGATGCCAGTGAGGCTGGGCGGTGTGTTATAGCCGAAGCTGCCCGATTCGTATTTGTTGCCCCAGGGGTCGACGCACTCATATTTGTGGAGCTCCTTTTTATACCAGTCGGTGGACATGTCGGCAAAGACGGGTTTGGCGAAGAGAATCATCCGGACTCCCCTGGCCTGGATCTGGGCGATGGCGTCGTGCAGTTCCTGCCACGTGCCGAGGCCGGGATCGGTGTCGAGGCAAGGCTCGCCGCCATCCTGGCCGCCGCGGTGCCATCCGACGAGTTGAATCGCGGCGACGCCGTTCTCTGCGCATTCGGCGCCGTATTTCACAAGGGCGCCATACGGAATGGCGTAATCCTGCTCCGCGCCGTCGATCTGGAGCTGCAACCACGAGTTCACATCTCTCACCCATGCGGGAATCATGGATGTGCCGAACCAGGTGGCGCGCCAATCTTTGTAGACATCGAGTCCGGCGTGCCAGTCGCCGCTGTAAGGGTGCAGGACCACGGGAGCCAGTTCGACTTCTGCCTGCGCGTGAGCGTAAAGAAAATGGCAGACGCGGAACTCGAGATGGACGGGAAGGCCGGAAATCTCGTCGGTACGCGGCACGGCGTTGTCGGTCCAATCGATGACCCCGGGATGCTGTTCGAAGGTGAACTGCGAGAAATAGCGCAGGGCGGGATCGTGCACACCGACGTAGAGGCCCTGATCGGAAGACTGGACCAGGCAGAACTGCGTTTGGAAGGTGGGATCGCCGTTGACGGTCTTTGTGGGATACAAAATGCCCCAGTAGCCGGTGCCGCCAGGATTCGAGAAGTGAGGATAGACTTCGTCGCCGGAAAGCGCGCCGGTCCACATGTGCTCAACGACCAGCGGCGCTTCGCGCGTGGGCGGATTGAGATCGCCGAAATAAGGATAGTCGATGGTCTCGATGGTGAGAGGCGAGTTGTTTTCGAGCGTGGCGTTGAAGGTGAGCACGCCGTTTTCAAGCGCGGCCGTGGCCGTGAGGGTGAGCGGGACGGCGCCGCCATGCTGGCTGACGGGATCTTTCCAGATGATGCGGACCTGGTTCGGCGAAATTTTTTCTACGTTGGACGCGGTCTGCTTCTGGCCGTAAACAAAGTTGGCGCGCTGATGCGGCAGAGGGACAAGCAAACGAAAGGAGATGCCGAGCTCGGAACGCCGCTCGACGACCCAGTTAGTGGGCTTTCGAACCATGCGCGTCAACGCGCCGGAGCGTTTGTCGAAGGCGACGAGCAATTGCTCGTCTTCGAGCACAACCTCGGGTCCCGCGCCGGCGACGGATGACTGGGCGTAGAGTTCCCTTCTTTCGGCCATGGCAACCATGGCGGTGATCCCGGCCAGCTTATTGAAGGTTCTTCGATCCATGGCTCTCTCCGTTGTGCGGCACATTGCACCAGGGGATGGAATTTCGTGCGCAGGCAGATGGGTAAGATTTGAGCGCGTCGACCGGCAATTGGACTATAGGAGGTACGGAACGGCTCTGTCAAGAACACGGTAACTTGCTTTTCTTGCGATCGATCACTCAATGCTAAGCCAGGCTCAATATTTGCCGTATAACCATTACAATGAGTCATTTTATTCGAACTCCATTGGGATCTATTGGCCGCGGCTCTGGCCGTTGAGAGGGACCTTTCTCTGGCTTATGAGCAACCGTTTTCTCAAAGGATCAGAGTTGGCGAAACCGCGCAGCTCGAATCAGCAATGTTTGCCCGAGCGTCGGCGACCGGTCAGCCGGCCGACGCCAGGACAGCGACGTCGAGCGGCGCCAACGAGACATGAGTAACGCCATCTTTTTGAGCGATGAGATCGTCCATGGGATGCGGAAGCTCGATCCCGTCGTGAGCAGTGTCCGAAAGATTAAGGAGAAAGTAGTAAGTGGTTGATGCGTCCTGGCGGCTCGTCACCTCGACCCCATAGGGCGTTGCGATGAGCGGCGTGAGGTTGCAGGCGGAAGCAACCGCGCGCGCGAGGGTCTCATAGAATTCGTCGTCGCTGGAATCACATCCAACGTAGAAGACCCATCCCTTTCCATGGCGATTTCGAGTCACGGCGGGGCGGCCGTCCAGCGAGCCGGTTGCGTGCACCTTGGCGAGAACTTCGGCGCCTTGCAGGACGAGCGCTTCGATTGCCGTGCGCGGCCTGAAGATCGATTGACTGCCGGTGAATTGGATGCCAAGCCCGGACTCAAGATTCGCGTCGAAGTCGCCTGCCTGTGAGTTGTATTCATTGAGGTCGAGGATCGCGTCCGATTGAACGCCGGCGATCTCCGCGAAGGCTCCGGGCGCAAGAATGCGCCGCATGCTGTTGTCAGTATTCTGCGTGGCGGCGCGGTAGTTGAGCACCAGCGTGCCGCCGGCGGCGACGTAAGCCTTCAGCCGCTCGATGGTCGCGTCGTCGATGAGTCGCAGATTGGAGGCCACGATCAGCCCGTACTGCGCATAGTCGGCTGAGAGCGGAACGACGTCGATGTTGCGCTTGAGCGCCTTGAGGCCCGAGTAAAAACTTTGCATTTCGCCGTTATAGCGCGGGTTGCGGTCGCCGACGCCGCCGTAGCCTTGCGCCCACTCATTGGCGAAGTCATAGAGGAGAGCAATGTCAGAGCGTGTGGTTGCATGGGCGAGACGAGGGCCGATACGCGCAAGCTCTCTGCAGATCTGCTCGAGTATCGGCTTTGCAGGATTGATGGCTCCATCGAAGCCCTTGATGAACGAGGGCCGATGCTCTTCATTGCCCGCGAGCGGGCGGCGCCACTCGAAATAGAGCTGGCCGTGCGCGCCGTGCGCCAGGTCGTCGTAAGCCTGGAGACGCAGGCCTTCCGGCGAAGCGTTGGGGGGAACGTAGGCATTTTGCTCCGCGCAAAGAAAGCGCTGATGCGGTCCGGCGCAGCGGCAGAAGTCGCTAAGGAAGCTTGCGATGTATTGGCGCTGGAAGCGGCTGAGTCCGGGCGCGCTGACATAGTTGTCCCACGCAGTGGCATCGAGAAACTCCTGCGCGGCGCGAAAGACGTCGACCGACCACGTGGGCGCAGGCCAGTTGGTGAAGACAAATTGGTTTTCGGATTTGGCGTGGAGAATCTCAGCCTGTTTGCGCAGATGATTGAGAAAGGAATCGGAGTAGAAGCGGCGATAGTCAAGGCTGATGGCCGGTTGCCAGCCGCCTTCAGCCGAGTTGCGCGGGATATGAATCTGCGACCAATCCGAGTACAGGTTGCTCCAGAAGGCGCCATTCCACGCGCGATTCAGGGCGTCGAGTGAACCGTAGCGCTTCTCAAGCCATTGCTGGAAGGCCTGCTCGGAGACGGGATCGTACTCCTGCGGCGGATAACCCGGCTCATTATCGAGCTGCCAGCCGATCACAACGGGATGGTGGCCGTAGTGTTCGGCAAGAGCAGTGGTAATGCTCGCGCTCGCGGCGAGATAGTTCGGGCTGTTGGTGTTGTAGCCTTTGCGGCCGCCGTAAGTATAGGCGCCGATGTCATTGCCGCTCAATACATCGGGATGCAGTTGATAGAGCCAGGGCGGCACAGAAGCCGTGGGCGTGGCCAGCACGGCGCTGATGCCGTAGCGGTGTGCAACGTCGAGGGCGCGATCCAACCAGTCGAATACGAATTGGCCGGGCGAGGGCTCGAAGATGGCCCAGGCGAACTCGCCCATGCGAACGGTGTTGATGCCCAGATCCCGCATTTCGCGGAAATCGATCTCCCAGTCGCTCGACGGCCACCATTCCGGATAATAGGCCGCGCCCAGGAGATAACGGTCGGCGATCCCGCGGCCGCTTGGCTCCGGCTGGCTTTGCGGTTCAAAAGAAATCGCGGATGAAGCAGCGCCGCGGCCCAGGAACGCGCCGATACCGGCCATGCCGGCAAGTTGATTAAAAGTGCGCCGCTTCACACTTCTCCCGAAGGATCAGTCTATCTCGAATTCGCGCAAAGGCCGACGTCTGGGGCCGGCCTCATTGTTTGTGACTTCAAACCAGCGAAGCAAAGAAATTAGAACACGTACTTGCCCGACAATTGGAACGTGCGTGCATCGATGGTGTAGTTCTGCTGCGATATCGGCGCGGTAAGCTGGACGGTGCTGGCTCCGATCACCGTGTTCATGCTGGGGCTGGCGAAGGTGGGGTGGTTCAGCAGGTTGAAGGCGTCGGCGCGGAACTCCAGAAACTGTTCGTGGAAGGTCCTGAAGTCCTTAAACAGCGAGGCGTTCAGGCGCCAATTGCCCGGGCCGGAAACGTCGTTTTTAGGGCTGCCGAAGAATTGCGAAACCACGGAATAAGGCCCGCTGACGTAGGGCACGGGAGTCCCGGCAGTCGCCGTCCCCGCAGTGGAGTTGGTGGTGCATCCGATCCCGTCGCAAAGCGGGTTATCGGCGCCGACTGACGGCGAAGCGTAGCTGAAATTGCCGGTTGCATATGGCGCCAGGGCCGCGGCGGAGATGGCATTGTTTGAGCTGCCGACACCCAGTGGGTCCTCAAAGGCGCAAGGGTTAACCCAGCGAGTCCTTGTTTTGGTCTGCGCCGCGCAAACATTCGCAGCCGTGTTGGACGGCGCGGCGTCGGTGATGCCGCTCTGGGTGAGGATGTTACCGCCCGGGAGATCGGCCGCGGGCGCCGTCAATTTGTTTGAGTACGGATTAGCGATCTTGATGGCGCTGTTGGCAAGGCCGCCGTTGGCATTCGACATGCCTACCGGGCTTGAGGCGCCGGGGAGCAGGGTCGAAGTTCTGCTGATCCCGACAGTAAACGGCTCACCGGTCTGGGCCCACCATTCCATGTCTGTCTTCCATCCGCCGATGATCTTGTCGAGGATACCGGGCCGGTTGACAAACTGCCTGCCCACACCCAATGGCAGATCGTAATCGACATCGACCACGGCGCGCTGCCGGATATCGTAGCCGGATTGGCCATACTCGTATTTGATGGGGATGAGCGCGGCCTGCTTGTACGAGCCGTAGTCGCCACCCAGCAGATCGGTAGTGTTATCGAACGCGTGAGCCCAGGTATAGCTGCCCAGGAAGCTCAGACCGTAGCTGTAATTTTTCTGGACAACCGCTTGCAGTCCGTTATACGAACTGACGCCTGCCCACGACATCCAGAACTCCCCGCTGAAATGGGGCGCGGGAGTCATGCCATTTTGCTGCTCACCGCCGATGGTAATCGCCAGCGGCATATCTGGGTTGTTGATGCCCGTCACCAGGTGGCGTCCCAGGCTGCCCACATAGCTCACTGTCGCCGTGGACTGGCTCCAGAAGGCACGCTGCACGCTCAGGTTGTAGTTCATGGTGTACGGCATGTGCATAACCGGGTCCTCTTCCGAGATGGACGGGAAAGTGGCGTAGTGCTCGATTCCGCCCGCCGCCAGGAACCCGCCGAGGCCACCTTCGAGCGTGTTGCTGAAAGCAGTTTGCGATTCGCAATAGTTTCCTTCGGTGCAACTCGGCAGGGCCGGTACGCTGGCGTTCATGATGAACGGCGGATTCAGCACGTTGGCAGCACCACCGCCCGGCTCAAAGCCGCCCATGAAAACGCCGGCGCCGATGCGCGCGACGGTCTTGTCATTGATCTGGTAGGCAGCGCCGATGCGGGGCGACCAGTTCGCCTTGGGAAAATTCGACAGGTACGGGTTCGAAGTATAGGAGATCTGCACGTTGTCGGCCGCGAGCTCTGCCAGAAAGTTCGGGTCGAGTTTCATGCCCGCGTCCGCCTGCGGGAACACCAACTGCGACGCTCCCACTGCGCCGTTCGCGGTCATGGTGCCGTTCTCCCAGACGAAGTTCGCCAATTGGTTCGCCTGCTCCCTTTTGGGCGTAAAGTACTCGTAGCGCAATCCCAAGTTCAACGTGAGCTTCGGCGTAACCTTCCAGTCGTCCTGCATGTAGCCGGCAAAGTACTTTTGCACGAAGTGCGTGTATGTGAACGTGCTGATGCTGGCGCCGTCCATGTTATCCGTCGTGGTGTAACCCCCGCCTGGCAGCGTACCAAGAGCGAGAAAGTCCGCGCCGCTAAATCCGCCCGGGCCGCCCAATCCGGTCACGCTGGTAAATGTGCCGTTGTAACTGTAGCTGCCAAGCGGCTGCGAGGCGTTGGTGCTGTACCAGCGTCCGGGGGCGATCTCGACGCCCATTTTTAGTGAGTGGTTCCCGATCACCTTGGTGAGATTGTCCATGATCTGGAGAGTATCCATGCCTTCGTGGGCCGGGTCATTGCCGTGAGTCCCGAAGCTGGTGATGCTGCTGTTGAGGCTCACCGACGGCAACCCGCCTTCCTGATTGGCCAGGTTGACCGGCACGCCGTTCATTCCCAGCGTGGCCGCTATGTTCTGGTTGTAGTTGTACTGCAGGTTGGAATAGTCCCCCCAGTTGAAGGCGAAGGTGACCACGTTGATGAGCGTCGGCGAGAACGTGTGGGTCTCGTTGAGCGCAAAGCTGTCGCCCAGGAAGCTTTGATTGTGGCCGTTGTAACCCGGATACCCATCGAGGATGGGGCCGAGAGGCGAGGTGTTGGTTTCAATCAGGTGCGAATAGTTGACTTCGAAAGTGGCCAGATCCCGCGCGCTGAGGTTCCAGTCGAGTTTCCCGCCCCAATTGATCGGGTCAATGTCTTGTATGATGGCCGTCTGGTAGTTGCTGCCGGTGGGCCCAATGTCGGTGTCGCTGGCAGAGTTGCAATTGCCCGGGGTCCATCCGCCATTGGGTTTTCCGAAATTGGCCTGCCCGGGGGAAGCGTAATTGGGGCAGGGATATTGCTGGAGGATGTTCTGGGCGACCGGATCGATCTGGCTCGGGGCGAAGACGTTCTGGCCCGGAGCGAACGTATTCCCATTCCACGAAACCTGGTTGCTGCCGTACGCCTGAGTGTCACCGGCCGGCAGGGCAAATTGCCCCTTGCTTGCGTTGCAGGTATACGAGCCCGTATTACTGTTGGGCACAAACAGGACCGTGGGACAGGAACCTCCAGTCAAGCTCGGGTTCAGAAGCTCGCTGAAGTCGCCCTGGCGCATGCGCGGCGTGGGCACGCTGTAGGTGGTCGGAACCGCTCCATTCACGAACCGCGACTCCTGAATATAGCCGAAGAAGAACAGATGGTTCTTGATGACCGGACCGCCGAGCGTGGCGCCGAATTGGTTCAAGTGGAACGGCGCAACCGTCGAGCCGGGGGCCGTGTTCCACTGCAGCGCGTCGAAGGCCGTATTTCTCACGTATTCCCACGCGTCGCCGTGAATTTCGTTGGTGCCGGACTTGATGGTGGCGTTGATCACTGCGGCGTGGCCGCGCCCAATCTCCGCGCTATAGTTGCTAGTCTCCATCTTGAACTCTGAGATGGCATCCGGCGGTGGCGCCACGTTGTACTCCGAACCGTTGATATAGTCGCTGTTGGCAACATTGTCGTCCACGCCGTCGAGCACATAGTTGTTCTGCTCCGCATGCTGGCCGTTGGACGAAAAATCGCCGTTCCCCGAGCCGCGTCCAACGTAAGGGGTCACGCCCGGCGCTTCCTGGGCAATGAAGACCCAGTTGCGGTTTTCGAGCGGCGCATCGTTCAGGAACTGCGAATCGACATCGACAGCCGTTTCCGCGGTCTGCGATTGCAACAGCGGCGCAGTCGACTTGACGGTTACCGTCTCCGAAACCTTGCCCGGTTTCAAGGTGAGCGGAATGTTCAAGCGGTCGGTTACGTGCACGACGATATTCTGCTCATCTGTGGTTTCGAAGTTCAGGGCAGACGCACTGACCGTGTAATTGCCGGTCTTGATGGGCGAAAAAAAGTATTCGCCGCTCGTGTTGGTCTTGGTCTGCAGCACCAGGCCGGTATCAACCTCGGTCAGGGTCACATCGACGTTCACGATCGCCGCGCCGGTGTTGTCCGTCACCACTCCGATGATCGCTCCCTGGTCCGCCTGGCCCAGCGCTTCCTGCGCCCAGAGCGCCACGAAAAGGACGATGACGGTCGTGAGGCTGCGCACCAGGATCACAACTGCAGCTACGCTTCGATTGTGTTTTGCTCTTGGGAACAGACATTTTGCGCTTGTTGGCTCAACGATTGCGAGTAATTCCCTGTGCATTCGATTCCCCCTTTTCGTCCGTTGTCATGGCTTTGGGGACTTCCGCGTTTTGCGGCGCGGCGCGGATTTTCCGCGAGCACCGGCCTCTCACAGAATTCGCCAGAACAATACTGCGAATAGAGGTACGGTTGTCAAGTGGATTTTGAGAATTCGGTCTCTCAAATAATAAGTTATTATTTTACAGTTATTTATAATGCTGCAAATATTCGATCCAAGAGACCGTAGCACGCGGAATTCAGAGAAGAGCAGCATACAACGGCAACCGGTCTCCCGCGGGTAGACCAGGTCTGGGCCGTTCAAATTCTCTATTTGTCCAGGTCGTCGCTGCGTATCTCTGAGAATGCCATGAGCCCAAGAAAAAACACCCACTTCCCACTGGCGTCAAAATGCGAATGGGCGGCAGAACGTTTGCCAGAGCAGGAACCGTATGCGCGTAGACAGTAAAGAGGCAATTTCTCGGGCTTTGCGTGCTGCATAACGAAGCGCAATATTTTGGGGATCGGTCTCTAGGACGACAATCGCTTCCAACACGCCGGCCTGAGCCTGCCATAAGAGCTATTAAATCAAGACAATTATGTTGATCTATCGCAATTTTCGCTTTCCGGTTGACGCGGGAGGCAACAGCGCTGTATGGTTCTTTGAACACGGTTCAGAGAACGGGTTCTTAAAAATGAAGCGTCGCGGCTCGGGGGATGCGCTCTTAGCCTAGGACGAGCCGAAATGGAGACAGAGATGAAAATGGCCGCATCGGTCAATCGGGCAACCCGGCAGGCGCTGGAGATCAGCGAGGGGATCCTGAGGCTGGCGCCGACGTGGGTTCCGCGAGTCTATTTGCAGCCAGGCCGGCGACTCAAGCTCGATCCACGGGACCTTTACTCGTACGGAGCGCATCGGGGCGGAATCGATGAACGCTGGTTTGCGTCTACGACTCCGGCGATGAACGACCATCGCACACCCGACGAGGGGCTCAGTTACGTAGTCTCAGACGGCGAGCGTTTCACGTTCAAGGAAGCAGTGGAAGAGGAGGGTTCGCGGCTGATCGGAAGGGCGATGTGGGAAAAGTATCGCCGCTGGCCGGTGTACAGCAAGTTCTTCGATAACTCGGGGCCCATTATGCATCACCTGCACCAGGGCGAGGAACAAGCCAGACTGGTGAAGCGCGAAGGCAAACCAGAGGGCTACTATTTTCCTCCGCAGTTGAACGGGACCCTTGGCAATTTTCCTCATACCTATTTCGGGCTGGAGCCGGGGACAACGCGCGAAGATATTCGCCGCTGCCTCGACCGCTGGGACAAGGGCGACAACGGCATTCTGGATTACTCCAAGGCCTATCGGCTGAAGCCGGGCACGGGTTGGCTGGTGCCGCCGCGCATTCTTCATGCACCTGGATCGCTGGTCACCTATGAACCGCAGTGGGGCAGCGACGTGCTGGCCATGTTCCAGTCGATGGTAGAAGGTCGACCCGTGCCGCGCAGCCTGCTCACCCAGGATGTTCCGGAGGAGAGGCACTACGATCTCGAATTCCTGACCGACCTGGTGGATTGGCCGGCAAACATCGACGCCGAGTTCAAGAATCATCACTATATTGAGCCGATCCCCGTGGCCGAGACGCGCAGCGAGGGCTGTCTCGACAAGTGGGTCGTTTATGGCCTCGTGGAGGGGCAACAAAAGTTCAGCGCGCGCGAACTTACGGTGATGCCGGGAGGGCGCTCAACGATTCTCGATGCCGGCGCGTCGGGCGTGATCGTCACGCAGGGCCACGGTCGCATTGGAAGGCTCGAAGTCGATTGCCCGGCGCTGATTCGTTTCGGGCAAATGACGCAGGACGAGGTCTTCATTTCGCATGAAGCCGCAACGGCGGGTGTGATATTCGAAAACCTGTCGCAGACCGAGCCGTTCGTGACCCTGCGGTATTTCGGTCCCGACGTCCACCCCGATATGCCGCGCGTAGAAGATCAGATGCACTAAGGCGTGGCCCGGCGCAAGCGGGCAGCGCCGCAGCAGGAGAAATGCCATGATGCACGGGCAGCATTTTGAAGAAAGCAACGACGGCATTCGAGAACGCTTCAAGGAGTTGAAGAAAAAATCGCCGGACAAATTCGGGAAGCGGATGAATCTCTCGTGGAGCAATTGGGGATTCGGCAGAGAGCCGCTGGACGAGACGGCGGCGCGGCTCGCGAAATCCCAGGTGCCTTATATCGAACTGCACGGCAATCACTACGGCCCGGATCTCGGCTACAAAGCGGATGAAACTCTGAAGATCCTCGGCGATCACGGCATCAAGGTCTCCGGCGTGTGTGGAATGTTTTCGCCCGACAATGACCTGGCCAGCAATCGCGCCGTGGATCGCCAGGCGGCCATCGATTATCTCAAGCGCGAAGTGCCTTTCACGCGTGCGGTGGGCGGCACTTACCTGCTGGTGGTGCCGGGAGCCGTGGGACGGCCCAGGAAATATGACGACGTGGAATTGGATCGCTCCGCGGAGACGCTGAGAGAGTGGGCGCACCTCTTTACCGATAACGGTGTAAAGGCGGCCATTGAGCCCATCCGTTCCGCGGAAGTGAGCCTGGTGCACACGATTGCCGACGCCAGACGCTATCTGGCCGCGGTGAATCAACCGGGGGTGCGCCACATCAATGGCGACGTTTATCACATGCAGTCGGAGGAGCGGCACATCGGTGACGCCATTGTGGACGCCGGCGACCAGCTGGTTAACCTGCACATGGCCGACAGTAACCGTTGCGCACTGGGCGAGGGTTCAATGGATGTGTGCACGATCATTCGCGCCCTCTACGCGATCGGCTACAACATGGAGGGTCGATTCGTTACCTTCGAACCGCTGGGGCCCGGAGGCGATCCCTATCCCGCGATGCACGGGAAACCCGACAAGGCGAAGCTGGACGCTCTGGTATCGACAAGCATTTGTTATTTTCGCGATTGCGAGGAGATGGTATTGGCAGAGTAGCCACCGAGAAACGAGAACCATCGGGATGGTCCACGCTCATGCAGACTTATTGTTTTGCACTCGACCTGCAGGAAGACCCTGCTCTCATTGAGGATTACAAGCGCTATCACCGGCCGGACACGATCTGGCCGGCGGTTCTCGCATCCATCTGTGCGGACGGGGTGAGCAGCGAGGAGATTTACCTGGCCGGCAATCGTCTGTTTATGATTCTTACGACAACGGACGATTTCTCATGGGAAACGCGGCAGGCTGCGAATGCGAACAGTGCCGACCTGCGGCGATGGGAGGAGTTGATGTGGAAGTACCAGAAGCCGCTTGCGTTCGCGCAGTCGGGAGAGAAGTGGGTTCGCATGGAGAAAATTTTCGAAGTGCACAGCGCGCTCTCGCAAGACAAGCCGGCTTGAAAACTACCCCCGGGAAACGCTCGGGTTTTTGAGGACGGCGCAATGATCACTTCCATCATGCAGGCCACGGGGACCGTTCTGCTCGAAGGCGCGGCCAGGCTGATCTCGCTTGCGCCCTCCGACCTGCTGATCATCGCCCTATATTTTGCCATGGTCCTTGGCATCGGCGTTTATTTGCGGCGCTATGCGAACACCTCGAACGATTTCTTCATGGCCGGGCGCGAGATGACCGCCTGGGTTGCCGGCCTGAGCTTTCTTTCGGCGAATCTCGGCGCCATCGAACTGATGGGCTGGGCCGCATCGACTTATCAGTACGGCATTCTGGCCGCGCACTTCTACTGGATCGCGGCGTTCCCGTCAATGGTGCTGCTCGGCCTGGTAATGATGCCGTTCTACTATATCTCGAAAACTCATTCGGTTCCCGGCTATCTTCGCTTGCGCTACGGCGAGGCTGCGCGCGCGCTTGCGGGAATCTCGTTCGCCGTGATGACCGTCCTGATGTCAGGCATCAATATGTATGCCATGGCGCTGGTGATGAAGGTGGTGCTGGGGTGGAGCATTCATTTCAGCATCCTGATTTCGTCGCTGACCGTAGCTGTTTACGTGGCGCTCGGCGGCTTGTACTCGGCCATCTTCAATGAAGTGCTGCAGTTTTTTCTCATCTGGCTGGGCGCGCTGGTCATTCCCATCCTAGGCATGATCGAAGTGGGCGGATGGAGCGGGCTGGTGGCCAGGATTCACGAGCGCATGCACAGCGACGCCTACGTTCATCTCTGGAGCACGCTCGGCAGTTTTTCCGGCAACCCGATGGGCGTACATTGGACGGGCGTAGTGTTCGGCCTGGGCGGGGCCATTGCGTGCGGGTACTGGACCACCGACTTTCTGGTGGTGCAGCGCGCCATGGCGGCCAAGGATCTGCGCGCGGCGCAGCTTGCTCCCATTATTGCGGCATACTTCAAGATGATGGTGCCGCTCATCGTCATCCTTCCCGGTCTTCTTGGCCTCGCGGTGCTTCCCTACCACCTGGTTCCAGAGACCGCGATGACCGCCGGAAGCCATAGTTACAACGAAGTGCTGCCGCTGATGCTGGCGCGCTATTGCGGGCCCGGACTGCTGGGGCTGGGAATCACCGCGCTGATTGCCGGGTTCATGTCGGGTATGGCGGGAAACGTGAGCGCATTTGCCACGGTGTGGACCTACGACATTTACCAGCCCTACATCAAGAAAGGCGAATCGGACAAACACTACGTACACATGGGACGGCTCTGCACCCTTGGTGGAGTAATTCTGAGCATTGGGACCGCGTATTTTGTCACCCAGTTCAAGAGCATCATGGACTACATGCAGGCTCTGGTGGGGTTCTTCATCTCGCCGCTCTTCGGCACGGTGCTGATGGGCATGATCTGGAAGCGAGCCAGCGCCAAGGGCGGTTTCTGGGGGCTCTTTGCGGGCACCGCTTCGTCGGTAGCCATGTACACCGCAGTCAAAATCGATCCTGCGTGGCTGCGCTACGTGGCGCTTTCGCCCGACGCCAAAGACATGGCCGAAAACCTCTACCGGGCGCTGTGGTCGCTGCTGATCTGCATCCTGACCACCATCGTTGTGAGTTTGCTTACCGCGCGCAAAACCGAGGAAGAATTAACAAATCTTACCTGGGGGGCAACTATGTTCCCCAAAGATGAACAACTACCCTTCTGGAAGACACCGTTGTTTTGGGGGGCGGGCGTAGGGGTTTTCTTTGGCATTCTGCAGTGGATGTTCTGGTAGCGCCGGAGCGAGCCTGCGCTCCATTGCAGGCAACGATAGGTGCCGCGAAATGCGCGAGGATCTTTGAACCCGAAGAGTGGAGCTGAGAATCTGTCATGCGGCATTTAGATTCCATTCAAATTTTCTTGAGTTGTTTGTGCGGGACGGTACTCCTGCTTGCGGGCGTGTTCCCGAGTGCCGCTGCAACCGGCGATACCGCTCCCCTTCCCGATCGCTTTCTGGCATTGCCGATTGCGCAGGGCGAAGGGGTGACCTCGAGAATGCTGTACCGATACGGAGTTCCCTTCCTTGAAACGGCGTGGCATACGCCGGCGAACGGATCCATCGATGTGAAAGTGGGCGTTGCCGCGAAGGAGATCTTCCTGCTGGGCATGGTGGAAACGCATAGGCCCGAGGCCTGGTCGGATCCGCTGAGCTACGCGGCGCGGTATTTTGTGGGAGACGATCTGGGGCAAATCCGCGTGCATTACGCCGATGGCGTGACGCAGGATTACCCGCTGATCCTTGGGGAAAGCGTGTGGTGGGGCCTTTCCTTCTACCAGGCGCGCGACCCATTTCCGACCGACGCGCGCCTGCGTCAAGCGTTTGTTCAGGCATCGCGCCTTTACCCCGCCGCGGCTGCCGACGACGGCCATTACGTGGCTGTCATTTCTCCCAGAGACGCGCCAATTGCCAGCATTGAGATTGAAGACTCACCGGAGAAACTCGGCTCGGTGGCGATTGCGGGGATCACGGTGCAAGCGGCCGCAGGCGCGAGGATTGCAGGAGCGTCAGCCATCCCGGGCGGCGATTTCGACGCCGATTTTGCCCGCTTTGAGCGCGCGAAGCCCTTGCGCGAAGCCGGTGTGGACGAGAGCGAATCGAAGCAGCGGCTGGAGGAGCTGAGCGAGGCTTTGTATACGACGGATGCCGAGTTTCGTCAGCCCGTCGCAGCCGTGGTGCCGAAAGATTATTCAGGGCCCCGGGTTGTATTCGAAGGAACGCGTTACGCCGCTGCTCTTGAAAACGCCTTTTACGCCAACGTGAACGATATGCTGGCCAAGATCGATGCCGACGGAACCTACCATACATCGACACGCAATGCTTTGGCGTGGGCAGGCGATCCGCGCTCGGCCGGCGGGGAGTTCGGAACATTTCGCAGGAATGTGGGCATTTACTATGGGCAGGCATGGTCGCGCGACCTGGGCCGGAACCTGTTGGAGCTCACCGAGCTTGGTTATTTGAGCCAGGCGTCGCACGTTGCCGATTTCGCGCTGCGTGCTTCGCGATCATGGACCGAGAATCCCTCGCTCAATTACCACGGCGTGCCTCTACCGCCCCACTGGAGCCGCGTAATCGATCACCCGGACTTCGCGCAGCCTCTCGAAAACGACGGCCACGGCATGATTGCAGTTTTTCTCTACAAGCTTTGGCTGCGATTGCCCGATCGCGATGCGTGGTTGCGCGCGCATTGGACGGATGTGAAGGCAGCCGGCGACTGGATTCCCTGGCAGTTCGATCATGCCGACATCACGGGAGCCAAAGACGGCGTGCTCTACACGACCGGCGAATCGGCGGGCGGCAAGGGCTACTCGATCTATGCCGATTACGCCTGCATGGATGCGCTGCTGGGCTTGGCGCAGATGGCCGACTCCATCGGAGAAGCGCAGTCGGCGGCGCTGTGGCGCGACCGTGCAGCAAAGATGCGCGAGGCGATGCTTGCGCGTTACGCGGTGACCGATCCGAAATACGGGCGCGTGTGGACTCTCGAAGACGCGGGATGGCCGAATCGGAGCACAGTACTGGGCCCGCTGATTTTCCTCGCCGACTATAACGGCTTCGCTCCGCAAGACGACGACTCCGCCTGGCGGCCGATTAATGAGGCAACCTATCAAAGGCTTGTCGATACGTATCGGCCTTTCGGCTTTTACGGATGGGCGATGGGCTACGGACAGGGCTTTGTGACGCAGGCGGCATTGCTTCTGGACCGCATGAAGGACGCGACGGCCATGCTGAACTGGATGGCGCGCGTGGTTTACGATCCGATGGTTCCCTCGTTCGTTGTGCCCGAGGGCGCGCAGGTTGATCTCAGCGGACGCTTTATTTGCCGCACCGGCGACCAGGGCAACGGTGTTCAGGAGGCCGAGATTGTGAAGGCTCTGCGCGTTCTGATCGGAGTGGACGACACCGAGCCACAGCGGCTGCGCATCTATCCCAGGATGCCCTATGGCTGGAGCGAGATGGCAGTAAATGCCTTTCCTGCTTTGGTTGAGCAGAAGGGCCAGCGGCAGATTGCTCACCTCCGCTACGATTTGCGGCGCACGGGGAGTCGCATGAGCTTCGAACTCTCAGCCGACCGCGTGCTGGATCCCGTCGAGGTGCGCGTTGGTCCCTTTGAGAACAAGCCACAAACGGACGACGTGACGATCAACGGAAAACCGCCTTCCGAGGCCGACGTGGAGAAGTGTGGCGATTCGTGGTGGGTGCGGTGCAAAACTTCCGTGGGTCCCGCACCACCCCGACACGGGAATTCAGATACTGCTGCAATGCGAAGGAGAGGCTGAGCATGGCAAAGCATCGGCACATGCTGCCTGTGTGGTTCTTCATCGGGCTGCTACTCACGGCTTATGGAATCATCATTCTGGTTACGTCGCTGAGCGAGTGGTCGCATCCCTCCGCGGTGGTTCTTTCCCGGTATCACCCGGGAGTCTGGGGAGGGATCGTGCTTCTGCTGATCGGCGTATTCTACGCGGCACGTTTTTGGCCGCGCCCAAGGCGTCCGAATTAAGACGGCATGCGCGAGGACAGAGGCCGCAACCAGGTGCTACTATACTTTTGCTTTCCGAAGGAGTGACGCGCCAGTTATGAGGAGGAGAATGCGGTTACCGGTCTCCGGAATTGTGCAGCGGCGCGCCCGCGCGAGAGGGACAAGTATTTCGTGAATATTCGAGAGATCGCCCAACGAGCCCGCGTTTCGCATTCCACGGTCTCCCGCGTAATCAACGGAGTGCCAACCGTGGATCCGCGCCTTGTTCGGCGCGTTCAGGCTGTCATTCAGGAATTCGGATACCGGCCGAACTTTCAGGCGCGCGCACTGGCCCGGGGCAGAAGCCACACCATCGGGCTGATTGTCTCGGAGATCACAGGCGGAAATCCGTTTTTCTCAGAGATCATTCTTTATTTTGAGAGGGCCGCGGTTGCCGAGGGCTACGAGGTGCTGGTCAGCTTTGCGGACACCGAAACCAATCCGGATCACATCGCACAATGTGCGGCGCGCATGCAGGAACGCCAGGTGGAAGGCATCGCCGTGCTGACCTTTGGGATGGAAGAGCAGTTGGCACATTGTGCCATCGACGTTCCCATCGTTTACTCAGGAGCCGACCACGATCTGCCCGGAGTGCGCAACGTGCGCATCAACTATCTCCCTGGCTATCGGGATGCGGTTCGCCATCTGGTGGAATTCGGCCACGAGCGGATCGGCTACTTGAGTGGCCGCCTGAGCTGGAGCAGCCTGAGAACCCGCTATGACGCTCTGCGCAAGGCAATGAAGCTGAATGGTGTTTCGCTCGACAAAGATCTGGTGGCAGAGTGCGATCACACCTGGAGCGGCGGCGCCATGGGTATGAACCTGTTGCTGAACACCCCCAAGCCGCCGACCGCAGTGATGTGCTGCAACGACGTGGCTGCCGTTGGCGCGCTCAAGACGCTCGCGGCGCGTGGCTTGCAGGCCGGCAAAGACATTGCCCTGATCGGCTTTGACGACTTGACCATATGCCAATTCACGCAGCCCGCCCTGACGACAATTCAATTCGCCCCGCGAGAGCTCGCAGGCCTATCATTCCAGGCCTTGCTCGAAGAGATCCAATCCAGCGCCAAGAAGACCAACTTCGAATACAAAACCCGCTTCATTCTTCGCGAGTCAACCTGCGCGCCGCGCAACTGAAAACGTAGCGCCGGCCGCGTCGGCTCTCTCCCTCAGGCCGGCGGGAGTTTCAACCGCATGGCTCAAGTCCAGAACGCGGCTGCGCAACAACTCCGTCATGCGCTGCGCAATCCGCTTAGGATCACATTAGGAAACGGGAGCTTGACGCAGCCCGCTTGGAGGCATTAAGTTCGAAAACGTTTTGCGGAGGGACCGGTTGCTACATCTCCCGATGACACTGAGCGGCGTTCTCTTGCTGTTCCTGGAATCACGGCCCTCACCAGTACAGGAATTCGATCGGCCCAATCGAAAGCAGGAAGCAATGAAGCGGCGTGACCTGTTGAAAGCGCTGACCACGATTGCCGGCAGCGGACTGTTGCCGTCATCTGGCCGGTCCATCTTTGCTGAAGTCCCGACAACGCAAAGCGAACCGGAGCACACAAGCAGCACACTTATCAGACGCGAATTCCAGGCGTCGCCGAAGAAGTACCGGCCCATCGTAAGGTGGTGGTGGCCTGGCAATGACGTAGAGGAAGCAGAACTGCGCCGCGAAATCGGCGTGCTGGATGAGGCTGGTTTTGGAGGTGCCGAGATTCAGGCCTTTTTCAAAGGTCTTGACTCGAGATCTCTTAATGAAGAGGAAATGCAAAAGATCGACAGCTACGCTTCACCGTCGTTCTTCCGTCATGTAGGCGCCGCCGCGGACGAAGCTGGCAAGCGCGGCATGTTCATCGACTACACCTTCGGGTCAGGATGGCCGTTTGGCGGCGGAGACGCAATTACGCCGGAGCTGGCCTCTGTCGAACTGCGCGCAACGCATCTGTCGATCGAAGGACCGGCGAAACTGCACACGCAGATGCAAATACCTGCTATCGGAGATGGTGATCCGCTTCATCGATCAAGCATCCTGGACGGGTTGCCGGCGGGATGGGCTGATCGCCTGAAGAAGCGAGCCAAAGTTGTTGCTGTGGTGGCGGCTCGCGGCGAAGATGCCGAGTGGGATTTTCACGCCGCGGACGGGCCAACGCAGACGCTCCTCAAGCCCGGTCAATTGCAGCGCGGTACTTCGATCGACCTCACATCGCGACTGCAATCAGACGGAATTCTAGATTGGGACGTACCTTCTGGCACCTGGCAGCTCTTCGTCTTCTGCTCGGTCCCAACGGGACAGAGAGTGAATGGGGGGGCGGGCACGGGACCGCAGCTGGTGTTGGATCACTTGAACGCTGCAGCCTTTGCGGCGCACGCAAAGCGCGTCGGCGACAATGCCATACCATATCTGGGCCAATACTTTGGATCGGGCTTGCGTGCGATTTTTTGTGACAGCCTGGAGGTAGAGGCAAATCTCTACTGGAGCGACGATTTTCTCACCGAATTCGAACGCCGCCGCGGTTACGACCTGTTGCCCTATCTTCCCATCCTCAAGGTGCAAAGTCATGCGGAGCCGTTTGGCGCATTTGTCGATCTTCCAGTATTTGACATCGCGGGTATTGGCGACCAGGTTCGCTGTGACTATCGCCGCACTCTCTCGGATCTGGTGATCGAGCGGTTTTACGGCCAGTTCAACCAGTGGGCGCATGAGCACAACTTGCTCACTCGCACGCAGGCGCATGGCGCGCCCGCCGACGTACTTCGCATTTACGGCGATGCGGACATCCCGGAAACAGAAGACCTATACGATAATGGCTGTTACGATTTTCTTAAGATGGCAGCGTCGGCCGCGCATGTTGGCGGCCGCGCAACTGTAGGCAGCGAATCGTTTGTTTGGCCGAATGGCGCATATCAGACCACGCCGGAAAAGATGAAGATCGCTGCGGATGAGCTATTGACTGCAGGTGTGAATGCCATTGTTTATCACGGATTCCCTTATATCCTTCCTCAGATTCCACCCCCGGGATGGCATCCGTTCTCGGGCATCAATGGGTCCGGGAACTACTCGTCGCAGTGCAATGAAATGAATCCGTTCTGGCCGTTCTTCGCACAGCTCAACGGCTACATCACGCGCATCCAATATATATCTCAGTTGGGGAAGAACGTTGCGGCTGTCGCGTTGTATCGAAACGATCTGGCACACGGCGCGGAAGATCTGCCGCCCACGCCAAAGTTGAATCAGGCTCTGATGGACGCCGGCTATAACTACGATCACATTAACGCCGAGTCGTTGCTCGAGTGCAAGCTGAGCGGGAACATGCTGGTGACCCAGAGCGGGACGCGGTACAAGGCTCTCGTCCTGCCTCCCACCGATGCCATCGGTGCTGCACTGGCCGAGAAGCTCGCTGAATTTGCGCACTCCGGCCTGCCAACCGTTTTTGCCGGCCAAGTGCCAGCGCAGGCCGATGGACAGCTGGAATATGCGCAGAATACGGAGCGTGTGCAAGCCGCCATGCACGGCATGCGCGGTCTACGCAATGTCCATGCAGCGAATGGCCTTGATGACGCAATTTCCGCGCTCGAGGGCGCAGTCAGTCCGAACATCCGATTTCGCGGCCCCGCTCTTCCTTTCATGCATAAGCGGATTCGGTCGATCAATATCTTTTTCCTGCGCAATCCGTCGGATTCGCTCGCAGGTCTCCGAGCCGAGTTCGAAGCCGACGGCGAACCCGAGTTGTGGGATGCGTGGACGGGTTCGACGGCTACGATTGCGTTCTACCGGCGCACGAACAATTGGGTAGAAATTCAGTACGACCTGCAACCGTTCTCCTCCGCCCTGATCGTTTTCGATCCCGAAGCACGCCCTCGAATTCCCGGAGCGCCGCCACGCACGCCGACTCTGCTGCGATCAGAAGAGATTGGAAGTGCCGGCTGGAAGCTTGCGGCGACCGGACTCGCTCCTTCGGGGAAAGCTGCCGTGGTCCGCCGCAGCCTGCCATCCTTGATTGATTGGTCTCTTGACGATGAACTTCGTGGAATCTCCGGACGGGGCGTCTACACAACCACATTCGCGGTTTCCGCGGCACACAGGAGCGGCTCGCTGGTACTCGATCTCGGCCGCGTGAAAGATGCGGCACAAGTAGCAGTGAACGGCAAGCCGGCGGGAAATTTGCTTCTGCGCCCCTATCAGATCGACATAACGAACCTGGTTCAGCCGGGCGAGAACGAGCTGGAAATTGCGGTCACGAATGCGCTGTACAACTGCATGGTCCTGCGGGATCCTCCGGCATTTCGCCCCGGCCCCGCGGAAAATCCTTCAGGTTTGATGTCTTCGGGCCTCATTGGCCCCGTCCAGATGAAAGTCCTTGATGGCTAGTCGGAGAACCGGCCATGAAGGTGACTCGGAACGATTGAGTCACATTTCGGGCAGAGTGACGGGAGTCGTGGAAGAGAGCGGAGACGAATCTCCCACGCGAATCCGGGGGATGACGGAAATGTTTAGACGCAGAGACATTTTGAAGACCGCAACGATAACGGCGATCGGCGCGCTCTTTTCGAGGGCCGGCCGCGGCTTCGGATCTCCCGACGACACAGTCGATGGACTTCGCTATTCTTCGGAGAGTCTGGAATTGCAGCTATCTTCATCAGCGCCGGAGTTTCTGTCGCTCACGATTGACGGTCTGGGCAAGAGCCGCCGCGGCGCGAATATCGTCGGAGCGTCTGGCGCGAGTGCAGTCTACACGGCGTCGAGTTCTTCCTCCGGCGCAATACGCCGCGTGGAATACCGCCGGGCCGGAGCGAGCGAAGACGCTGCACATCCGTGGAGTTTCGAATTTTCCCGCAACACACTCGTGATGACGTCGCAATGGTGCGCTGACTTTGTGCCAGAGCCTTTTGACTTTTCTTTCGATTTGTCTCAAGTTCACAGCACGGTCCTGGGCGTATTCCGCAAAGATGACTTGTTGGCTGTCCCTGTGTTGATGCATTTTCCAGGACAGGGCTCGATTCGGCTGACCGCGAGCGTCCCCGATGTCGGGCTCGCGTACACATCCGACCGGCCCAAGTCCGCAGCGAAGCTTACGCTGCCTGGGGCAAACCTGGAGCATAAGCGCATCGTCTATACGCTGGAAGTGACGGCGCTCCATCCGGATGTGCCGGGGATCAGCGATGACGTGCGTTTCGACGCGTTTCGACGCAACTGGTTGAACGCGCTGCAGCTCAATCCAATGTATCCGGCGCTTGCCAACAACACGGCGAGCGATACCTGCGCATTCTGTTATTACGAATTTGCAGACATCGCCGCGCTGACGCCGCCGCTGGCTGAAGGCCTGACTGCTCTCGATTTAGTCCGACAGACGCTTGACCGCATATTGGCGGGCGGGACCGCGTATGGTTTGCCCGCACACGGCTGGGAATGCTGCCCTAGCCCGTTTTCCGATGCTTTGCCGGCGCTGATGATTGCTGCCGCAAATTGCGTCCGCGCGGACCAATCCGATGTATGGCTTGCGGCCAACTACGCAGGGATCCGCGGGTGGGCCGAATCGCTGCTCCAATCGGACACCGATGGCGACGGCCTGTTCAAGTACAGCGTCAGCGGAAACTCGGGCATCTGGAAAGATGGCGATCCAACCTTCAGGCCGTCGAACTGGTGGGACACCATCGGCTTCGGTCACGAAGATGCGTACGGCAATGCGCTCGCTTATCGCGCGCTGCGCAATATGGCCAAGCTGGCAGATAAAGTGGAGAAGACCGCTGATGTAACTCGCTACCATGCCGCCGCGGACAAACTGCGGGAGGCGTACTACAGGCGCTTTGTCGATCCGGCAACCGGCGTGCTCGGCGGATGGCGCAGCACCGATGGACAAATGCACGACTACTACTTTTTGTGGGTGAACGGCATTGCCATTCACTACGGGCTTGTGCCCAAGCCGCAGGCCGGCGCCATCATGGACAAGCTTCTCGAAAAGATGAAGGCAGTTGGCTATGACGAGTTCGCAATGGGCCTGCCCGGCAACCTGGTCTCAGTGGCCTTGAAGGATTGTGTCGACAAACGCGGAAACGGCCAGTTCGGCTGCGGTTCACGCGCTGACAATTCCGACGGCTTTGAGAACTACGAGAACGGCGGCGCGACGGGCGCATTCGCTTTCTTCACTCTGGCTGCACTTTACGATCTGGGCCGCAGAAATGAAGCCGACCATATTCTCTTCTCCATGCTGGACGGCTATGGCAAATGCGGCTTTGAAGGCAAGGATGCGGCGGGGCGCTCACCGGACTGGCGGCGATGGGACGGAACTCCGATGGGGTACGAGGGATACCTGACGGATGACTACTACGCACTGCTGGCTGTGCCGTTGCGGCAGAGTGAAATGGAGTGGTTGGAAGGTTTTCGGCCGCCGACTGAGTTGACATGAGCGGCAAACACGCGCCTCGCGGAGAACATGCAGTCGATTGCGGATCTGCACCGAGGATTGCCATGGATTTGCAGCCGGACTCTGGCCGCTTCCGGCTGCCGAGTAAGGAATCGATGAACGGGCGTGGGCAGCGCTTTGACACGCTATGATGCCTTTGGTAAACGTACTCGTGCCGGAGCTACCTCGTGAAATCATCTCCCAACCCGCCTGTCCGCGCTTGGGAGGAGACCGTCAACATTCCCACTTATACGGTTCCGCCTCCAGACCCGAACCCCATGTTTCTGGAGAAGCGCGTTTACCAAGGCAGCAGCGGCAAGGTGTATCCCAATCCTTTCACCGACCGAGTTACCCACGAGAAGACGGATTGCAGTTACCGCGCGATTTTCCTCGAAAATGAGCACATCCAGCTGATGATCCTGCCCGAGATCGGAGGCCACTTTCACGCCGCGCGCGACAAGAGCAACGGCTACGACCTTTTTTATCGCCAGCAAGTCATCAAGCCGGCACTGGTGGGGCTGCTCGGTCCGTGGATCTCCAGAGGTGTAGAATTCATCTGGCCGCATCATCGCCCTTCCACCATCATGCCCGTCCACGCTTCCATCGAGCAGGAGAACGAGGGCAGCGTAGCCGTTGGGGCGCGAGCAGGAGGCCCAGGCAGCGCTCGAAGAAATGAGGCTGTACGCCCGGCGCCAGATGGAGAGTGAACCCAAGATCGACTATTTCGCCACTTCGCTGCCCAACTTCCTACTCTTCGACCACGATCTCGCGGTCCGCAATCCCGCCGCGTCTTTCTTGCTGATGGCCTTCGCGGAATCAGGGCTCGGCAATGCCGCCAGTGCGCGCGCGTTATTCGAGCGGGTTCTCGAGTTGGACGCCTCCATATTCGAGGCGCGGCATGGGCTGAACCGCCTCGATACAGCAGGCACGATGAAGGATGCGGCCGATGCGCGGCGCGTTTGACCGTGCCGTACGGCAGAGCCCCACCGGCGAACCGCAGCCGGGGGCGACGCCGGGCAGCGCTCGCTTTGCCTACCGGGTGTGCGCCGTAGCCGCCTTAGCCGGACTGCTGTTCGGCTTCGATATTGCCGTGATCAACGGCGCCCTCGTTTTTCTGCGTGACCAATTCCACCTCACCGACCTGGAGACGGAGTTTGCCGCCAGCAGTCTTCTCTTCGGCTGTATTGCAGGAGCGGCCGTGGCCGGATCGTTGACCGATCGCTACGGGCGGCGCAGAATCCTTTCGCTCTCGGCTCTGCTCTTCGCCCTTTCGTCGGCCGGTGCGGCGCTGCCTAGAACCTTTCTTCAGTTCGGCATCGCGCGCTTTGCCGGAGGAATTGCGATTGGCGTGGCGTCGATGCTGGCGCCCCTTTATATCGCGGAGGTTTCGCCCGCACGCATTCGCGGGCGGCTGGTCTCGTTCAATCAGATGGCCATCGTCACTGGTATTCTCCTCGCCTATCTGGTCAACTGGATGCTTTCGTTTGCCGGTTCTGCCGGCTGGCGCTGGATGTTTGCGGCCGCAATCGTTCCATCGCTCGGATTCTTTCTTGGCCTGCTGCTGGTGCCGGAGAGCCCGCGCTGGCTTGTCGAGCAACTGCGCGACCAAGAGGCTCTCAAGATTCTCGAGCGCATTGAAGGCGCCGGCGCGCCCGCTGTTCTGACAGAAATCAAGGAATCGGTCTCGCGCGAAACCGGGGCTTTTCGTGATCTGCTGGCCCCGGCGCTTCGCAGGCCCATGTTTCTTGTCATTTCGCTGGCCATTCTGCAACAAATTACGGGAATCAACACGGTGCTCTTCTATGGCTCCATGATCTGGGAGCGTGAGCTTGGCGGCCACAATCATTCAACGGCCATCGCGGCCAACGTGACCGTCGGCCTGATGAATTTTCTCGCCACTCTTGTTGCGCTCTGGCTCATCGACCGCTCCGGGCGCAGGCCGTTGCTCATGTTTTCGAGCGGCTGCATGGCTCTTTGTGAGCTGGCACTCGGCTTCGCCTTTCTGCTTGAGCGGCCGCCGGCGCTGCTCGTTCTGGGCTGCATGTTGCTGTGTGTCGCCGCATTCGCTGTAGGATTGGGGCCCGGCGTCTGGGTGCTCATGGCGGAGCTTTTCCCCACGCGCTTGCGCGGGCGCGCCATGTCCGTGGCTAACGTATCACTCTGGGTAGCGAGTTTTGCGCTCACGGCTACCTTTCTTTCTCTTGCGCGCGCCATTACCATTACTGGCGCCTTTTCTCTCTATAGTGCGATGTGCGTTTTGACATTTCTGATTGTGTGGCGCGCTACGCCGGAAACCAAAGGCAGGAGCCTTGAAGAGATTGAGAATCTATGGTCGGCCAACGAGGAGCCGGTATGAGAGAGCGTTGGCTGCTCTGTGCAGCCGGAGCCTTGCTATTTTCGTTGGCGCCCACGGCGCTGGCGCAAGTCCCGGAAAAGAACGTGATCCTCGATGGCGCCAGTCCCGGCCGTGTTTTTGACGGCATCGGCGCCGTCAGCGCCGGAGCCTCGTCCCGCCTCCTCATCGATTATCCGGAGCCTTATCGCAGCCAGATTCTCGACTACCTTTTCAAGCCGGATTATGGCGCATCCCTTCAGCACCTCAAGGTGGAAATCGGCGCAGATGTGAATTCGACCGACGGCTCCGAACCGAGCCCCATGCGCGCCCGCTTTGATCGCGATTACGGCCGCGGCTACGAGTGGTGGCTGATGAACGAAGCCCACAAGCGCAACCCAACAATCGTTTTGGATATTTTGCCCTGGGGTGCTCCAGGATGGGTGGGAGGGGGGAACTTCTACTCCACCGACATGGCCGATTACGTTGCCGATTTCATCGCCGGCGCGAAAGCCACCTATGGACTCGAGATTGATTACACGGGCATTTGGAACGAAAAGCACTTCAACGGCGAGGAGACCTCCGAGTATGTGAAGACGCTGCGCCGCGTGCTTGATGCGCTCCACCTCCGCACTGAGATCGTGTGCTGCGACGAGTATCCAAGTCGCGATGCCGACCAGTGGGTTGTTCTGGATACGATGGAAAAAGATCCGGCACTGCGCGATGCGATCGCGGTGGTCTCAGTGCACTATCCGCGCGACAACGGCAAGCTCACTACTCCTCCTTCCGCGCTCACGATCGGCAAGCCCCTCTGGTCCAGCGAAGACCAGCCTGCGTCGAGCGCTTCGAATATCCTTTCGCGCGATTGGGCCATCGGCGGCCGCTCCCTGGCCCAGCTTTACAACGAGAATTATTTGAAAGGCGGTTTCACGGCCACCGAAATCTGGAGCCCGGTGACATCCTATTACGACATTCTCGCGGCTCCGAATTCCGGACTGATGTACGCCAACACTCCCTGGTCGGGTGAATACGATGTGCAGGGCGCGATTTGGGCCACCGCGCACACCACCCAATTCGCCCAACCCGGCTGGAAATATCTCGAAAGATCGTGCGGCGAACTTCCCGTAAAGGGGGATTATGTGGCTCTCAAGTCGCCCGACGGCGCGGACTGGAGCGTTGTCCTCGAAACCATCGATGCAACAAAGCTTCAGCGTGTGAATTTCACACTTCAGAGAGGGCTCTCCACTTCGACTGTGCACGTGTGGGAGACGAATAACCGCCGGACCTTCGAGCACGTGGCCGACGTGACCGTGCGCGGCCAAACTTTCAGCTACACGTTCGACCCTGATTCGCTCTACTCTCTTACCACTACTACCGGCCAGACGAGAGGAAGCGCGGAGCCCGCTGCGGCCGCGCCGTTCCCGCTGCCCTACCAGGATGATTTCAGGAAGGCTCCTCTCGATGGAGCTCCGCGGTTTCTCGCCGACCAGGATGGAGCCTTCGAGGTCCGCGCATGCGACGGCCGGCCGGGCAAGTGTCTGGAGCAGGTGGTTTCAGAGCGGCCGATTCCGTGGGGCCCACTGCCCGACCCGTGGACGCTGGCCGGCGATGAGGCCTGGACCGACTACAAGGTCGATATAGATGTTCACATCGAAAGCGCTGGCAGCGCCACGGTGATGGGAAGAATTGACTCTGCCGACGTCTTTCGCGATCCGGAGGCGCGGCTGCCCGCTGGTTACACCTTCCGGCTCCATGGCGACGGAACCTGGGAACTGCTCTCAACGGCGTACCGGGAGCTGACGCGCACGCTTGCGCAAGGAGAGGCGCCGCGCACTGCCGGCCAGTGGCATCATCTGCAACTTGCCTTCGCAGGACCCCGGATCACCGCCCGTCTCGACGGCCGCATACTCGCGTCAGTTACCGATTCCTCGCACGTTCACGGGATGTTCGGTATCGGTTGCGGATGGACGCGCACGCAATTCGCGAATCTTGCGGTCAGCAAGAATTGAGCGGCCCTCCTAATTGTGCGCGAGAATCTGCAACCCATTGACAGGGGCGCGCACCTGACTGTCGGTTGATCCCTGGTGAACCGGGGAGAGGGAAAAGCCGCTTCCCGTGCAGTCGAGAAACACGACGTAATTTCCAGCAGAGCCTCCCGAGGCCTGAATAAACGCTCCCGCGTAGTAAGCATCCGCAGCGTCGGCGCCGGTGATGGTGCTGCCTTCCTCACTTTGCCCGGCGCAGCCATGCACCTTGCCGAACTGATCGAGAGAAGTGATGCGATAGTTTCCCACACGCGTAGCGCTGCCATTGTCGCCGTTGAAGTAAACATAAACGTCATAAAGCCGGAAGGAATCAGGCAATCCGACAATGGAAACCTGATTGGGCACCGTATTGCTGTTGTCGAGATAGCCCTTCATCATGCGATCGTTGCCCGGCTGATCGGGGATGGGCGTGCTGTAGGTATTGGGTGCGCTCCAGTTCACGGATGCCGAGGTCGCGTTACCGTTCTCGTCAACCAGGCCGGTCAGTGCGCCGGAATTGGCGATGCCCACCTGGTTCCAGTTTGCCAGAGGCACAACTCCGGCTACTTCCGTGGGGGCCATGGGAGTAACAGCATAGGAGACAAAGTTGATGCTGATCGCCTGAGTATATTGCGAGGTGTGTGCGGCGTAGTTGAGCGCCTGCACGGGGACGGCTTGCGAAACCGCCGCATGTCCTGAAGCGGTGGTGGCCCTCGCCTGCAGCAGATAGCTGCCTGGTGCGACGTTCTGCCATTCAACCGTGTAGGGAAAAGCGGTTGCCGTGCCGATTTTGCCGCCATCCGCGTAAAAATCGACCTTGGTAACGCTGTCGCTGCTGCCCGATCGCAGATTGGCGTCTGCGCTCACGGCGAGAGATGAACCGCTGATCATCGTGCTCCCAGGCAGAGCAAGAGTGATGGCTGTAAGCGCGGGATAGCCAGCCGCAATCCCGGGTCCCTGGTTGGGCTGGGCGATGGTCTGCAGCGCGCCCAACACATTGAGAACCGGCGCAGCCTCATTGGGAATCGCGGGCGCATTCCAGTAGGGGTTGAGAACGCCGTAGGTCTCCTCGCTGCCAAAGGTGCGGCCGCTGCCGGTGGTCTCCGTTCCATTGAGCGCCCACCAGGACCAGTCGATATCGTTGTCGCCTAGATACTGGCGGATGGCGGAGAACCAGAGGCCGCCGGAGCCGTCAGTGGAAGACGTATCGGTGATGCAGTTAGAGCTTGTGTGGCAGTTGCCGAATTCACCCACCCAAACGGGAGCCGTGTACGGTTGACCCGGCGTGATAATGTATCCCCACGCGGCGTTAACATCGGCGGCCAGCTGAGACTCGCTCGTCAGGTCGTTGTAATCGAAGGGATAGTCGTGCGCGGAGTAAACCAGTTGGCCAGGAACATTCAATTCAACGGGAAGGGTGGCTACACCCGTGAGATCAAGGGCGTAGTTGATTCCTTCCACGATAATAAGCAGGTTCGGATTCACGCTGAGCACAGCGTTTCCGCCAAGCTCCGCCGCGGCATGCCAGTCCGTTGAGGGATCGCCGCCCCACGTGGCCGTGATGCGCGGCTCATTGCGCAGATCCGCGCCCACCACTTGCGGAACATTACGATAACGCGCAATCATGCCTTGCCAGTCGGCAAGCCAACTCGACTGCGGATAGTCGGCGTTGTACCAGAGTTCGTTACCGTCGTTGCCGCAACACCACTCTGCATTGCTGTTGTGGTTATCCAGAATCACAAGCAAGCCCTCGGCTGCGAGCGCGTGCACCACCGCATCGTACACGTCCATGGCATGCAGGCCCGCGAACTGCGGGTTGGCGGTGATGGCATAACTGGGTACGATCGGATTGCTCTCGTATAACTGGTTCGACCAGGGCAGCCGCACGGAATTGAAGCCCATGCAGCGGATGCGTTGAACGATGGCCCAGAGAGGCTCGAGCTGCAAACCACCGGGTACGAAGTCAACACTCTCGGCGCCGTACCAGGCCACGCTGCTCAACTTGACGCGGCGCCCCTGCTGGTCAACGATAAACCGGCCTTCAGTGTGCAAAGGCAGCCTGGGCACGGGCTGGCTGAGCGTGCAGGAATCTCTCGAAGGGAAAACTGCAGGCGGCAAAATAGCCGAATTCCAAGACGCCGATTGCGGGGCTGCCGCTGCTGCGAAAGCGCAGAATACTCCGATCGAAAGTACATACTTAACAAAGGATGCCATGCGAACCTCCATAACGTGGAATCTGCCCAAATTGCGCCCCGAACGAAACTGAAGCAGGCACGAGACCGGTGCGGCGTTTCCTTCCCTGTGGGTGCGATGAGCACTTGCAGCTTTCGAGCGCGTGCGGAAATCCTTGCCTCATCGTGTCCGCGCACGCTCACGTCAACGATGATGCTCATTACGCCGAGGTTGGTATTGCTGTGAAGAGAACTTGCAGAAAAAGCAGGCGCCCTACCCGGGTGAATTCGCCATCTCCGCTCTGCAAGCGTTTACAATTCTGCCTCAAACTCGTCGCTTCGAGTCGCTAAGAAGAACCCATTGCTCGCGCACGCTGACTGACTCCAGTATTGGCTCTTACTGTGAATCGAATCCGCCCCACTCGGGTGCCTGAACGTAACGGACGCAATGAAACCGGGAACACTTATTACTCTGCGCAATTCCCGCGAGAATGCGCCCGGTCCCAATTTCCCCGCAGCTTTACTTCGTCCTTGCCCAGCTTTCTCGCTCTACGCTTTCTGGATGCATTTGGAATGCTCCAGCTCGATTTTGGTTGCCCGAATCAACCCACAGCGGAGCCGGTCGAGAGATCCTTTTGGCAGAGCGGAGCTTTCTTGAGGTAGTTCCGGGGACTGCTTGCTCATGAAACTCAACCCAACGAATGGGAAAGGCCAGCCTTCCGAGCGGCGCTCACCCGACGTGTGCTACGCATTTTTCATTCGCGAGCATGGCTCCGCTCGTCAATTCTGCTTCCGCAGAGTTGGTGTAAGTTTTCGAAGGACGAATTCCTGAAGCACTCCATTGGCAATATTCGCGCTGAAATCAATGGCAAAGGTATTCAAGACTAGCCGCGGACCACGATTTGAGTCAGGATAGTAAACATTCGCGATGGCGCCCGAGGCAAGATAGCCACCAAGGCTGGAGTAGTTCGGCTGCCAGCGCCCGTTGTCGCCCTTGCAAATCAAGGGGCTCGACAGCGCATGCATCAAGCGAGACTTGGTTGTACCTGTTCCCTGGTAAAAGTATCGAGGATCCTGGTGCAAGAGCGAGGGCAAAATGGCGCCGCCCACCATGATATCGGTCAGGTCAGTGGTATAAACCGCGCCGAACCGCTGCCCGTACCCTCTCATTCCTTCCACGTAATCCGGGTAACGGTCCGCCTGGTTCGCAGCGGCCAGAAAACTCGTGCCAGCAAACGTAACCGGGTCGATGGCGACTTTGAGAGCCAGGTCAAATTTGAGCTTCGGAGTGAGCGGCGCGGCGTTTTGGTCGTAGGTCACATAGAAATTGGGAATGAAACCGAGAACACGCTGGTGCTCTTCGAGATTGATCTGTTCCGCGGCGATCTCTTCCGGGGATGCCACGACAATCACCGAGGCAGCGTCGCCCTGCATCTTGAGCCTGATGTCCGTTAAAAAATCGAATTGACCAGGCTGAAGCAGAATCTCTTGAGCCTTCCATACTTCGAATCCCTTCGCGCTAACCGTCACTTGGTAAGGAATGCCCGGCACGACGTTGTCGATTTGAAAGGATCCATCGTCATTTGCAACCGCAGAATGGGTACTCTGTGCGCCCTGAAGAATGACAGAAGCACCGGGAATGATGTCGCCATTTGTATCGGTAACTGTGCCGGCGATGTGTGCCAGCGCAGCGCCTGGTGCGCGCAGTTGTTGCCCCGGTAAGAGCACATTAACCCCTGCAAACAGGAACAACGCGGCAAGAGTTTTTGCGATGGGCATCACCATGGTTTGCTCTTGGTCGGAGGTGCGGTTTCCCGCGTGAAGCTGGCTGCTTGTTACCAACTCAGCGTCTTCGCGTCGATTACGTTGAGGCGCTCGCCGCGCATCTGCGCATTAGGATGTAGCCGGACTCTCATGCGATGCAGAACTTTCTACCGCAGACCCGAAGGTCGCCTTACACGTTTCGCTGGCGCCTTCCCCGCTCCTGCCTCGTTGCCGTATTCTTACATTGAACCCGCTGCCACGACCTGGCGGCGAATCATAGCAAATTTGCGAAACCGGATGGGCCGAATGGCATCCTTACCCTATAGCGTGCAACAGCCCGCGGGGCCGTGTTTGTGGGGGGTCTCTGACGCAATGCGGTCATCCTGCATACTTCGATTGCTCTTTCTCATCGCTATTTCTGGTTATTCAGCGCCGTCGATCGCCTCTTCCCAGACGTTCACATCCTCCGCCAGATCTACGGAAAGTCCGTTGGCCGTGGTCTCGGTGTGTGGTGACACGGCGATCAATGCGGCCGCTTCAAAGGCACTGCGGCTGGTCTGCCAAAATCCTCCAATCACTCACACCGCGACGTCCGCGACGATTCCGCTGATTGTGATTGGCTTTGTGGGAGGGTTTGTTAAGCCCGACGATCTCAGGCATCCCGAACCTCTCTTTGCCCTCTATCTCGGTCAGGAGTACGGCAGCGAAGTTCACGCGCGGGCATTTTCAAATCATGATGCGAAAGATGCTCAGTCTTACGTGCTCCAGCTTCTCGACACCAATCATGACGGCATTGTCTCGAGCGAGGAAAAGAAGAGGGCGAGGATCGTTATCTACGGCCATAGCTGGGGAGCTTCGGAGACAGCCGCTTTTGCCAGGCGGCTAGGAAGGATCGGGATTCCTGTCCTGCTGACCATTCAGCTGGACATTATCTCAAAGCCCAGGCAAAATCCCGGGGTCATTCCTCCAAACGTGGCAAGAGCAATCAATTTCTATCAATCGAATGGCCCTCTTCATGGACGGCCGACGATCGTCGCGTCTGACCCTGCGAGGACGTCGATTCTCGGAAATATTCGAATGCTGTACGGTCACTCCCAGGTGAATTGCACAAACTATGGCTGGTTTGCGCGCACCTTTAACAGGCCCCACCATGAAATCGAAAACGATGAACGGGTGTGGAATCAGGTCGCATCCCTCGTTGTTGCAGAAATGCAGAATTCTCCACCTACGGGTCTGGCCCGAAAGTCTCAAGACACCAGACAGGCGGTCAGTCAGGCCGACGCGCGAATGCCTTAAGTTCGTGGCCGCGTTTGCATTCCTGCGAGCTCGGCTCGAAAGTAAGCGGAGTTTCCACCTCTTGCACTCCGGATCTCCGAATCAGACGAACACCGACCTGGGATTCAACACAATGACGCTCATTCATCGCGCATTCATTCAGGCGTGCGGTCGGTTCATTGTCTTGAATCTGAGACAGTGGCTTCGGGGGGTCTCTCGAACTGGTATTTTCCGTAGTCAATTGTGAGAACGGCCGTACCGCCAAAGCGAACCTTCGATTCGCTCCTGTTCGTTTGCGGCAACCAGAACTCGCCAATCTTTTCGTAAGAATGATGGATCTCGGTGCTCTTGATCCAAAACGAGGGATTCTCAGCGGGCTGCGCCTCAACCCGCACCACCGCATAATCGCTGGAATCGATCCATATCTTGCCGCGATAAAGAAGCTTGTTCTTTACTTTAGGCTCGACGAAAAAGACGTAGAGCAGCCGCCCGTTTTCGTTTGTCAGAGAATCAAAGGTGAAGTTGTAGTTGAAAGGAGTTAGCGCTGCCCTCTGTTGCCGCGAATCGTCGCGCTCGGTCTCGAGGAGTTCCATCAATACGTGCTTCAGGAGCAAATGAGATCCTGATTCGTCAATCACCTGGAACGTCTTACCGGATCCGGCGGTGTAAGTAACTTGCACGTGCATGTCTGCCGCCATTGATCGACCCAGACCGTGGAACTCTACCTGGTAGTACCGGCAGGAAGCATAGTAAGTCAATTGCCGCGCACGCGTTTCGTTCTGAGCCACCATCCTCCACACAATTTCAGTGGGATTCAGGGTGCCAGGACTCTCTACGGGCTGGGCAAGGGCGCAAAGTGAGTTGGCGGTGAAAAACAGAATAACGGCGAAGAGAAACGGATGCACATGCCGTCCCAGCTTCGGTCCGCGCTGGGATTTGACATGTTTTGATACTCTCTCAGGCAACTGCATAGGCTGCCTCGAGCGGCTGCTCTGCATTTTTCAGGCTGCGTTCGAACTCCGCCAGGCGAGCTTCGATGTCGAGTTCTTTTCTTTTGCGTTCAATGATGTCTTCGCGGTAGCGCCGCAGGAAATAGTCAATGGTTTCGACGCGAATCCGGATGGACCCCGTCGGCTTGTTTTCATCGAGGTCTTTGAACGAAAAGTACGGCGTTCCGGATTCCTCGATGATCCCTTCGATGACGCCGTAGATGGGCGCGTCGTGACCGCATTTGAAGCTCGATACTTCGAGCGCCACCAGGTTGGGATGCCGCGCGGTAAACTTGGCTGCCCACACTTTGTGGTTGGTGCTGGTCGAATAGCGATTCTTCCACACGTCGCTGATATCGAGCGGATGCTTGATGATTCCAGCACGCACTTCGTCGCCGAACAGCCGCTCGAGCATATCTTCGTCGAGAGGAAGCGTGCTCTGCGAGAAGACCGGATAGCCGAGCTTCTGAAACTCCTCCATGATCTCGTGGTTCAG
Organism: Acidobacteriaceae bacterium; assembly: GCA_030041045.1. Classification (GTDB taxonomy): domain Bacteria; phylum Acidobacteriota; class Terriglobia; order Terriglobales; family Acidobacteriaceae; genus Telmatobacter. The sequence goes on from JASHOQ010000058.1 coordinate 37,843, forward strand.
GCCGGGATCGTGATGGTATACACGGCCGAGCATGACGATACCAATGCGATCCTCACGCTCGAGTTGATCGAGCGTTTCTCGGGCCTGCCGGCGAATCTCGGCCTCGTACTGATCGAGCGCGTCGAATCCGACGGCGATGGCGCGGTCGTTTTCTTCACGCGAAAGGCCGAGGATGGGCGACCATGCGCGGTACATCTGATCCGCGCAAATCTTGCGGTCCTGCAGGTTGAGAATCGGATCGAGATACGTGATCCCGTTTTCACCAAACAAGTCGCTCTCCTTGGTGAATGCCGCCTTCACCGCGTTGGGCGTGGCTGTGACGGTGGGGCAGGCATTCGAGCCGGTAAGATTCACCAGTGGAGTGTGCAGCACGTCGTACATCGGGAACCAGATGGCATGCAGCGGTTTCTTGCTGTGCTTCACAGCAAGCAGGTTGTAGACGTGGGCGATGCCGATCTTCGAGGGATAGCAAGGGTCAACTGCGCCTCGGCTGGCGCCGGCGCGATAGAGCTCCGGCGTGGTGTAGTCGGAGTAGACGATGTTTTCCGCTTCGATGCCCAGGCCGGCAAAGTAGGCGTTGAAGAGCGGCGCGTAAGTGTACGTATTCAGCAGCCGCGGAATGCCGATGCGGAAGTCTTTGCGCCGCTCCATCAGCGCAACACGCTCTTTTACTGCTTTCGAGACAAACAGGCCCTTGGTGCCGGGGACCGCGTCGGCGACTCTCGGCACTTCACGATGGCGGAAAACCTCGCGCGCAGCGACATCAACGAAATTGGGATTTGCGGCCTTGATTTTGTCGATGTCGGCCTTGATTCCCTTCATGTCGTTGAGGTCTTCCACGGCGCCTTTTTCGCAGGTAGCGATGATCAGCCGCTGTTCGCCCACGCGCAGCGGGACCTTGGTTTTGCGCGGCTGGAACTCCATTGTCGGCTTCGGAGGCTCAACTGCCGTCTTTGCGCCCGCGGCCGCCTGAATCTGAATCAGCGGTTCGGCCTTAGCGCGGAAAGAAGTCGTCGCGGACGAGCCGCATCCGCAGCTCCCGCCTGAGTGATCGTGCGCGTGGCCGGTGCCGCAGGAAGAGCCATGGGAGGCGGCCGGAAGATTGGCCTGAATCTGCTCAAGACTCGGGAGATTGGCGCCGGGCAGGTTGGCAACCACGGCGGCCGCTTCAGCCTCCGTTGCCGCGCGATCTTCAGCGGGAGCCGCGGCAACCAGCTCCTGCGAGCCTTGGCCGCTTACGTCCACATCGATGAAGGTGCGCAGGCAATTGTTCTTGCAGAAGTAGCAGCGAGTGTCCTCGTTGCGGGTGGTGCGGTAGCGGATGGTGCGCACGGCATCCAGCCCGATGAAAGTGGTGGTCTTGCCCTTTCGCCACAAGCGCAAAGCTTCCTGTGCGGCGCCGATCGCACCCGATTCGCCGCAGTGTTCGTGCACGATGATTTCGGGTTCCTTGCCGTTGGCGCGGAAGCTGGAGCGAATGAAATCGACTTCGGCCTTGACCACGGCCAGATTGTTCTGGGTTCCGCCCTGGAGGACAAAGCGCGTGCCCAGTGTGGCAAGGTTGGGAATGCTGGCCACGTAAAGGAAAACATTTTTGGGAAGCACATCCGCGAGGCCGGCGAGAATTTCTTCCGATCGCCAGCCCTGGCGCTGGAAGTTCACAATGTCGGACTGCATGAACACTGCGCAGCCGTAACCGAACGACGGCATGGATTTCGCTGAGAATGCGATATCCGCAAACTCCTCCACCTTCATGCCGAAACCCTCGGCAGTCGACTGCAGAAAGTAGCCGTTCCCGGCGGAGCACTGCGTATTCAGCTTGAAATCTTTTACGCGCCCGTCTTTCAGCACGATGAGTTTGATGTCCTGGCCGCCGACGTCGACGATCACGTGCGGATCCTGGTAAAACTTGAGCGCCGATTCAGTGTGTGCAACGGTCTCAACCAGCGCCACGTCTGCATTCAGCACGTCTTTGAGAATGTCTTTGGCGTAGCCGGTCGTGCCCACGCCAAGCACTTCGAGACTTGCGCCGCGGCTTTCCACCTGCTCGCGCAGCTTCTCGAACATCTCGATCGTGTCCTGGATCGGATTGCCATTCGAGAGTTGATAGGCCTTGCAGAGGATATCGCCCCTCTTGTCGAGAAGCACGGCCTTCGTTGACGTGGAACCTCCATCGACGCCGACGAACCCGGAAACCAGTTCGGCGGGGCGGAATTCTACAGGGACGAATTTCTTTCGCCGGAATGCCGAACGGAATTCTTCCAGCTCCCCTTCGCTCGCAATCAAACCCTTGCCGCCGGATTCGGCTTTTTCTTCGGCGCGGCCGTAATCGATATACCAGGCAAGCTTTTCGACCCCAAGGTAGCGGCCGACCTCAGGCTCCTCGTCTTTGCCGAACTCGACTGAGCCAAGGGCGGCGAAGTACTGCGCATTCTTTGGAACCTTGATCAGGTCTTCTGGTTTGGCTCCTTCAGGAATTTCGACCTTCCGCTCCTTCCACATGCGTGGGATGTTGGCCTGCCACGCCTCCTGCATCCCACGGATAAACGAATTCGGGCCTCCGAGAAGAAGTACGTGGGGGCGCAGTGTGTTACCACGGGTGAGCACACTCAGGTTTTGTAGCACGATGGCTTCAAAGAGCGAGGCCATCAATTCATGCGACGGCGTTCCCGTCTTTTGCAGGCCGTTGATGTCCGTCTCCGCAAAGACGCCGCATTTGCCCGCGACCTTGTGCAGCTTGATACCGTGGTAGCCTTGGTTGGCCAGTTCCACTGCGGGAATTTTCAGCTTGGCGTTGATCTTGTCGATGACGGCGCCGGTGCCGCCGGCGCACTTGTCGTTCATCGAGGGGATCTTCTTTTTGCGACCGGTTTCCTCATCATCCTTGAACACGATGATTTTGGCGTCCTGACCACCCAGCTCGATGACGGAATAGACTTCGGGGTGCAGCTTTTCCACGGCGAGAGCAACCGCGTGCACTTCCTGAACGAACTTGGCGCCGATCCTCTCGGCCAGCGTACCGCCGCCTGACCCGGTGATGAAGATGCGCGTGTTTTCGGCCGAAATGCCGGCTTCCGATTCCATGCGGCGCAGAAACTCGAGCACCTTTTCCGGCTGCCGGGTTTCGTGCCGCTGATAATCCTGCCACAGAGTGGTGTCGGTCGCCGCGTCCACCACGATGGCCTTCACCGTCGTCGAGCCTACGTCGAGCCCAACCAGAAACTGTTGCATCAAATCTTCTCCTCAAGTCTGGATCAATACCGGACCCTGTTGCGACGACCCGAGCGCGCGTAAATCGGCCGATAGCTACATGCCGCGAGAACGTGGCGGAGGTGAGCCCGGAAGACGCCGAAGAGTACGGCGTCGAGCGCCACACCCAGCAGCAGGCTCATCCCCGCAACGCAGCCATCGGTGATGATTCGCACGGGAACGCGCATCACGCCACCTGTTGTGTCGACATGGCGACGCGTGTGCGCCGGCGATAGGCGCGGTCTTTATTCATGCGGTCGCTTACGTGCCAGGCGAACTGCGCTGCCGTTCCCGCAATGCCGTCGCGGTGAGGAACCTTGTAGAGTCCGCGGCGCAGCTCGGGATGTTCGGCGACGTACCCACGCAGATCGTCGAGCGACTTGCCGGTTTTCTTGAGCACGCCATCGAACTCGGCGCGCGCTTTTGACTTGGCTTCTGCCAATGCCATCTGCACCCGGCTATGCGCATTCACTTCGCCCTCGCCGGAAGTTTCGATGGGAAGAAAGATCATGTCCTTGAACTTGCTGACCACGCGCGATTGCACCGCATCCGACTGGGTTGACGGCATGCAGCCAAACGGCTTCAACGCCAGGACCATGTGGCAGAGGTGATTGACTGTGTAGAAGATGTTCTTGCCAACCTCCATGTGCCCTTCTCCGCCGCGTGCGAGCTGGTGATAGAAGGGGTGGGCAAGCTGCGCCAGCTCCGACTGCGGCACGAGATGGTGTCCGGTGTCGCCCATGTGATGGATGGTGCGGTGGTAGAAGTACGTCCACATGGAGCTCCCCACGCTGAGGCCGGCGGTCTTCTTGAGCAGGGAAAGCCGATTGACGGTTTTCTTTTTCAGCTCATACCATCTGGGGTCGCGATAGGGCGCCTGCGCCTGAGCGCGCGCTCGCGCGCCCTCCTTGGCCACATACATCATGTAATCGATCCAGGTCGCGATGGGCTCGACGAGAACCTGCGCGCCTTCCTTCTCGAGGAAGGAAAACATGTTAAAGTTGCCATCGCCTTCGGTGGTTTGCGCCCAGAACTCCCCGGTAATCTTGATGACCGGCTTGACGCGCAGGCGATCGACTTCGATCGAATCGATGCTGTCGCGACAGACATGCAGAGCATCGACATATTCCTTGCCGTAGAGGTTGTGCGCAATCTTGCCCAGGGTGCAACCGATCCCTTCAATCTTCTTGTGCTTTTCGAGGAATGGCCTGGCCCACGGGGGCGCGGCATCCATGATGTGCCAGCGCTTACGGTCCCGAAGCGTATCTGTCAGCGTAGTCACCGCGTCGCGAATCACGCGATCGGTTTCACCCTTGTTTACCTCGAAGGGCCGAACCTGGTAGACCAGCTCGTTGACGACGTCACCGAGATTGAGCGCATTCAGCATGCCCATGCCGAAATCGACCGAGAATTTGAGTCCCGGCTCGCCGCTTGCGGCCTTGATGCCATCGGTCTGCTGGAAAAGCAGAACGCGGAAGCCCTCGAAACCGGAGTTCTGTAAAGCGAAGCGGTACTCCGCCTCGTACATGCCGAAGCGGCACGGGCCGCAGGAACCGGCGGTAAAAAAAACGTAGTTGTCAATGATCTGCTGCCGCGAGAGACCCTGCTTTTCAAGGCCCTGCAGGTAGCGCACGAGGTTGCCGACGGTGAAGTAGGTCGGATTGCACTGACCATTGTTGCCGTATTCCTTGCCCGCCTGGAAGTCGGCCACAATGGGAGTGGGTATGTTTTCGCAGTGGTACCCGCTTCCGCGAAAGACGGCTTTGATCATCTCTTCGTGCTTCCAGGTAAGGCCGCCGAAGAGAATCGTAACGTGATCCCGCTCGGCCGCGGTAAAGCCGCGCTCCACAGGCTTCTTGAATTCATGCATGCGGGCCAGTCCCGCTTCCGCCCGCAACCTCGCCCGTTCTGCGTCGATCCGGGCCTGGATCTCCATCTCAAAATCCGTCTGAACGACCTCTTGATCCAGTGACGGCATAATCTCTCCTTTGGGAATAAGGATGAATCGCGTTGAGGTTGAAAGAGTATGGGAATGCCGGCTTACATTTGTCCCTTCATTCCCTGGAATCCGTGCGCGAGCTGCTTGAAAAAGTACTTGATCACGCGCTGGTCGTTGTAACACCAGCCAAGGATGTGATTCAGCGTGGAGAAGCAGTGGGTCTGGCAGCTTTCCTTTTGATGATCAAGTTGCCTGGTGTCGAACTTGTGGTTGCCTACGACGCCCCAGTCATAGCTTGCAGTGTACATGGGAAAACAGGGTGCAAGCGTGCCGTCGACACGAATAATCATCGAGTTCTGGCCGGCGCGGCAGTTCCAGGGGAAATGGTTGCCCTTCATAAAGCCGACCATCTGCCAAAGACGGGTGTTGGAATTCACCATCTTGTAGCCGGAGTCCTGCTTTTCCGTCAGCCACTGAATGGTTTCCTCAACGGCGGGCCAGTCATCCTTTGTTATGTAGGTGACGTTGTTGGCCGCGTGCCTGAAGTGTTCGTCCTGTTCAATGAGCGGGGACTCGTTGATGTGGTAATCCGTGGCAATCCCATTATCATGCGCAATTTCCGTCAGTTGCCGAACGTCCTCAAGATTGTTGCGGCAGATATTGATATTGAGAAATACCGAATAGCCGTACCCGTATTGTTTGCGGACGAGGTAATCGAATTGCTTGCGGATGGGAGCCAGAGCTTTGGGCAGGCCCTCCTTCAGATCGACTGCGTCCACCGCGATGTTGAACGTGGACATCCCGGCATCCGCAAGCTTGTCAATCACATCCGTGCGCAGGAGTCGCGCATTGGTGGGTAGATAAATCCAGAAGTCTTTCTTGGCGGCGTAATAGGTGATGCGATGAATAAGGTCCGGACGAAGCAACGGCTCACCTCCCATAAAGGCGAGCACGCGACAGCCCGTGCCGTGCAGCCAATCGACCGAGCGCCTGGCCGTATCCTCCGTCATTCCTTTAACTTTGTTGTCAAATGCCCAACAATAGTGGCAATCGAGATTGCACTTGAACTCGGTAAAGAGGTATGCAATCAGCGGATGAAAATCGCCCGCTGTGACGCGCGAACGAATATAGGGAAAAAGCCAGCCCTGCATGGTGTGGTAGATCTGGCCGGCAGTCCAGTGGCGCTTCTCGGGCGGCCGCCAGCCATCGTTTTCCACAATCGGCCCCAGCAACTCCGGCCGTTCAGGGAATACCGGATCCGGAAACCGCTGAGGAACCCCAAGCGGCTGAAATTCCGTGCGTTCGTTCGACGATCTGGTCAACAACTGATGCAGCGGCACATCCAGACGGAACGCCGACCTCTGCTCTTCTTGCGCTTGATACATGGGGAAGATCTCCGCGCTTGAAAATGAAGGCTTGCAACGATTGATTTTTGAGGCTCACCCGCAGGTCGGGAGCCAAAATTGGGGAATCTGTCGTTGATTGGACGCCGGAATCGGAGCTTGTGCACTCACGCGCCGCTTCGCGTCTCCAGCTTTTGAAACGTAAGATGCGGTTCTGCATTTCTGGTTTCGCATTTTTTGCGGCTTCCGGAACCAAGGCCACCCTTGGTGCCACTTGGCTTTCCAGGACCTGGTCCCCTGCCCTTTCGGACTTCCGTTCGTTCTTCGTAAGTGGCCCAGGAGCAGAGATTTGTCGTGCGATGCTTTACGTTGGATGCGATCGCCCTCAGAGTTCCGCAAACTCCGACGCTCTCACTGAAACGGACTTTTGCACGGCTGGTTATTTCGCTGCGCGCGGCGCCGCCATCGCATCGCTTGCAGAGCGGAAAAGATTTTCTTGCAGGCTGGATTGCCCGTCGCCCCGAAAAAGACCAAAGCATCAGAAAGTTGCTTTGTTTCTCTCCATATCGAATGCCGTTCGGGTATCGGGAGAGTCCACGGATGAATCCTGGGCATCTTGGGGCAGTATGCGCAATTGGCCCTTATGAGTTGACCCTCTATGCCGCCGTCATACACTCATAACCGGGAACGGTGAATCGCGCACCACCGCATACGTCAGATCCCGCAGTCTGCCCTGCGTCCCCGCTTGCGAGCTTCGCCCGATGATCAGCAGATCTGCGTCCGACCGCCCCGCCGCGGCCAGCAGCGCTTCCTTGACCGGCCCCACCGCAATGCGCACCGCCGCATTCGAACCGACCTTTCCCTGCAGCGCCGCAATCCGTTCTCGCGCCTCCCGTCTCTCCTCCGATTGGATCCGCTCGTCCAGATCCAAATCCACGGGCAACTGCGGATCCCTCGACTGGATCGCGTGAATGATCCGCAAATGCGACCCCACCTGCTGCGCCAACTCGTGCGCGAACCTCAGCACCCGCTCGGATTCCTCGCCCAGTCCAGTTGCCACCAGGTACTCACGGTGCTCGAGCGGACGCGGCGCGATCGTCTCCGCATGCCGGCTCGTCGTCACCGGACAGTCCGCGTCGTTCAGCACCTTCGCCGTCGTTGAACCGAGCAGCATTCGCCGGAACGTCCCCGCATGGGTGGGCATCAAGATCAGGTCGAACCCACCCTGGCGTGCCGCCCTTACAATCTCCTTTGCCGGATCGCCCGCCGCCGCCAGCCGCGCATACTCGTTCGCCGGAAACTCATGCTGCAGGAACGCGTTCAGCCGTCGCTGGGCAATCTCTTCATGCTCCGCGGCGACCTCCTGCGGCGGCCGTACCGCAAGCTCAAACCCGCTGTAGCTCCCCGGATCGTAGACGTGCAGCAGCGCCACTTTGGCCGCGAGCAGACCCGCCGCCCGCCTTACATATGCGGCCATCGCGCGCGACCCAGCCGAAAAATCCACCGGAAACAAGATGTTCGTAATCGGTCTCACGTCATCCTCTGCCCATTGGATCGAACTTGAGGAACTTGGATTCGCCGATTCGACTCGTGGGGCCGAGAAAGAACCAGCATGAATCTGTACTGTGAGGCTACACCGGGAACCCCGCCTGCGGGAGAGTACGGACGCCGGCAGCTCGATCTTCCCTATTCCTCCACTCGCAGAGGCAACGCTCAAGCTGCATCGCGCCGTGCCCCTGCGGGAATCGGTGCAGCTGCTTTCGGTGAGGGGTCAGTTCTTTATCATCGAGCAGCTGATCCGATTCGTTTGGCTGATGGCGCCGCGGCGCGCGCCGGAGGCTGTGGGCGTGCGGCGGAAAGGAGTCGACGGCACTATGACGATTCCAGTTCAGTCGAAGGAGTGACAAGTCCGACTCTTCGGATAAAGAAGGGCAAGCTCAGACCTTGTGCCGCCAGCGTGACCAGGATCATGCAGAAGGTGAGGAGGATAAGCAAATCGCGCTGGGGAAAAGCGTCACCGTTGTCCAGGGTCTGCGGCAGCGACATGGCTGCGGCTAAAGCGATGACGCCACGCATTCCCGTCTAGCCAAACACAAACGACTCATTTGCGGGCGGCCGTTCCGCCGCTCTTCTCATCAACCTGCGAATGCCAAACGCAATCCACGTCACCGCATAGACCCAGACGAGGCGAAGCGTTATGAGGAGTCCCACATGGATCGAAGCGTCCAGCAAAGACTCCGCCGCACCCAGATCTTTGATCCCTTCGAGAACGTACGGCAAAGCCCATCGCTGCACCATTGGCCGGAGATGCCGATCTACCCGATCGGACGCTTAGAGCAAAACCAAATTGCCGATCCGAATTCGCGCTCGACACCCCGCGCAAACATTCACACTTTTTGAACGCCGCGATCATTCATCGACGGAGTCCAATGAGACGTCATCGGATACTATCCTCGATCGATTCTGTTGCGGCGAGCAGTTACAAGTCTTCGGCGAGAAGTCTAATCCAAGAGGCGAAGCCTCGTCTCAACCAGAAAGCTGGGCCCGAGGAAATAAACACGTCGCGTCATGATGCGGCCGCATCGTTCTCTCCGTTCAGAATCGCAATTTGGTAAAGTTCGATGAACTTCAAAATGGCTGGCTCTTTAAATAGTTTATTCTCAATACTTTGGCTCCTCAGGTAGGACTCGAACCTACAACCCTTCGGTTAACAGCCGAATGCTCTGCCATTGAGCTACTGAGGAGTGCGTGGCGCGGAATTGTCCTATATCAAGGTAGCAGAGCGAACGGGAGGCGTCAAAGCAGCGCGGCGGCACGCGGCGCGCGTGCGGTAGGCTGGAGTGAGGGAGAACAGCGATGGCGCGCATTTCCAAAGTGGAACGAAATGCCGTGAGCGTGGAAACGGCGGCGCTTTTTGACAAAGTCTTTGCGCAGCGCGGCAATGTCCCCAATATGTTTCGCGTGATGGCGCACCGGCCGGAAATTTTTTCGACGATGCAGGCGCACTTTGCCGCGGTACTGAACACGGGCACCGTCCCAACCAAGCTCAAAGAGCTCATCATCGTCCGCACCAGCCAGATCAATGAGACGCCCTACTGCCTGGCCAGCCATACGAAGCTGGCGCGCAAGCTGGGCTGGAACGATGACCAATTGGCGCATCTCGCGGACTGGGCCACGCGGAGCGACTTTACGCCGGCGGAAAAGGCGGCGCTGCGGCTGGCCGAGACCGTGACGCGCAACGCGCATGCGCTAACGGACGAGCAATTTGCGGAGCTGCGCAGTCACTACTCCGAGGGCGAGATAGTGGAGCTGCTGTGCGCGATCGGATTGTTCAACTATTTCAACCGGTTCAACGATGCCTTGCAGATGGAACCGACGAAACCGGGCGAGGGTGGGCCGGAGAAGAGCGCGGCGCCCGCGGAAGAAACAGGACCGCGGCTTTCGCGGAGCGCGACGCTCCAATGAGAGCAATTGCCGTGGACGGCCGCTTCCAGAGCAAGTGAGTTCTCGCAAGCAAATGCTCTGTGGGCGGAAAACGGACAACCGCAGATCTTAGGATGTTGCGGCAGGCAAGGCAGAGGCCGGCTGAGATCCACCATGCAACTGAAAATTCCCGAAGGCGCGTTTCGCGCCTATCTGTTCGACTGCGACGGCACCATCGCCGATTCCATGCCGCTGCATTACCGGGCGTGGAAACAGGCGCTCGACGATTGGAATTGCCCCTTCGATGAGGAGTTGTTCTACGCGTGGGGCGGCAAGCCGCCGGTGGAGATCATTGCCACGTTGAACCGGATGCATGGGCTGGCGATACCGGTGGAAATGGCGGCGGAGCGCAAGGAGAGCCTGTACTACGCGCAGCTCGAAGAGCTGAAGCCGGTAGCCGAGGTGCTGGAACACATCGAAGCGATGCAGGGGAAGGTTCCGTTTGCTGTTGTTTCCGGAAGCACGCGGGCGTCGATTGTGAAGACGCTAACGGCCGTTGGGTTACTGGATCGGTTCGACATACTTGTGGGATCGGAGGACTACACGCGGAGCAAGCCGGCGCCGGATGCATTCCTGGTGGCTGCGGAAAGGCTGCAAGTTGCGCCGAAGGATTGCCTGGTGTTCGAAGACACGACGCTCGGCATCGAGGCAGCGCAGGCTGCAGGGATGGCCGCGGTGCGCGTGCCCTCGCCGATCGAACGGCGCGCGGGACCCAAAAGAACGGAAGTTGACCGGCGTGCGGGAACCGCGGCGGGCGCGGACGCGTAAGTACACTGAGCGAACCGACAGGAGGAGAAGATTGCCTGCCATCGACGCAGCAGGGCCGCAAGTGAGCGCAGCACGCGGTGCGCGCCGCAGGGCTGATACGACAATCCTGTTGGGAATTGCGGCCACGATCGCACTCCTGCACGTGCTCACGGACAATCGCTATGGATTCCATCGCGACGAGCTGCAGTTCTTGAGCGATGCCCGGCATCTGGCGTGGGGATACGTTGCCTATCCGCCGTTCACGCCGTTTGTGGAGCGGATCGGGCTCGTGCTCTTCGGACTGTGGATGCCGGGGTTGCGGCTGTTTTCCGTACTGGCTCAGGCCGCAGCGACTTTGACTGCCGGATTGATGGCGCGCGAGCTGGGCGGTGCGCGGCTGGCTCAAGTGACTGCGGCGCTGGCCGTGGCCTTCTCGGTGTTGCCGCTGTTTCAGAGCACGGAGTTTCAGTACACATCGTTCGATTTTCTGTGGTGGGTGCTGATTGCATATTTCGTCATTCGGCTGCTCAAGTCGGACGACGCACGATGGTGGATTGCGATTGGCGCCTGCATCGGACTGGGGCTCGAGACCAAGTACGCGATTGTGTTTTATGTTGCGGGAATTCTCGCGGGAGTGATCCTCACTCCTGCGCGGCGGTTCTTGAAGAGCGGATGGTTCTGGACGGGCGTGGCGCTGGCGCTGTTGATTTTCCTGCCGAATTTCATGTGGCTGGTGCGGCACAATTTTGTCTCCTACGATTTTCTCCGCCACATTCACGCGCGCGACGTGGGCGAAGGACGCGCGGACGGTTTCCTCAGGCAGCAATTCTGGCTGTGCATCAACCTGGCCGCTGCGCCGTTGTGGCTTGCGGGTCTGTGGGGGGTCGCGCGTAACCGGCGCTACCGCATGCTCGCGTGGATGGCGGTCGTTCCCGTGTTGCTCTTCTGGCTGAACAAAGGTCGCAGCTACTACACATCCGGCGTGTATCCCATGCTGGTGGCCATGGGCGCGGCGATGGCCGAACGATGGTTGAGTTCCCTGCCGCGCTGGGGACGGCGCACGGTGGAGACGATTTACTTTGCCGTGTTCGCCATTGTCAGTGCGTGCCTGTGCGCAGTGATCATTCCCATTGCATCGAGCGGACCGTTGGAGCAATTTGCTCTTTCGCGCAACGGGGATATGCGCGAAGAATTCGGATGGAACGAACTGGTGCGGACGGTGGCAGGGATTCGCGATTCGCTCCCACCCAGTGAGCAGGCTCATCTCGGTATCACCACCGGCAACTACGGCGAGTACGGAGCCATCGAGATTCTCGGCCGCCCGTATGGGCTCCCGGAGCCCATCGGCACCACCAACTCAGAGTACCTGCGCGGTTATCCCACACCGGCGCCGACAACGCTCATCGTGCTCGGCCTCAACGCGCAGGAAGCCAACGCCATTTTCACCGGCTGCCGGCTCGCCGGCCATAACGGCAACGCGGAAGGCGTGCGCAACGAAGAGAGCCAGTACCACCCCGACATCTTTGTCTGCGGGCCGCCGCGCGAGCCGTGGCCGGAGCTCTGGAAAAACCATCAGAACTTCGGGTGAGCTTCTCTCCGAATTCGCTTAGGAGTATTCGAAGCCGCGCTCAGATGCATAGCCGGAGATGTATCCGGGCCTGAAGGCTCGAGGAATTGAGCAGCGATTCAGCGGCCTGAAGGCCGCTGCTCCCTCCCAGGGGCTGAAGCTCCATTCTCTTCCCTGGCTGCGAATTGGCACGGCGAAAGCCGAGCCCTGATGCTTCGTGCCTCTGCTTACGCCCGCTTAAGCGGGCCGGGCGGGTTGGATGATCGCAACTCCAGGCTTACGCCTGGGGCTACCTTCTTCCGCCCGCTCAAGCGGGCGTAGGGGACGCTGGAAGCCGCGTCTGAAACAGGCCCGAAGAATCTTCACTCGGCGTTTCAGCGACCTCAAAGGCCGCTGCTCCCTCGCTTCCGCAGCGATTCCCCCAACGGCGAAGCGCCAATCAATACAACAAAACGGCGACGCGGTAGGCGGTAAACGCGTCTTGGCTCTCGGTGGTCTGCGCAGGGCAACTGCCGACGGCAGCGTTGCGGTAACTTCCGGAACTGAGGCGGTCAATGAGCGCCTGCGGCAGGCGGTCGAGCTCGGAGCCTTGCCAGCGCATGATGAAACGCGGCTGCGGGCTGCCCGGTGCGGCGCGGGGCACGCCCGAGTCCGTGGCGCAGGCGGCGCGGGCGAGAGAGTGGTCGCCGAGAACGGCAACGCCGCTGACGCGGATGAGCGAGGCGACCTGCGCTTCGACCTGCGCGGGCGAGAGCGCGGGCGCGGCCTGGGAATAATCGGCGACGGCGTAGAGCACGCCGCGCGCGGAGACGACGGCGACGCCCACGTGGTCGACATCGGCGCTGAGCAGATTCTGCCGATGGCCGGGCGAGTTCATCCACTCATCGTGAATGGCCGCAGCCGAGGGTCCGATGGCGACGTTCTCTTCAATCACGCCGAAGTGTGCGCCGGCCTGCGCGGCGCGCTCGCTCAGGTCGGGCTCGCCGCCGTAGCGATGCGCAATCGGCCCTTCGCTGGCCATGCGTCGGCAATGCGCGAGCGCGGCGGTCGCGAGAGACGCATCCCAGGCGAGACGGCCGGCGCCGGCCTGCGCGCGGGCCTGATTGGCGAGGGCAAAGATCTGCTGGTCGGCGGAGTGGAGATCGGGAAGCAACTCGTCCTGCGGATAAACCTGGGCACGGACCGAGACAACGAAAGACAATGCGAGCGCGAGAAAAAGAAGGGATGTACGCGCAAAAAGACTCATGTTTCGATTAAACACCGGCATGGGGCGTGATCGCTGTATCCTTTGAACTGCATGCTCTTTCCTCCCTCCAGCGTATTGCGCACAGCCGGCAAACGGGCGCGGCGGCAGCCGCTGGCCGTGGCGGGCGTAGTGCTGCTGGCCGCATTTGTGCTGTGCGGGCTGGCGGCGCCGTGGATTGCGCCCTACAGTCCGACGGCGATCGACCTGGTGCACCGGCTCGACGGTCCGTCTGTTGCACACTGGGCGGGCACAGACGAGCTGGGGCGGGACACACTGGCGCGCCTGCTTTGGGGCGCGCGGATTTCTCTGGCGGTTTCAGTGACCGTGGTGGCGGTTTCCCTGGCGCTGGGGCTGGCCGTGGGCGGAGTGGCCGGGTATTGGGGTGGATGGGTGGACACGGCGCTGACGACATTTGTGATGAATACCTTTCAGGCGCTTCCCGGGATTCTGCTGGCGATTGCGTTTGCCGCGTTTCTGGGGCCGGGATTCACCAACCTGGTGCTGGCGCTGGCTATCGGCGGATGGGCCGGCTACGCACGGCTGGTGCGGGCGCAGGTGATGGCGGTGCGCGAGCGCGAGTATGTGGAGGCGGCGCGGGCGCTGGGCGCAGGCGGATTGCGGATTTTTTTCCGGCATATTCTTCCCAATATTGTGCAGCCGGTGCTGGTGCAGGCGGCCATCGGCATGGCGGGCGTGATCCTGGCCGAGGCGACGCTCTCGTTTCTGGGGCTGGGCATTCCCGCGCCGGCGCCAAGCTGGGGCGCCATGCTGAACGACGCGCGGCTGCATTTGTTCGACTCGCCGCACCTGGTGCTGTTTCCCGCAGCGGCCATCGCGGGCGCGGTGCTGGGGTTCAACTTTCTGGGCGATGCGCTCCGGGATGAGCTGGACCCGCGGACGCGGCTGGAGATGGGGTTGTAGGCATTCGATGGACGCAAGGAGAAAGCGGCGGCTCCTGTTGTGGATGATGACGCTGTGCACCGTGTGCTACGCGGCGGTGTTCTTCCGCACCTGGATGGTGGAGAGGAGCAAGGGCGCCTATTTTATGACGCCGGTATGGGCGGCCGTGCTTGTGTTGTGGATTCTTATCACCGTGATTCGCATTCGGCGGAAGAATTAGATGGGGGTGTGGCCGGCGGCGCAGCATGGATGATGATCGGCGCCATTAGAGCGGTTCCACAGTACATGTAGCCATATTTCACAGTTGCGGAAGGTGGCTTTTTCTTGGTGAAAAAGCCACTTAGCATCTGCGGCTTCGGGATACAGCAACTGTGAAACCGCTGTAGTGGCGCATGCGGGTGCGCTTCCGTGGTCGGGTACCCCCCACCCCCCCGGGTTCTGGGCATTAGTTCCTTATTTTCTTGTGGCTGGCGCGCGGGTTGCCCGCCAAACTCTTGAGCAGCAAAGAGTTGGCCGCAGATTCCTGCGGACAAACGATTTGGACCGATGGCCAGGTGGGATGCGGGCCGCGATTCAAGGTGATTGTGACATAGCGCGGCGTAATTCTCTGCAAAGGGAGTAGAGGATGGATTCGGCGAGGGCTGAGGTGACGGGTATTGAAAAGAGCTTCCCGCCGGGGCTGAAGCACCGGCATCTTTTCTCTTGCGCACCGGCCCGGCTAAAGCCGTGCCCTTGTTACAAGGCCAAAAGTCTTTCCGGGCCTGAAGGCCACTGCGCCCTCCCGGGGGCTGAAGCCCCATCATCTTTTTCTCTTGCGCACCGGCCCGGCTAAAGCCGTGCCCTTGTTACAAGGCCAAAAGTCTTTCCGGGCCTGAAGGCCACTGCTCCCTCCCAAGGCTGCGCGCAGAGTAGATCTGCGCTGCGGAAAAGATCAGTCCGTTGCCGAGCCGCCGCAGGTCTGGGGCAGCAGGCTCGAGGGGGTGGCGCGCAGGACCGACAACTGGAAGCACTGGGCGGTGACTGCGTCCATGACCACCTTGGGACGGCCGGCCATCTGCGTGAAGGGCGCCAGGAGGTTCTGCAGGTTGGCGATGGGCATGCTGAAACTGGACAGCACCGCCTGCCCTATGGGCGAAAACTGCGCCGATTCGGCGACCGGAGCCGTAGCGATGATGATGAAATTTTTGTAGGCGCCGGCAGAGTCCATGAGCAGCGTGCAGAGGGTCCCGATTCCCATCAGCGGGCCGCTGGGGCTGGTGGCGGTTCCGGAAAAGGTGCCACACTGACCGAGTTTGGGAAGAACCATGATCGGCGTCACGGTGTTGATTGTGACCTGCGGAACCGGATTCCCGCCGACGACATCGAGCTGCTGAATAATCATGGTGAGCTTCTGGGTGAAGCTGGCGCCGTAGGGCATGGACATCGAGGCCAGACCGTAGCCTTTCATGCCGGGAACAAAGGGTCCATTGGTGGCGGCGATGGTACCGCCGAGGGAGATGTGCTCGCCATTGGGGCCGGCGAGCTCGATGATGCCCCCGCCGGATTGCGTGACCTTGTAGCCGGCGGGGACATTCACAGAGGCGCTGCCGTCGGGCGCGGTGAAGGGAATCATCTGCTGCGGCGCGGGCTGGACGGCCTGGACGCCCGAGGGTTGAATAACCGACTGGGCCGGGGACTGGGCTGCGGGCGCCTGCTTGTGGCCGCAGGAAAAAAGAACAACGCAGCCTGCCGCGATGGCGGCGAGGCGCGCGGAACTCGACGGGGAAAAAGCTGGCTTCATGGTATCCTCCCGGGATCGCATCGTTTGGTCCGGCAGCGCGCGGGGAGGCAGCGGGAGAGCGGCGCGGCTGGCTGATGGACAGGAAATATACCACTGCACGGCGGCAGGGAGCCAGCAGAAAATCGATTCAGGCACAAGACTCGGGGCGTGTTGCCGCAGCGGGCCGCGATGCGGCGGGAGTCACGACGAAATGAAGATCGGTGTGGTGAGCGATACGCATGGGCTGTTGCGGCCGGAGGTGTTGCCGGCGCTCAAGGGCGTGGAGCGCATTCTGCACCTGGGCGACGTGGGACGAGCCGAGATTCTCGACGAGCTCAGGAAGATTGCGCCGGTGACGGCAGTGCGCGGCAATGTGGATTTCGAGGGCGCATGCGCACGGCTGCCGGAGACGGAGGTGGTGCTGGTTGAAGAGCGATACATATATATGTTGCACGATGTGAAGACGCTGCATCTCGATCCGGCGGCGGCGAAGTTTGCGGCCGTGCTCTCGGGGCACACGCACGTGCCGAACTTTCACACCAAGAAGGGCGTGCTCTACTTCAATCCGGGTTCGTGCGGGCCGCGGCGGTTTGAGCTGCCGGTGACGGTGGGTCTGCTGGAAGTGAGCGCGGAGGGGGAGCTGAGGGCGGAGATTGTGACGCTGCGGGTCAGCTAGAGCCGGTTGCATCCATGGATTGAGGCCGTGCCGGGAATTGCCTCAGGGGCTAAAGCCCCAATGTTTATGCGGCTCTTCCGGCCCGGCTAAAGCCGTGCCCTGGTTACAAAGCCACTCTCGATAGGGTTTTTTGAGCAGTCTGTTTAGTCTCAGAGGAAAGGTTCTTTGCCGCCCACGCCATTGGTGCAACCAGCTCTAGCGGGCCGGCTCGTTTAGACTTTCCTTTTATGTAAACGGGAGGACAAGATTTGAGAAGCATTCTCTTCGCAGCCGCGGCTACATTGGCCTTTGCTGCGCACGGTCTGGCCGCGCAAGCGCAACCCCAGGCGAGCGGCCAGGTTCTCAGCCCCGTGTTCAGTGTTGACGCGACCGCGGAGCGCATTCCCAACCTGGGCGCGCTGGTCACCGAGCTCAAGCAGTACCACGACTGCACCTGCACATGCGGCTGCTATGCGCACGACCTGGACACGCAGGCCGATCGCGCCATCGCCTTCCTGCGGCGCCGCGTGGCCCGGCGCACGCCCAGCGAGAAGCTCGCCGTGGTGCTCGACATTGACGAAACCTCGCTTACCAATTACACGGAGATGCTGCGCGAGGGCTATGTGTTCAACAAGCCGGCCTTCGATGCCTGGGTCGATACGGCTTCAGCGCCCGCCATCCCCGGCACGCTGCGCCTGGCGAAGGAGGCCGACCGCCTCGGCGTTCCGGTTTTCTTCATCACCGGCCGCGCCGACTCCGAGCGCGACGCGACCGAGCGCAACCTCCGCGCCCAGGGATTCGACTGGCAGCAGTTGACCCTGCGCCTGGCTTCCACCCAAGGAGAAACCGTGACCCAATACAAGTCCGGCGTGCGCGCGCAGATTGCCGCCCAGGGTTACAAAATTGTGCTCAATGTGGGCGACCAGTGGAGCGATCTGAAAGGCGCGCCGGAAGCGGAGTTCTCCGTCAAGTATCCGAACCCGTATTACCTGATTCCGTAGGGCCCGTTGCGCACGCGGCCGGGTGCGGTCAGGAAACCTCATCCAGGGCTGAAGCCCGCACTGGTTTTGCGCGGCTAGAACTGGTTGCATCGATGGATTAAGGCCGTGAAGTAACTTCCCTCAGGGGCTAAAGCCCCAATGTTTATGCGGCCTTTGCGGCAGTCAGGGCTGAAGCCCTGACCTACCAGCCCTGACCTACCAGCCCTGACCTACCAGCCGTGCCCCTTTTTTCAAACCCATTTATGCAACCATCTCTGGCACCGCTGACGCCGCCAACTCCGCTGTCTTTCCCTCAGTGAATCGTGATCGAACCCGATCCGGTTTCGATGCGCACCAGCGGACCTCCGCCGCCGACTTTTCCGGTCACATGATGGCGCTCGATCGAACCCTGCGTGAGCATTTCGCGGTCGCTGTGAATGCCTCCAGAACCCGTCTTGGCATCGAGCGTAAAGGCAGCATCGGCTGTCCACAGCTCCACGCTCCCTGAGCCCGTGGTCAGCTTCCAAGGTCCCACCGGCCTTCCCTCCACCTTGATAGAGCCTGAGCCGGTTTCCGCCTTGAGCGCGCCGCGCACGCCGTGCAGCTCAATCGATCCCGATCCGGTTTGCGCGCGCACGTCCCCATCTCCCGCGAGCACGGCATCGATGTTTCCCGAGCCGGTATCGAGAGAAGGCCCTCCCTGCAAGCCGGTGGCGTGAATCCCGCCCGAACCCGTGCTCAGCTTCGCGTCCGCGCCCACGCCGTCGTCAATCACGCTGCCCGAGCCCGATTGCGCGGTGAGAAAGGCGTCAGCCGGCGCCTCAATTTCGTAGTCGATGCTGATGTTGTGCAAGTTCTCGTGATCCGCGCCCACGCGCACAATGTTGCCCGTCTGCTCCACCGGCGGATGGTCCGCGATCTCGCGCACCTTCTCGTCGTTTCCGCCCCAGCTCGAGCGCACGCGGCCGAGGATGTGCACTTGCCCGTTTGCGCCCGGCGTCAGGTGAATGGTTCCCGATCCTGTCTGCACCGTCAGATCCACGCGCCCATTCACCGTCAGGTCGCGCGTAAAGGTCGCTTCCGCGGCCCACGCCGTCGCCGCAGCCGCCGTCAGCGCCAGCACAGCCGCTCTCGCCGCCCAATGCTTCATCGCCCGCCTCGTTTCTTGTGCCGTGCGCAATTCCCTGTTGCGATGGAATGGTCAGG
Source organism: Acidobacteriaceae bacterium (assembly GCA_030041045.1). GTDB lineage: Bacteria > Acidobacteriota > Terriglobia > Terriglobales > Acidobacteriaceae > Telmatobacter. The sequence goes on from JASHOQ010000058.1 coordinate 56,917, forward strand.
GTTAAGATCGCTCAGATTCCGGGCGCACTCCTCTTCGCTCTTCGAGGATACGCGCTTGCGCGCGCAAAAGTTCCCGTGGCTGGAGGCATCAATGGCTTGGGTCGCATCGCAAGATTCCCGGGGGCTGAAGCCCCGACAATTCTGACTCTAACGTTGATTCCGGCCCGGCTCAAGTCACCCCATCGAGCACAAATCGCTCGATGGGGACCCCGACAAGCCGTGCCCTTGTTACAAGGCCACAAGTCGCTCCGGGCCTGAAGGCCCGATTTCAGCAGGCGATGATTCAGTGGCCTGAAGGCCACTGCTCCCTCTCGGGGGCTGAAGCCCCGACAATTTTTCCCGTGCGCATCGGCACGACTGAAGCCGCACCCTGACACAAAAGAAATTATGCAGCCACGTCCAAGCCCCCTACTTCCTACTCCCTATTCCCTATTCCCTACTCCCTGTTCCCTGTTCCCTGATCCCTGATCCCTGATCCCTGATCCCTGGAATGCTATCCTCTCCCCCAGATGCACGGGCTGCCGCTGCTCAAATCCGTCGCCGTGGCCATGCTGATTCTGGCCAACGCATTTTTTGTGGCTGCCGAGTTTGCCCTAGTTTCCATCCGCGACACCCGCATCGAGCAGCTTGTGGAAGCCAAGGTGCCCGGCGCGCGCGCCGTCCGCCGTCTGCAGCGCGCCCTCGACGATCTGCTGCCCGCGGTTCAACTCGGCGTGACTCTCTGCGCGCTCGCCCTTGGCTGGCTCGGCGAGCCGCTCGCCCTTTCGGTTTTGCAGCCGTGGTTTGCCGCGCTCCCGCACGCGCGCGTCTGGGCGCACATTGCCGCCGTCACCCTGGGCTTCGCTGTCATTACCTACCTCGACGTGGTTGTGGGTGAACTGGTGCCCAAATCGCTAGCGCTTCGCCGCAGCGAGGCGCTGGCCGTCGCCGTCGCGCCCACCATGCTGGTGTTCATGTCCGTGGTCCGGCCAGCCGTGCGCCTGCTGCGCAACTCCGCCGGCCTGGTGCTGCGCGGTTTCGACGTACCCATTACCGAGCGCGCCGCGGTGCACTCGCCGGAAGAACTCAAGCTCATTGCCACGGCCGCGCGCCGCATGGGCATCCTGCCGCAACCGCAGGAGACCCTGATTCACCGCGCGCTGGAGCTCGAAGACGTGCCCGTGCGCGAGATCATGACCCCGCGGCAGAAGATTTTTTCCCTGCCTTCCGGCATGACCATCGACGAGGCCTGCGCACGGGTGCTCGCCCAGCATCACTCCCGCATCCCCGTTTACGATGAAACCCGCGGTCCCGAGCACATCGTCGGCGTGGTCTACTTTCGCGACCTCGCCCGCCTGCTCTTTTACCGCAACTACGTCCCCGCTCCGGGCGCCGCATCTTTTCGCCGCTTCGATGGCGCGCCCGGCGAAAGCGCGGGAGGCCCAGAAACTGCCGGCGACGACGCCCGCTCCGCGCCTTCGCCGCAGCCCGATCTTCGCCTGGCGCAGATCATGCGCGAAATTCTCGTGGTTCCGGAGACCAAATCAGTGCTCGATCTCATCCGCGATTTCCAGCAGCGCCGCCGTCATCTTGCCCTGGCGGTCGACGAGTACGGCTCCATCGTGGGCCTGGTCACCGCCGAGGATGCCGTGGAGCAGCTTGCCGGCGAGTTCGAAGACGAATTCGACGCGCGCACCCATCCCGTTCTCACCACCGCCGGCGGCGCCGTGGTGATGGAGGGCGGCGTGAACCTGCGCGATCTGGAAACGCAGATGCAATGGGATCTGCCGCGCGACGGCGGCGTGGAGACCCTGGCCGGTTTTGTGCTCTATCGTCTCGGCCACATTCCCCAGGTGGGCGAGTCGGTGGTGTTTGAAGACCGCCGCCTTACGGTGGTGGAAATGGAGCAGCGGCGCATCGCCAAGATTCGCGTAGAGCCGGTCGCTCCCGAATCCTCGCCCGCCACATAGAAAAGTTCCTGCGCCTTCAATCTTCGGAGCCAGGGGAGTGCGAACCCCCGCTCACACCGCCATCGCCTGGCTCCGCGCATCCCGCGCCGCTATATACAGGCGCGGGAAACCACAGGAATTTTCAGTATCGAGCCTCAGTATCCAGGACTCAGTATCCAGGAGGAGGAGCGCCGTGAAACGCGGCGTTGTACCCCTCGCGGAATCCGTGCCGGTAATCTTCCGCCGCTTCCGGCGCCACGGGCGGATTGCGGAAGCGCGGATGACGGTTCACGTCGTACGCACGGCCCGCCTGGATGTCGCGCCGCCCGGCATCGTAGCCATCGTGAAATGCCTGCTGCGCGATGGCGCTGAACACGGCCGGTGGCGGCGGCTCGGGCGCAACATAAACCGGCTGCGGGTGCGAGCAACCTGCGAGAGCAAGAGGCAGCAACAGAGCTGCTGGAGCAATCCACTTCTTCATGGTCGAACCTCGTCGATTGATTTTCTCGTCGTCCGCCGGTGCTCCGGCGCAACGCTTTTCCTTGTTGAACACGCGTTCCGGAAAAGTGTTGCCCTCGGGATCATCGCTGCCCGGTTCGGTATGAGCCGGAAGAAGAAATCGCACGGCAAAGAAGTTTTCCTTGGCTGGGCGCATCGGCGCGTTGATATAGTGTTGACGCCGCCCCATCTGAAAACCTTTGGCTCCGTGGCCGGCGCACACTGTTTTGCAAGGTGAATGGAATGCCGCCCAATGAGAATCATCGCCCCGAGGATGTAACCGCGCAGGGCCTCGACCTGGCAGCCTCTCTCATACGGGAACTCTTCGTTGACTTTCTCGGGAGCCTTTTTCCGGGCTTTCTCTTCACCATGTTCGCCGTGCCCATGGTCCTGTGGACCGGAGCCGTGCTGCTGGGCCGGGGCTTACCTGACTGGAGCGGCATCGCTCCTCCGTTCCAGGTCCCCAACTCCGTGCTCTTCTCGCTTCTCATTGTCGTTTCGTATGTGGTCGGCTTTGTCTTCTCCCGGCGCGATCCCAAAGTTCCCGATCAGAAGAGCCTCGCCTACATTCTGCGCAAGGATTGGAGAGACATTGAACGAGCAGTGGTACGGCCGCGGCCGAGACGGAGCGAGCACGAGCTGGATCCGGAGACGATGGGAAAAGCAGCGCGTCTGTTTCGCCGGCTCAATCCCGGGAACTGGGCCATCATGCGGCGATGGGTTGAGATCGCGGCAGAATGGTTCCCCTCACTCAAGATAAAGATGGAGAGCAAGAAACTGGCAAGGGGCGAAGGCGGCCAGTTCCCTTATTCGCACCTGCGCGAGTACCTCGAGGCGCGCGGACTTCACCATCTGGCGCAACACGTCCCCTGGCGCGGGAGCGGCAACATCGACCGCCGTTCGAAGCTGTTCATCAATCTGCTCAAGATTCGCCTGCAATGCTGGAACCCGCGCAAATGCGGGGACATTGTCCGCAATGAGGCGCACGTGCGCATGATGTCCTCTTCCTGGTACGCGGCACGGCTGTTGCAGGAAATCTATATGCTGCTTCTTCTCGCCCTCCTGCTGGCCGCATTCGACTGGGTACCTTTCCACTTCCAGGCGCAGTTTCCCTGGGCAATCGTCGTCGTTCTCTGCGCCCTTCTGATTGCGGCCACCGTGCTCAGACGCTCGGTAGTGATGTTTCTCCACTACCAACGCGTGCGGGAGATCGTCTTCGTCCTGGCCACGGCGCACGCATCGTGGAACGAGGGGAATAAAGAGGTGTTCGAAGGCTTCGAGCCGGCGCAGCCTGAATCGTCATGACGCCCTGCTGGGCCTTTTCCCGACCGGCGCGGCACCGGGCTGGTTTATCGTGGGAAGCGAGCCCATGAAGCAGACCCTCACGCGCCTCGTCCTCACGCTTCCCGTTGTCTGGCTCGTGGTTTCGCTGGTTTTTCTGCTCATCCATCTCGTGCCCGGCGATCCCATCCTGCAGATGCTGGGCGAAGGCGCTTCGCCGGCCGACATCAGCACGCTCCGTCACCAGTACGGCCTCGATCAGCCCCTCGCGACGCAGTACATCCGCTACTGGGACGGCGTGCTGCTCGGAAACCTCGGAGAATCGATCCGTCTACATGACTCTGTGACGCATCTCATCCTCCAGCGCTATCCTTTTACGCTCGCGCTTACGCTGGCCGCGCTGGTGCTAGCGCTGGCGCTGGCACTGCCTGCGGGGATTCTCGGCGCCGTGCGCCGCGGCCGTTTTGTCGACCAGTCCCTTTCCGTGGTTTCGCTCTTCGGCCTTTCGGTTCCCGGCATCGCGCTGGGTCCGGTGCTGATCCTGGTTTTTTCCATCGGCCTCGGCTGGACGCCGGTCTCCGGCGCCAACGCCGGCGGCTCCTCTTCCATCGGCTGGAGCTATCTCATTCTGCCCGCCGTCACCATGGGCGCTTCGCTCGCGGCGATTCTCACGCGCATGGTGCGCACGGCCATGCTCGAAGAGCTGGGCCAGGATTACATCCGCACCGCGCGCGCCAAGGGTCTTTCGGAAACCGCCGTCCTCTGGCGCCATGCATTGCCCAACGCGCTGGTGCCCATTGTCACCGTCATCGGCCTGCAATTCGGAGTGCTGCTGGCCGGCGCCATCGTTACCGAAGAAATCTTCAGCTGGCCGGGCCTCGGACGGCTGGTGGTGAACGCCATCTCCAACCGCGACTACGCCCTGGTGCAGGGCTGTCTGCTGGCGATCGGGCTGACCTATGTGCTGGTGAATTTTCTCACGGATGTGGTGTACCGGTTCATCAATCCGAGGATGCGGGTGTGAGGCGACGCGGGCCGTTGACGATGCGAGCCATGCGGGCAAGAAGAGCGCGGCATCTCACCAGCTCCATGTGTATCCAATGCCGGTGGTGGTGTACCAGGGATCGGTGGGAATTTTGTTGTAGCTCTCCTGAATCCAGATTCCGTTATGATCGTTGAAGTGGATCGCCGCTCCCAGCGCCTCGCCATCGTAAAACCGGTTCTCGATATGCGCGTTCCCCGTGAAGCTGGTCAATCCCGCTTGAATCCATGTGTAGCCGGTGACCGCCTTGGTGCGGGGCAGGCCGAAGTTCTTCATCACGCCCAACGCCTCTGTGTGCGAGCCGAAGTTGCTGTGGAAGAACCCGTGTGAGCCGGCGTTTTCGTAGGTGTAGCCAAAGGTGAGCTCGTCGCCGACGGGATCTTTTTTGAGGAAACCGAAAGTGTGGCCGATGCCGATGTTGAGATTGGCGCGAGGCAGGAGGCCGGGACGATCGAAATCGGAGCCTGGCATGACGAAGAAATCGGTGGAGGTGCCGGAAGCGGCGGGGGGTGCTTCGGTCGTCGCGGCTTGCTGTCCCATACCCGGGGCTGCGGAAAGCGTGAGTGCAGGGGATGCAAGCAGCGCTGAAAGCAAGACGGTTCCTGCGGTCATTTTCGCCTCCTTGACGATGTGATTTGGATGTTGCGAATCGCCGCGCACCCTGTAAGGAGATCGCGGCCTTGCCAATGATTGAATCCCCGCAACGATGAATGCCCCATAACGGTTTCGTAATGAGTTCGTAAGTGCGTTTGGAGCTTCCCGGAATCCGGGAATCGCAGCGCCGCAGCCGAAACCAAGGGACGGCGGCGCCCTGTTCTCTATATTGGTTATTTGTGTGTTGAGGCCAGGGCACCTGACTCTCTGCAGCGATAAGGGAAAAGGAGGCCACATCGTGAGGAAGGCTCTGCTCACAGCAGGCTTGATGGTGACTTTACCCACGGCGCATGGACAAGGTGCACGGCCTTTGGTAGGGAAAGACATTGCAGTGCCTTCAGCGCGATTCCCAGCAGAGTGGTATCCCAAGCAGAACGGAATGAGCACCTCGGCTCCGATCGCGGGCGCTCCCTACAGCGCAACCATGACCATGACTACAGAGTTGCTGGACAGCGAGGGCAAATCTGTCGGCAAGTACGCCTTCAGGACACTGCAGTGGAGAGACAGCGCCGGGCGGATGCGGGACGAGGAATTGTTCTCAGAGATGCCCAACACTGTTGCAACCCCGAATGAGATCACGGCGGTTGACACCGTTCAACATTGCCAATTCACCTGGAATGCACCCGTAACCCGAGAGCAGGATCGTGTAGCGGTCGTGAACTGCCGTTCACTGGAAGAGGGCCGCTCGGACGACAGCCTCCCAAGACATATAACAGACTCAGAGCCGGAGACAACAAGCGAGCAGCTGGGACCCATGGTTCGTACCACGACGACAACGCCGCTCGGCAAACGCACGATGGAAGGCCTGGAGGTCGTGGGCATGCGGACCGTCACCAGCGACGTCGACGCTGAAGGAAGGCTGCAGGACACGAAAGAGGGGGAGATTTGGTGGTCGCCTGCGCTATACGAAAGCCTCTTAATGACGGTCAAGACCCGCCAAAACATTATTACGTTTGAGTTGTCAGGGATCAGGAGGGAGGAACCCGATGCGGGGCTCTTCTACCCGCCGAAGGGCTACCAGATTCGCAAAGAGGCAGAGGTGCCCCCGCTTCCGGTTCCTCCGCAACCGTAGCCCTTCGCAGGGATCGCTGGGCAAACGCAGAACCAAGGGAACTCTTTTCCTGAGGGTGCGGACAAGCGGAAGACTTCACGCATGATCCTGTCTGTGGATTCGAATTGATCCGCTCCTGGCGCGCCCGTTTACGTGCCGGCCCATTACACTTGAAGTCATGGTGCACATTTTCCGGCCGATTCCCGTGGAGCGGCTCAAGCTGCTGGTGTTCGATCTCGACGGCACGCTGATCGACTCCGCGCAGGATTTGTGCAACAGCGTGAATGAGACGCTGAAGGCCTTCGCTTACGAGCCGCTGCCCGATCCGGCGATTGCCAGCTTTGTGGGCAACGGCGCGCCCATGCTGGTGCGGCGGTCGCTCGCCGTGGCGAGCAACCACAGGCCCGAAGACGTGGACGAAGAGCTGTTCGCGAACGCCTACCAGTTTTTCCTCAAGTATTACCGCGAGCACAAGCTGGATTTTACTTACGCGTACGAGGGGGTTCTGGAGGCGCTGAAGGCGCTGAAGACGCTGCATGAGGCGCCGAGCGGGCGGACGCTGGCCATGGCGGTGCTGACCAACAAGCCGGTGCGGCCGGCGCGGGGCATCTGCGAGGGGCTCGGCCTGGCGAGCTATTTTCGCGAGATTTATGGCGGCGACAGCTTTGCGGCGAAGAAGCCCGATCCGACGGGGCTGCGCAAACTGATGGAAGAAACGGGCGCGCAGCCGGAGGAGACGGCGATGATCGGCGACAGCCAGGTGGACGTGCTGACGGCGCGGAACGCGGGGGCGTGGGCGGTGGGGTGCGCTTTCGGTTTCGGGCCGCAGACCCTCGAGACACAGATTTTTGGGGAAACGCCGCCGGACGTGCTGGTGGATACGGCCGCGGACTGGACGGAGGCGCTGACGCCGGCGCGCATGGGGCTCAAAGCCTGATGGGGGGTCAAAGGGACTTGGGGACTTGAGCGGAGACGGAACCGGCCGCCGGGCTGGTGCGTATAGTAGTCGTAGGTCATGGGAGCGAGGTTTTTTGCCTATGCGCCGGAGATTCCTTAGCTTGTGTGTTTTCGGGGCCGTCCTTGCGGCCGCCGCCGCGCCTGCCCGCGCCGATGAGGACGCGGTCGAGTTCTTCCACAATATCGAGGTGACGCAGGATACGCCGGTTGGCGATGCCGTCTGCTTTTTCTGTAATGTGCAGATCAACGGCAAAGCGAATGGCGACGTAGTGGTCTTCTTTGGCAATGTGCATCTGAACGGCGAGGTGCGCGGCGACGTGGTGAAGTTCTTTGGCAGCGTGACCGCGGCCGATCATTCGACAGTCGGCGGCGACCTGGTGAGCTTTTTCGGCAACGTGCGGCTGGGAGAAGACGTGCAGGTGGGGCAGGACCTGACCTGCTTTTTCGGCGACATCCGTGCGGCGCAATCGGCAACGGTGCATGGGGATCGCGTGGACATTCCGGGGATGGTGCTCTACCTGCCGGTGCTGGTGATTGCGTTTGTCATCTGGCTGATTGTGTACGAACTGCGCTCGCGCCGGGAGCGGATGATGATGCAGTATCCGTATCCTCCGCCGCCGGCGCGGTGAATCCGCGTGAAAGGTGCTGCCCGTCCCGAACGATCTGTTCCCACCCCGAGCCAAATCTTCCGGGCCTGAGGGCGAAGGATTGAGGCCGGCGATTCAGCGGTTCGAAGGCCGCTGCTCCCTTCCAGGGGCTGAAGCCCCCGGCGATTCTAACTCTAACGTCGATTCCGGCCCGGCTCAAGTCACCCCGACAAGCCGTGCCCTTGTTACAAGGCCAAAAGCCTCTCCGGGCCTGAAGGCGCGATTTCAGCGGGCGTTGATTCACCTGTTTCAGCGGCCTGAAGGCCGCTGCTCCCTCCCGGGGGCTGAAGCCCCCGGCAATTGTTGCCGGCTGCTTCAGCGCGGCTGAAGCCGCGCCCTGATACAAGATCTCCACGGCGGAAAGCTCAAACGATTCTTGGGCGCGCTTGTTCAAAATATTTTCGAACCTGTTCAGTTTTCTCTTGACTTCACAAAAGACCGGGTCTATCTTTGAGTTGAACGTGTTCAAAAATGATGTTCGAGGAGGGGATCATGTACGTAGTCGGTTGCTATCTCAGCTATCTGGCGATCAGCATTGCGGTAACCGTGTGGGTGGCGCGGACGCTGCACCGGAGCGGCCGGGTCTTCCTGCTGGATGCATTTCACGGAAATGCCGCACTTGCCGACTCGGTAAATCAATTACTGGTCGTGGGCTTCTACCTGATCAATGTGGGCTATATCGCCCTGGCGCTGAAGACAGCCGATGCGCTGGCCAGCCTGCGGCAGGTGATCGAGCTGGAGAGCGGGAAGATCGGGTTGGTGCTGCTGATTCTGGGCGGAATGCACTTTTTCAATATGTTTGTGCTGACCAGAATGCGGCGGCGGTCGGCGCCGAGGGTTGAGGCATAGGAACATGGCACGAAGGGCAATACCGAAATCGGAAGAGACGCGCGGGCGCATTCTGGCCGCGGCGCTCAAGGTGTTTCGCGAGCGCGGGTTCGACGCGGCGACGATGCGCGAGATTGCCGCCGAGGCGGGCGTGGCCGTGGGCGCGGCGTACTATTACTTCGACGCGAAGGACGCGCTGGTGATGGCCTTTTACGAGCAGGCGCAGGAGGAGATGGCGCCGGCGCTCGAAGAGATTCTTGCCGCGAGCAAAACGCTGGAACAGCGGATGCGCGGGATTATCGGGCAGAAGCTCGCGTATTTTGCGCCCAACCGCGCGCTGGTGAGCGCGCTCACGGCGCACATCGATCCCGCGCATCCGCTCTCGCCGTTCAGCCGGGCGACGGCGCCGATCCGCGACCGCGACCTTGGGTTCTTCGAGCGTGCGGTTGTCGAATCAAAGTTGCGCTTGCCGGCGGCGATTCTGCCCTATCTGCCGCGGCTTTTGTGGCTTTACCAGATGGGACTGGTGCTCTTCTGGGTCTATGACCGGTCGCCGAAGCAGGAGCGCACGGAGATGCTGTTCGACAAAACGCTGAAGATGATGCTGATCGCAATCAGACTGGCGGAGCTTCCACCGCTGCGGCCGCTCTTCAAGCCGGCGGGCGAGCTGCTCAAGGCGATCTACGGGGGAGCGACGTGCTAGAGCTAGTTGTCTCTATGATCTGGCGCGTCAGGGCATTTTCCTCAGGGGCTAAAGCCCCAGTGTTTGTGCGGCTATTACGGCACGACTGAAGTCGTGCCCTTTCACAGAACCACCCAGGCTACCGGGTAAAGGAGGGGAGATGGAGGCGCGGCGGTTGCGCATCGTGATTCCCGGCGGCAGCGGGCTGGTGGGCACGCTGCTGGCGCGGCACTTCCAGGAGCGGGGACATTTTGTCACCGTGCTGACGCGCTCGCCGTACGCGGCGCCGTGGCAGACGGTGCACTGGGACGGCGAAACAGCGGGCGAGTGGGTGGAGACGCTCGAGGGCGCGGATGTGTGCATCAACCTGGCCGGACGCAGCGTGAACTGCCGATACAATGCGCGCAACCGGCAAGAGATTTACGGCTCGCGCGTGCGCTCGACTCGGCTGGTGGGAAGAGCGATGGCCGCGCTCGAAAACCCGCCGCGGCTGTGGATGAACGCGTCGACGGCGACGATTTACCGGGACGCAACGCCGGGGACGGAATTCGACCGCGGCATGGACGAGGCGAGCGGCGAGATGGGCGGCTATGAGACGGTGGCCGGCGGCCGTCGAGCGCCGGAGACGTGGAATTTTTCCGTGCAGGTGGCGCGCGACTGGGAGGGTGCGCTGTTTGGCGTGGAGACGCCGCGGACGCGGAAGATTGCGCTGCGCACGTCGATCGTGTTCAGCCCCGCGCCGGGCAGCGCCTTCGCGATTCTGTCGCGGCTGGCGCGCGTGGGCCTGGGCGGGACGCAGGGCAACGGGCGGCAGTATGTTTCGTGGATCCACGAGGAGGATTTTGCGCGCGCGGTCGAGTTTCTGATCGGCCACGAAGAGATCGAGGGGCCGGTGAACATGGCCACGCCCCATCCCTTGCCCAATCGCGAGTTCATGGCTGCGCTGCGCGAAGCCTGGGACATGCCGAACGGAATTTGGGCGCCGGCGCCAGTGATCGAATTGGCTTCGTTTCTGATGCGCACCGAATCCGAGCTGGTGCTCAAGAGCCGGCGCGCGGTGCCGGGAAAGCTGCTGGACGCTGGATTCGAATTCCAGTTTCCGAAGTGGGCCGCTGCGGCGGAGGATCTGGTGAGGCGGTGGAAGGAGAGGCAGTGAACAGTGGTCAGTGGTCAGTGAACAGTGGACAGTGGACAGTGGTCAGTGGGCAGTGGACAGTGGACAGTGAACAGTGGACAGTGGTCAGTGGACAGTGGTCAGTGAACGGCGGGCGGCGATCAGTGAATTTGGGGAAAGAGTAGATGGACTCCCGGAGGAACATTTGGGGCAAGGGGATGCCATGGTGGCTGAGCGTGCTCGCCGGCGCACTGCTTGGCTGTTTGTATCGCGTGGTGTTCAGCGGGTGGGGCAACAGCGGCTGGGCCAGCGGCTGGCCTTTATTGACCATGACGCTGGGATTTCTCACCCTTGTGCCTCTCGCCATGGGCTATCTGACAGTCGATCAGTATCTCAGCAGAACTTCTGCAAAGGCGCGCTGGTTTCAATGGTTGTTTCTGCCCTGGCTCTCTGTGCTCATTACCATGGCGGTCTCGATTGCGATGGCGTGGGAGGGTGCAATCTGCGTCGTTTTTGCCGCGCCCATCATGCTGATCTTTGCCATGTTCGGGGGCCTGCTCGCCTGGGGTCTCAAGGGACGGCGTCTCCGCTCCGTGCCCGGACAGTTCGGCGCCTACGCGATTCCCCTGCTGGTGATTTTGGTGGAATCGCAGATTGCGGCTCCGATCCAGATCCGCGTTGTCGAGACGGACATCCTGATCCACGCGCCGGCCGAGACGGTTTGGGGCAACATCCGCAGCGTGCGCGCTATCGAGGCTTCCGAGCTGCCCGATTCCTGGGTGACGCGCATCGGCTTTCCGAAACCGGTGGAGGCTACGCTTTCGCATGATGGCGTCGGAGGCGTTCGCCAGGCGGGGTTTACGGGCGGGCTCGTCTTCACGGAAACGATCAACCGATGGGAGCCGGATTCCGATCTGAAGTTTTCCATTCACGCCAACACCGGTTCCATTCCGCCGACAACTCTAGACGAACACGTGACCGTGGGCGGGGCGTTCTTCGATGTACTCGACGGAGAATACCGCCTGGAGCCGCGTCCTGACGGCGTCCTTCTCCATCTTGTCAGCCACGAGCGGCTCTCCACGCACCTCAATCCATACGCCGGCGTGTGGACCGATGCAGTGATGCGCTCGATTCAGAGCCAGATACTCGAGGTGATTCGCCGCCGGTGCGAAGCAGAGCAGACGATCGCGGAACATTGAGGAGCCTGCGCTACTTGGGCGTGATATCGGTGACGGGGAGATCCCAGTGGGCGAGGAGGATCTCGAAGCGGCGCTGTTCTTCGCGCTTGTAGGTTTCCTGGTCGGGCCAGAGCTCCTTAATGAAGGCGTCTTCGTCGGGATTGGCGGTGGTGGCGACGGTCGAGTCCTTGAAGACAATGGTGACGCGGTAATCCCAGCGGCCGTCCTCCGTGGTGTGATAGGCGGGCGACTCGACCTTCAGCGACACAATGCGGCCGGTGGATTGGATTTTTTTGAGCAGCGGCCAGTGGTTTTTGAGGAAGAGCGCGAGGAACTCCTGCTGATGGCCCCACTGGCACTTGTAGTAGTACTCGATGGTGTAGGGCTGGCCGGCTGCGGTTTGCGGGGGCGCACCCTGGGCCCAAAGCGAAGTTTGGAGCGGTGTACTGAGCGGGGTTGCGAAGAGCAGAAAGGCGACGGCGAATAGGAATCTGCGCATGAGAGCCTCCCTCGTGGGCTTTGGGTGGAGATGGGAGCATTGTACGGCGAGAGAAGCAGCGAGTCAGCAGGTCAGCGAGCCAGCGAGTCGGCGATCCACGCAATCCGGGCGACGGCCTACGGGACTTTTTTGGCCTTCCAAGGCACGATGCTGGCGCGGAGCCAGGCAGCAAAGTCTTTCTCCGGCATGGAGCCTTCGGCGACGGAGAGCATGACGGGCAAGCTGTCGCAATCGCTTGCCAGCAGCTCGAAACCGTTCTTGAGGAGAAAGGTTTCGGCGACCACCCAGGCGGTCCGCTTGTTGCCGTCCAGAAACGGATGATTGCGGGCAATGCCGATCGCGTAGGAGGCGGCAAGATCAGGGGCGTCGGGGTTCTCGTAGGCCGCGAGGTTTTGCGGGCGCGCCAGCGCTGACTGCAGGAGTCCGCGATCCCGGACTCCCGGCAGGCCACCGTGTTCCGCGATCTGTTCGTCGTGGATGGCAAGGACGGAATCCTCCCTGATCCACCTCCATACTGGGGACGTCATTTTGCCAACTCACGCAGTAGATGCCGGCGCTTTCGCATCACCTGACGCGCCAGCGTCATGTCTTCTTCGAATGCGGGGTCGTAGGGTGTGATGCGGAAGCCGTCAGGCGACTCGGTCAAAAAGACGGTGTCGCCTTTGGCGATTTTGAGGCGCGCCAGGACTTCCTTAGGCAGAATGATTCCTGCGGAACTGCCGATAGTGGTCACCTTGAGCTTGGTCATGAGAACCTCTCGGAATATGTGATTATAACAAATGTTAGAACGGTGTGGAGTGCCGGCGATGCGAGGGATAACGGATTCGCAGTTTTTTGGCTGTTACGGGAGCTGTTTCCCACCCATATTTGTGGTGAATTCGATTCCCGACCCCGCCCAAGCAGAGCTTGGACGGGGCACCCGCTGATGCGTTCGCGCGATGCGCCGAGACGCGCCGCCCCTCCGGGGCTTGCGTCTCTTGGGGATGCCTGCTTCCCCACGCTGAAGCGCGGGGCTAACCACCGTTGCGCCTCCGGCGCGGAGATTGACCCCGCCCAAGCAGAGCTTGGACGGGGCACCCGCTGATGCGTTCGCGCGATGCGCCGAGACGCGCCGCCCCTCCGGGGCTTGCGTCTCTCGGGGATGTCTGCTTCCCCACGCTGAAGCGCGGGGCTCACCACCGCTGCGCCTCCCGCGCGGCGATCGGCGCCGCCGAAGCAGAGCTTGGACGGGGCACCCGGGGACGTTGAACCCACGGGGTGGGCACCCGGGGACGGGGCAGCTGAGAGATCGGGAGGGATTGAGCGCGCAGAGAATCAGGAGACGGCGTGGCTGCGGGCAACGCGAAACGCGCGCGCGGCAAGCGAAAGACCGCGAGTGAATCCGGCAGCGGCCAGACGAGCGAGCTCGGCCAAAACGGGCGCAAAGGGTGCGCTGCCGCCGGGAACGCGGGTGCGAAAGAGCGGACCGGCGGTGAGGCTTGTGGTGTTGTAGAGCCGCTGGGTATTGCATTTGAAACAGGTCTGGTGGGCGTCGAAACCTTCGCGGCTGCCGTCGGGCATCAGCCGGGGCCAGTTCCACGAGTGAGACGGGCAATAGAGCAGGAGCAGGATGCGGCGTACGCCTTGAACGGGATGGAAGCTCTCCGCAGGATGCAGATGCGTACGAGGAATGAGCGCGCGCACCGGCGGGGCGAACGAGGAGAGGCCCTGGGAGGTAAGCGTGGGAGAGGTTGGAAACGAGTGCAAGGTGACCATGCCGTGATCCTCGATGATTTGCGGCAGAACGGCGGCGCCGGCCTGCCTGTATTTCGCCCTTCCGGTTTTTTCCGATACGCGCGCCGAGCCCGAGTGCAGCGGCGAATCAGTAATTTGGTCTATCGGCGCAGGGCGAGAAAAAGTGAAAAACCAAAGGCATTGGAATGTACGAAGGACACGCAAGGTGGCGGCGCAAGAACGAGACGTCAAGAAGGGCGCGGCGCACGGTTGACCTGCCGATCGAGAAAACGCGACCAAGGAAGAAGAGCATGCAGACAAAAAACGGCCCCCGTATTGACGGGGGCCAAGTTGCCTTGGTTCTCTCGCGTTGCGAGAGCTTGGTTGGCGGCCTAACGGCGGGGTGGCCGTTGGACGCAGGAACGGAGCCTCGGGGGAGGATGGCCGCGATCTTACGGCCGTTCCGCGCCAGTCGAAGCAGCAGCGCTTTGGGGTGACGCTGCAGCCTGGGCCGCCAAACTGTTTTCCATCAACCGAATGTGCACGCTGTTGGAGTGAATGTGCATGGGCTTCGCGTCCGTACTCGCGCTCTGATCGGCCGCGTTCTCGTCGGATGAAGCCTGTTGCTGCTCAACGGCGTTGCCGAGAGCCACGGCGTGCAGACGGTAGATGGGAATCTGGTGTTCCTCGACGAGGTAGCGCTTGACCGCATCGTTCAGGCGCTCGGAGCTCTGGATGCCCATGCTGCCCGCACCGGGCGAGTGAGCGTCCATTTCGAGGATGTAGCCTTGACGGCCGGTGAGACTGGCGGCCAGCTCATCGAGCTTCTGGCGCGAGTCCGAAGTGAGCACCGAGGTGCCCGGCCGGAATGCCACGCTGAGGTCAGTGACCTGCTTGTACTGGTCGAGACCGTTGACGGTGGTGTTGATTGAGTCCACGTGACCGGAGGCCTGCTGGGCGGCGTTGGAGGCATTTTGCGCCTCAGTGCCGGCAGCCTGCGCGGCCTGGTTAGCCTGGTCGGCGGAGGATTGGGCCTGGTGGATACCCGCCTGCGCCCGGGCATCGACGTCCTTGATGTCCTGAGCATTCTTGGCATTCACCTGATCGAGCTCGGAGAGCCGGTCATTGATGGGATCGAGGCGCTTCTGAACCCACTTTTTGCGGGCAAAGGGGTTCATGTGCCCCCAGAACCCCTCCTTGGGAGCGTTCAGCGAGGGCTGGGCCTCGGGGGAGGGCTGCTGCTGTTGCGCTACCGGAGGAGGGGTGCTCTGGGAATCCGCTGCCGGCGGTGCCTGTTGCGCCCACAGTGGGAGGCCAAAAGCCGACGCGAGCGCGAGTACGGCACACTGGCGCGGGAAAGATCGGAGACCTTGGGGATGGATTTTCATGTGATGTTTACCCCTGTTTGATACGCGGGCTGCAAACGCGGCGACCGCGAGATGCTTTTCTATGTGCAACGGGCTTGCCAAACCGGGGCCGGCCGGCAAACGAAGCGCAAGCCATTCAAATTGCGATGGTTCTTTATGAGTTTGGAGATGCGCTGGGGGCGGGTTGACGAGGATAGTGCGGGGAGGGCTGTGTAAATTTTGCCGCCGAGGGAAGTTTCTACGCCTTGGCGTGGGCAAAAGAAGGTAATTCCCGGCCTGGGATGGGATTCCGGGGCTTACGGAAGTTCAGTGTAAGTGAGCGGTTTCCCCCTTACTTGCGGAAAACCGAAGTGGGATGCGGCAGGCAAATCGGGGCTTTCGGGGCGGTGGCTGGCGGACCGTGGTTGGGGCATCGCGATGGGCGGAGCGCGGCTGGCGGAGCGCGGTGGGAGCGGGCGCTTCAGAGACGGAGGGTCTGAGCCTGATTCCGTTGGATCGCGCTGGCGTTGTATGGGCCGGTGTTCAGTTGGATTCGACGCGGATGATGCGCAGGTCGGGAAATGCGCCGTCCCAGCTGTCAGGGACGCTATCGAAGATGAGGCGGAAATCGCGCTGGTCGCCGGGCTTGAGAGGGGCGGCCGAGACCGGTTCGGTGTCGACGTAGGGCTCGCGGGTGCGGATGAGATGGAGGGGCTGGGTCTCGTTCCACGCAACCTCATGGGCATAATCGCGGAAGAGAACCTGGATGGCGATGGCGGTGACGGTGCGATTGCCGTGGTTGACGATCTGACCGTCGAGATACGTGACCTTGCCGCCGGAGAGGCTGCTGGACTCGCTCATGGAGAGATTGGAGATGGGAAGATTGGCGGCGTAGGGATCAGGCTGAGCGGAGATGGGCGTGACGGTGGGGGCGGTTTTGCCGCGCCCGAGAAAAAGCGCCAGAGCGCCGGCGACCGCGAGCACGACGATGGCGGCAACGATGAGCGGGAGCCAATTGCGCTCAACCGGCTCAGAGGGACGAACGAGCTGCGGGCCTGTGCTCACGAGCGGAATTGTACATCGCGGGCAGCGATGAGGGTGCGAGGCCGGGCGCGCGCGAAAGGACAAGGAGTGCGCAGGCTGCCGACCACGCGGGCGCGCGATGCAGACGGGAGATCGACGAGAGCGGATGGAGTGGTTACCGAGGAATACAGGAATCTCCGCATCGTCTGGAGCGTCTAAGGAAGCGAGAGCGTCTAAGCCGGAAAGAGAGACGCACAATCCGCAAGAAGGCTAAATTTTCGCCGATGAAGAACTAGAAAGCGGGCCAAAGATGCAAAGCTCCCCCGATGCGACCGCGAGCGTTTACCAACGCCCCCATAGCGACGCCGACCAGCGCAGAGAGCGAACGGCGGACCGCGTTTATCAGTGCCTGACGGTAGCCGCCATGGTGTGGGCGCTGGCGAGCCTGTGGGTGTTTTGAGGCATCAAGACGGCGCACGGCCGGCGCGAAAGATGGCGGCGAAGTGAAGGCCGACGGTGAGGAAGACCATCCCGAGCAGCAGGGGCATGGGAAGCGCGGAGATGCCGCGGTCGGGATGGCGCGCGGCGCGGATGAGCGTCCACTGAATGAGAGCAAAGAAGCTGACCAGCTCGGCCTTGACCCAGGCGGTCATGCTGAGGGCGATGGCCTCGAGGCGCGGGCGGTTAGAGGGCGTAATCCGCACCGGGAAGTTGAAAGCCGCGGGATGGCGCGCGACCCAGGTCATCAATAGATATAAGGTGAGGGAGATGGCGGGCAGAAGCCAGAGCATGTGCGGCGGGCCCCAGGCGTCAGGAAATCCGGCGGCGTTGAAGTGCGTGGGGATGCGCCCGGTGAGCGGGGTGGGACCGTAGAGGGCGAGGAGGGTTTCCGCGACCAGGGCGGCGAGCGCGGCCAGGCTGACGAGTTCAAGTATGCGGCGCATGAGGGTCTTCAAAGAAACATGAAAAAATACACAGGAAACTCAAGGCGAATCTGTCTCGAAACGAGGCAGTGAGAAAAAGGGATGGAAGGAATGCGTGAATTGTTCAAAGAACAACTGCGGATCCTTCGACTCTCTCGCGCTTTCGCGCTCGGTCGCTCAGGATGACATCGCGCCCTTGCAAGCTCGGCAGAATGGCGATTAGCCGAAACGGGCGCGCTTGACGGACTGGCGGAAGTCTTCCCCTTTCATTTCCACCCGGATGCACATTTCGGCCAGGCGGGAGCGCATGCGGTCGCCGATGCGGTCGCCGAGGGTGTCGTCGAGGACGGCGGGCTTGGCGCCGTTGCGGTCGAAGCGGGCGCCGGCGCCGGCGGGCTGGTCGGCGTAGTTGGTGGTGATGACGGTGGTTAGGCGGTCGTTGTAGCGGGTGTTGAGGATGAGGGCGACGGTGTCCCAAACCCACTCGTTGGGCTTTTGCGCGCCCAGGTCGTCGAGGACGAGGACTTCGGCGGCGAAAACGGGCTTGAGCAGCTCGAGCTCGGTGGTGTTGACCTGCGGGTTGTAGCTGTTCTGGATGTTTTTGAGCAGCTCGCGGTAATCGCAAAAGAGGCCTTTGGCGCCGCGCTCGCGGACCAGGCGCTGCAGCACGCCGACGGCGAGATGGGTTTTGCCGAGGCCCGCGGAACCGACAAAAAGCAGGCCGCGGCCCAGAGTATCGACCGGGTAGGCATCGACGAAGCGCCGGGCGGTGAGCAGCGCGCGGCCAAGGGACTCGTCGGCTCCCTTGTAGGAGGGGTCGAAGGCATCGAGCGTGCAGTCGCGGTAGCGCGGGGGGATTTTCGCGGCGGCGATGCGGCGCTCTTCGCGCTCAAACTCCTGGCACTGGCAGGCGCGGGAGATCCACTTGCCGGCGGTATCGACGACGCGCACCAGGCCCACGCCTTCGCAGATCGGACAGACGCTCATCTTCTTCCAGCCTAGCGCAAGGGATGGCTGCGCAACCGTGGTGCGGAACGCGGGACGGAATGTGAAAAAAAAGCAGGCCGCGAGGCGGATCGGGCCGAGGGCCGGAATGCGGGTGTGGTTACACGTGCTTTGGTTGGGAATCGCCGACCGAGGTGGACCGATGAGATACCGGGGGCGCGGTTTGGCGGTGACGAGACGGGCGCGATTGCCTAAAATCGAATGTAGATTCAGATGGTTAATGAGGGAAAAGGCAGCGCGAGAAGGCGTGGGAGAGAGGAGTCGCGTGTGGCTTTGAGAGGAGCGCGTTTGGCATGGGCGGCAACGCTGCCGGTGCTGCGGAAGGCAGCGCACGGAGCGGTGCAGCCAGGGCGCAGTCAATGGCCGAGTCAGGACGCAGATTAAGACCCAAGTCGAGGCACCAGTCAACGGAGCAGTCAACGCCGCAGCCGGGCGCGCCGTCCATTCCGTTGACAGGACATCCGGGTCAGGGGTCAGGGTTCGGGGGTCAGAGTTCGGGGGTCAGAGTCCAGGGATCAGAGTTCAGGGATCAGGGGTCAGGGATCAGGGGTCAGAAAAACAAGGGAACGAGGGAATTGCAGGCTGCGTTGGCCGGAGGGGCATGATGGGAAGTTCCAATTTGTTGCGGGGCGTGGGCGTGGTGGTGCTCGCGATTGCGCTGATGGAGTGCGGCTACCGGCTCGTGTACTGGTACTGGATGGCGAACTCAGTACCGGGGCAGCAGCCCGTGGCAGAGGCGCATTTTCATTCCTGGCTGACGGCGGCGGTGATTCTGGCGCTGGCGTGGATCTATCTTTCGTGGAAGCTGCTCATGGAAGACCGCGCGGCGAGCAAGCTGAAGAAAGCGGCCAAGGACAGCAAAACGCAGGTGTAGGCAGGAGGGGGCCGGAGCGGCGCGTTGCGCGCCCGGGGGAATGTCCCTACAATATAGAAGAGAATTCGACGAGGGGTTGGCCAAGAAGAGATGCCGAAGGAAAAGATTCATCCGAATTATGCTGCGGTGCGGGTGGTGTGCGCCTGCGGAAATAACTTTGAGACGCGCTCGACGCACAAGGGCGACATTCACGTGGAAATCTGCTCGGTGTGCCATCCGTTTTTTACCGGCAAGCAGAGGCTGGTGGATACGGCGGGACGCGTGGAGCGATTCCGGCGGAAGTATGAGAAGGCGGGAGCCAAGTAGCCGCAAGGCGATGGTGCGATCTACGAGAGCCTCCGCTGCGGCGGGGGCTAAAGTTTGCAGTACGATAAGCTTCAATGGACACCCTAGCCTTTGAGGTCTATCGCTCCCGAGGCGAGCAACTGACCAATGCAATGCAGCTATGTGCCGAGGACATGGAGTCGTATACCTCGGCGGTTGCGCTTTTGGCCGTCCATAGCGCCATCTCATACAACGATGCGCTTCTAATTTTGCTTACGGGCGAACGACCAAAGTCCGAAAGTCATCAGGCAGCCGCGAAGTTTGTGAGAACTGCCTGCGGAAAATCGAAGCTTGATTCCGCTGGAGTCGCCCATCTTGAAAAGCTGTTAAGCGCAAAGACGGACGTATCGTACGGAAGCCGAAAAATCCGACGGGATCAAGCTCTGGCTCTCTTTTTCGCCGCGCAGCGCTTCCAGGCTTGGGCAATTCAAAGTATTGCCCAAGAAACTAAGAGGAGGGATCAATGACTCCGATTGCTGCCCGACAGACCGGATTGAGCGATCGAACTCGGCACGGCAGGGCGACTAACGCCGTCGCGGAACTCTTTCGCTCGAAGCTTTCGGTGCCTAATATCTACCTCGATCCCAAACTCGCCACACCGCAAATCGATTTGCTCGCCGTAGATAAGGCTGGCAGTGGCGACCTGCATGGCGTTGAAGTCAAGATTCCCAATCACTTTGCCTCTTCGCTTCCTAATCTTCGGGCAAATGTCGCGCGACTGAAGGTGTGGCCAGCACACTTTCGCTATCTGGCCTTGCCAAAGTCGCGCGCAATAGAAAATATGTTGCCAAAATTGCAGCTGTTTTCTCCCGACGGCTTCGGCCGGATTGGAATTCTACTCGTAACAGAGCCGGAGTCTGGCTTGCCCCAAGTAGAAATTGCCATCCCGCCTGAGCGCTACCGGGTTCCTGCAGAGGGAGTGCAAAAAGTCGACAAGTTCCTCGCGAAGACCCGGCCTGATATTGAGACAAGGATTTGAAGCACTTCACCGTGAAGAAGAACTGGGACAATCCGGTGGAGCATGCGATGCCCGCGGGGGTGCGGGTTCCGGCGGAGGTGCGCATTGGGAGAGTCCGGGTGCGGCCGGCGACGGTACTGGCGCCGATGGCAGGCGTGACGGATACGGTGTTCCGGAGGTTTATTCGGCATGCCAGTCTGTTTACGAGGGAACAGGGACCAGGGGTCAGGGGTCAGGGAGAGACGAGTGGTCAGTGGTCAGTGATCAGGGATCAGGACGCCCGGGTCCCCAAGTGCGAGGGACCCGGAGCACCCAGTTTTTTCGGGAGGGAACAGGGATCAGGGGTCAGGGATCAGAAGACAGGGAACAGGGAACAGGGAATAGGGAGTAGGATCCGCGGTCCGGAGCTTGCCGGCATTGAGGCGGCGATCAGCAATGTGGAGAGCGGGTGCGGGCTGCTGATGACGGAGTTCACGTCGGCCGACGGGCTGACGCGGATGCGGGAGTCGAAGCGGCGGCGTTACCTGACGTTTTACGACGACGAGCATCCCATCGGGGCGCAGCTCTTCGGGTCGAATGCGGAGACGCTGGCCGAAGCGGCGCGGATTGTGGAGGAGACGGGCTTCGATACGGTCGACCTGAATCTGGGCTGCCCGGCCAAGCGCGTGGTGGGGTGCAACGGAGGGTCGGGGTTGCTGCGCGATCTGCCGAAAATTGCCGAGATTTTTCGCGCGGTGCGGAGGGCGGTGACGATTCCCTTCACCGTGAAGTTCCGCATGGGCTGGAACGAGCAGCAGATTGTATGTGTGGAGCTGGCGCGGATGGCAGAGGCCGAGGGGCTGAACGCGGTGGCGCTGCATGCGCGGACGCGCGAGCAGGGCTACAGCGGGCAGGCTGCGTGGGCATGGATTGCCGCGGTGAAGGAAGCGGTGGGGATTCCGGTGATTGGCAACGGCGACGTGAGGACGCCCGAAGATGCGGCGGCAATGGTGGCCGAGACCGGCTGCGATGCGGTGATGATCGGCCGCGCGGCGCCGGCGAATCCGTGGATCTTCCGGCAGATTGCGCAGTACACGGCGACCGGGCAGTACGACGCGCCGACGGACGAGGACCGGTACCGGATGATCCGCGCGTATTTTGAAATGCTGCTAGCCGAGGAAGAAAATACGCGGGACCCGGCGCGGGATGTGCGAATTGGTGATCCCGCGGTCCCCGCGGACAGGTCTTCGTCCGCGGGGTGCGGTCCCGCGGGCAAGATGAAGCAGTTTGCCACCTGGTTCACGCACGGCGTGGCCGGCGGGGCGAAGCTGCGCGCGGCCATCTACCAGGCGCGAACCGGAGAGGCCGTGTTGGCTGAAGTAGAGCGGTTCTTTGCGGCGCGGAGCACGGAGAGCGACGAGACGGCGGACCTGGCGGCGGCCTACCCGGAGGCGGAGTTGATCTGCGATTAAGCGCGATACCCCCCACCCAAGCAAAGCTTGGATGGGGCACCCTATGGCGCGAGGCCGGGTTCCGGCGCCCCTACGGGGCGCGCGGTTCGCGCGGAGTTCAAATCGTTACCCCACCCAAGGAGAGCTTGGATGGGGCACCCCGGGGCTTGCTTGCCGGTTCAGAGCAGGTGAAGCAGATGATCGATGCCGAACCAGTTCTGGAACAGAGCGAAGTAGACCAGCCCGCACGAGGTGCAGAAGGCCATCACAAGAATTCCCAAACACTTCAGCAGCGTGGATACCTCGGGAGTGGAGTCCCTGAACCGGGCGTGGAGATCGAAGGGCTGCACCGGGAGGCTGTCGAATGAGCGTTTGGGCGAGGATGCGCACGTGACCAGAATGGAAGCGACGAGCGTGGGAAAGGCCGGGGTTAGCGGCCGGCGCTCGGCCCCTTCAATTGGAGAGCCTTCCTTTACGGAGTTGAAGACGGTGTGCCACTCCGGCGCAAAGTCAAAGTCCCGGCCAAGCGGATAGACGAACATTTCCCAAAGGTCGGCCACGACCCCGCGAATGGTGGTCATCCTGGGTTCGGTACTTGCCAGCTCGAGGGCCGATTCCGAGAGCCGGGCGGAGAAGGGCGTCGGCTGCCATCCGGTCATTGGCAGTTGAGAAAAATCGTCTTCAGAGAATTGGTCTTCAGCGAAATGGTCTTCCGGAATCCCGGCTTCCGGGATCTGCTCTTGATGGATCTGCGCTTGCGGCCGTTGCGGCTCGAGAGTGGATTCGAGCCAAAACACGGGTTCAAAGCCGATGCCGGCGTTAGCCGGCGGCGCGGTTTCGGGCTCTGGGGTGGGAGCAAATGGGGACTCGAAAGCAGAATCCGGCAGGATTTCCGGCAACGCCGCCAAGTCGTCTGTCTCGGGAACAACGGGAGCGGCGAATGCGGCGAGGGGCGCGGTTTCCGATTCGGCAGCCGGCGCAATTTCAGGCAGCGGCTGAGAGGCGATGGACGGCTCAGGCAACTCGGAAGTGAAGAGGTGCTGGAGGCGCAGCTCCAGAGGATCGGATTTCGATCCGTACGCGGGCGCCGGCTCGCGCGCAGCGGCAGCCGCGCCGCTTCCCGCCAGGCGCGCAATCTGGATGCCGACATTGTCGTGGCCACCGGCGTCGAGAGCCAGATCGAGGAGCGAGCGGGATGCCTGTTCCGCAGTGAGCTCGGAATCGGCCAGAACACGCTCGATTTCCGCATCGGAAACGTAGCCCCAGAGACCGTCGGAGCAAAGGAGCAGGGTGTCGCCCGGCCCAAGGTCCACCGAATTCACGTCGACCTTCACGTTCGACTCGTGGCCGAGAGCGCGGGTGAGGACGGAGGCGTCAGGGTGGTTGCGCGCCTGCTCAGGGGCAATGAGGTTGTTGTCGAGAAGGAGCTGGACGGCCGAGTGGTCGCGGGTGATGCGCGTGAGGCAGCGGTTGTGGACAAGGTAAGCGCGGCTGTCGCCGACGTGGCCGATCCAGGCTTGCACGGCCGGCGGGTTTTCAGGATGCTGCTGCAGGAGAGCGAGCACGACCGTGGAGCCCATGCGATTGTTCGGGGTGCCAGGCTCGGCGGCCGCGGCAACGATTTCCGCGTTGGCGCGGCAGACTGCCTCCTCAATCGCAATGTCGATGGGGAAAAATGTGGGCGTGCCTTCAAGGCTGGAGGCGATGACGTCGACCGCCATGCGGGAGGCCACGGCGCCGCCCTCGTAACCGCCGATACCGTCGGCGACGATGAGCAGCTCGCCGAGAGGCGTAGCGCATTGACGCACGGAGTCCTGATTTTCCTCTCGGACTTTGCCGCGGTCGCACTGGTTCGCGAACTGAATGGCAACCGCTTCGGGAATGGACGTTGCGCTCATTGGTAGAGCCTTGCGATATTTATAGTTTCCCGAATTCCCGTGCAAGCCTGTTTCGCAAAAATCGCTGCGTTCCGCAGGGCCCAACTCTAAGGCGGCTTCAGCTCTAAGGCGATTTCAGCGTGCACCCAGGCAACAGACACACATCAACCGTTGCGGGGGATTCTCAAACTCTAGCACGGGAATTTGCGCGATGGGCGGCGGAGAGACGAGGAAAATGGGGAAAGAAAAGTAACTCTCCGTTGTGCGGGGATCGCCGGTTACTGAACCGCGAATGGGTTCGGTGACTTGAGTAATCGGAGCCGGAAAAGACACGATGGCCGTTTGCTTTCGGTCAACATTGTCTTCGGTCTTATAATAAGCGTGCGATAGCTCGGCAGGGGTGCTGCCGGAGCGAGACGGCATCCCTCAATTCAGATTCGCAAGGATGGCTTATGGGGGTGCATTCGCTGTCTTCCAGGCGCAGCCGCAGTTTTTCTTCCTTCCTCTCCATTTTCACTCTTGTCTTTGCCGCGTGGGCGACCGGCTGCGGCGGAGGTGGGCAGGGCAGGATGGGCACGGGTTCGACTGCGGGCGAAAATACCACGGTGGTTTTGCTGGCTTCGAGCACGGCAAACGATCAGCTATTCTGGTTTTCCGCAACGCTGAACAGCCTTACCCTGACTACCCAATCCGGAAAGTCGGCTTCGCTGCTGACGACCCCGTTGACCGAGGAGTTCATGCACCTGAACGGCCACGTGGAGCCAATCGCGACCGTGAGCGTTCCGCAGGGCGTCTACACTTCGGCATCGTTAATGGTGGGCCAAGCCATGCCCGCATGCGCGGGACAACAATCTTCCGGCGGGCTTCTCATGGATGAAGGTCTCGGCGCATTGAACAAAGTGACCGCAGCTACCATCGAGCCGGCACAATCGATTACCGTCGACGGAAACGTAATGGGATTGGTTCTTAATCTGCAGGTGTCCCAGACGGCGCCGTTCAGCGGGGGATGTTCTCAAAACCTTGCGCTCACCATCACGCCGACTTTCAGCCTGACACCCATTTCGATCGCCGCGCAGCCGACAAACAGCGCGAATGGCAAGGCGCTGGGCGTTGAAGGGCTGATCAGCCAGGTGAGCGCGGACGGCAGCGGCTTTACGGCCGGCGCCTTTCCGGCCAGCTCCATTTCCGGGAGTCCTTCATGGCAGGTGAGCGTGGACGACAATACGACATTCCAGGGAGTGGGAAGCGCCCAAGGACTTGCGGCCGGAATGCCGGTCGACATGGACCTGGCGATCGAGCCGGATGGATCGCTGCTGGCCACACGGGTTGCCGTCTACGACACGAATACCGCGAACCTGAGCATCGCCTTCGGGCCGCCCTTGGGAATCTATCCTCCTTACGATTCTTCCGTTTACCCGGTGATGTTCGCGCTTGAAGTGGAGCAGGAAAGCCAGCCGAACGTCCTGACGGCCTTCACCGGGGCCTATGGGCTGAATGCTACATCCCAGATTTCAGGCCAGCTTGCGAATTTGCAGAGCCTTCCCTTCCCCGCAACCTTTAATTCGGCAAACCTGGTGGCCGGCCAGAACATCCTGTTCACCATCCATGCAGCCTCACCGGTCCAATTCACGCCGATAAGCACCATCACCCTGCTTCCCCAGACCCTTGATGGAACGGTGACTGCGATGGGGAGCGCAGGGAATTTCACAACCTATACGGTGACGCTGGCGCCCTACGATCTTTTTCCCAATCTGGCGGTGCAAGGGGGACAGACGACGCTGCTGACGAACCCGAACACGGTGGTGGTGTACGCCGACAGCAATACGCAGATGCTCAACTCAAGCACGGTGAGCGCGGGTGGGCTGTTCCGCTTCTACGGCCTGGTGTTCAACGACAACGGGACGCTGCGGATGGACTGCGCGCAGGTGAACGGCGGGGTAGCGGAGTAGCTCTTACTGAAGACTTTCCAGGCGCGGGCGGAAGGCGCGGCCGGTCTGGCCGTCGGTGTGCAGGAAATCGTGTGAGCGGCAGTGGAATGGCCGCATCATGCGAGCGAGAACAGCATGACAACACCGGCACAGAACTCCAGGAAAGAGATCACTAGAATCACGTAGCCCACGAAGGCCGCGATGATCTTCAAGACCTGCGTGCGGCGCGCGACCGCTGCTCCCGGCTCATTGGTGATGGCCCAGACCAGAAGCGCGACCCAGGCCAGCCCGCACCACGCCGTGAGCAGGTTGGTCCAGAAGATGGCCAGATGGTTGCGCTTGCTGCGCGCGATCAGGCTGGGCAAGAAATAAAGAACGATGGAGGGAAGAAACAGGATGGCGCCAATGATTGCGTCGGTCCGGGTAATGTCCATTGCCTGCCTCCCTCCGCGCCCTGGAGATGCGCACAGTGCCAATGGAAGCGCCGTGTGGCAATTTCCTTCGAGTGAGGAGCCCGCAGCGGCGTGGTAGGCGAGCCGGGACTCGAACCCGGAACCCTCAGCTTAGAAGGCTGATGCTCTATCCAGTTGAGCTACTCGCCCGTGATTTTATTTTAGCGTTGATGCGATTGAGGCGGCGAGGACGAATCAAGAGGGGCAGCGGTGTGCTGTGCCCGGTCTCAAGACCGAGACCGGGGGCGCCCGCTCGTTTTGGTGTGCGGCAAGATCGCGGCCTGGGTCCATCGCCCCTACGGGGCTGGGATTCGTTTTAATGCGCGATTCCCAGGATTCCGCCGGTCGTCCGCAAAGGCGGACGACGGCTCCATTCTGGGCTATTTTTCCGGCGTCCCTTCGGGGTGTGCTCTTCGCGTCGAAATCAAATCTTTCACCCCGCCCAAGCGAAGCTTGGACGGGGCACCCGTCCTACGCGGGATGCAAGCTACGCGGTGGGGACGCAGGCGGGGAAGGCGCCGGTGGAGACTTCGACGAGGTAACGGATGACGGCGGCCTCGGCCCAGTGGATGTCGTCGCCGGGGGCGGGACCGAGGAAGGCGCAGTGGCCGCCGTGGCGGGTTTCGACGAAGACGATGTGGGGATTCAAGAGCAGACGCGCGCGGGTGGCGGGAGTGATGCGGATGAAGGGATCGTCCTGGGCGCAGAGGACGAGCGTGGGCACGGCGATGCGGTCGAGAATTTTAGCTGAGGCGGCGCGATGGTAGTAGTCGTCGGCGTCGAGGAAGCCGCAGTAGGGGGCGACGATTTTGTCGTCGAACTCGCGGATGGAATGGACGGGTTCGATGCCGGCGGTGCGGTAGATGGCGGGAAAGAGCGCGGCCTTGCGGCGGTAGCGGCGCATGAGGTTGCGCAGAAAATGCCACTCGTAGACCCGGTTCAGAGGTTCGTGGAGAGCGTCGGCGCCGGCGGCGATATCGATGACGGGACAGACGGTGGCGATGGCGACCAGAGGCGAGCGCGCACCCCACTCGCCGGCGAGCTTGAGCACCAGGTTGCCGCCCATGGAGTAACCCACGAGGGCCACGCGGGTGAGCCCGTATTTGCCGGCGAAGTGCTCGACCACGGCGCCCACATCCCCGGAAAGGCCGGAGTGGTAGAGGCTAGGGGTGAGCGTCTCCGAGCCGCCGCAGTTGCGCATGTTCATGCGCACGACATTCATGCCGGCAGCCCAGGCGCGCGCGGCGATGCCGAGCATGTAGCGGGAGTCACAGGAGCCCTCGAGGCCGTGGACGAGGACAACGGTGAGACGGCCGGAGCGATAGGGTTCAGGCTGCCAGTGACCGTGGCAGAGAACGCGGCTGCCGTCGGCATGGTCGACACGGACGGCTTCCGGCGTGGAGGGCAGGCGGAACGGAGGACGAGGCAGGAAGTTGCCGACGATGGTTTGCAGATGGCCGTTGGAAAGGCCGCGGCGCGGCCTAAATGAAGTGAGCCACGTGGGCAACTGCGCGAGCCGGCGCGCATGGCGCAACTCTTCGAGGCTCAAATTCGGGGTGCGGGGAAACTCGATGGGCTGTGCGTAGGACCGAAGCCTGGCAGGATGGGACGAGGGGAGGGGCGGAAAGCGGTCGGACTCGCGGCCTCCATTCATCGGTCTCAAATTAGAGAATACACCGACGGGAGAATGCCGACCCGGAGGGTGTGTCTGGGGCGGCTAGTGGGGATCGAACCCACGACATCCTGAGCCACAGTCAGGCGTTCTGCCTCTGAACTATAGCCGCCATGCGCCTTTTCGATTGTAGCATCGGGCGTGGTGCGCGGAAGGCGAGCGCAGGGAGCGGAAACGCAGGCGCGAATCGGGTTAAAATCGAAGCAGCAGCGGGTGAAATCGCGTCGGGGCGTAGCGCAGTCTGGTAGCGCATCTGCTTTGGGAGCAGAGGGTCGGGGGTTCGAATCCCTCCGCCCCGACCATTTTCAACTCATTGGAACTGAACCGCTTTAGCCGTATTCGGTTTGAATTCAGCAAGTTCCAATTCTTCCATACAATTCCCTGGCGTCTATGGAATCTATGCTGTGAAGCCCATTCTACCCGAAATAGGTATCAGTGGTATCACCCGATTTGCCCGCTAACTGACGCAAATCGGGGTGGAGAGCAACAAGCACTCCAGCCCCCTAATCCAACCGAGCGAAATTCGAGAAAGCACAGTAACGTGTTCGATGAGTGATTTGGCCTTTACTGCCTACTGACAATCATCAGCACCTATCAAGCTAGGCCGTTTTACGTCAACTTGCTCGCCCCAAGCATTAA
Source organism: Acidobacteriaceae bacterium (assembly GCA_030041045.1). GTDB lineage: Bacteria > Acidobacteriota > Terriglobia > Terriglobales > Acidobacteriaceae > Telmatobacter. Next base: position 85,440 of record JASHOQ010000058.1, read on the forward strand.
GACCTGTGTGCGGAATTGCGGCTGTGACTGGCTCGGCGATTTACCGCTCACGGAGCTGACGGCTGGCTAAATTGGAGACACAAAGTCGATCTCTAGAATCCATCGCTCACTTCTTCCCGGATTCTCCGGAGAACTTCGGACGAAGCTGAATCCGTGCGAATAATCTGCGTCTTACCTGCGATCGCGGGCGATTTGCGCAAAGTTCGGTTAATTCCGAATGCGAGCAAACCGAACGCAGACAGAGCGACCGTGACCGGAACAGCGAATGCTATCTGACCTGTTGTCCCGTCAGGTACAACGAGAATCGTTTCGCCATACTTCGCTTTGTAATACCTGATGATGTCCTGCTCACTTTTGCCGGCGAGCACCATATCGGTCACTTCCTCACGCATTTGCTCTGCTTCCATGCTCATGTGAACTCGAATGGTTTGCGAGTAACAGCATGGAGCCATCAGCCGGTCTTCCAGTTTCGCAATTGTTTTGGCCTGGTCCTGTGTCGTGGTGAGTGCGCTTGCGAAGAGAAGAGTTGCAATGAAATGGCTCATGCCGAACTGATTCCTTTCGGAAAAGCAATGCTTCGCGTGACCGCGAGCTCATTTGCGATGCAGATATGCGATGATGTCGTCGATTTGGTCGTTGCTCAAGCGCCCGTTGAAAGCTGGCATTGTGCGTTTGCCATTGATGATGACCTGGCGTACAGATTCATCGGTCGCAGGAGTTGTGCCGTCGGGAAGATTGTGGTGGGAGAAAAGCCTGTGCAGCTTGGGCGGCGCCTTGAGCAAGCCGAGCTGGTTTTCTTCGTGGCAGTCATAGCAATTGAAGGTGTAGAGGGATTCGCCCCGTTTTTCTGAGGTGCTAAGCTCCTTCGAGCACCCGGACACAGCGGGGACCAGAACCAAGCAGAGCAGGCAAACTGCGATCACCGGAAAGATTTGGCAAAGGGATCGTCTCTGCATCGCTAAAGCCCTACCTCGCCGCCTTCAATGCGAGCGATTTGACTGCGCCGGCGACGTCGTCAGGATTCCAGTCGCTCCCAGCCCAGGTTTGAGCAACCTTGCTGTCTGGACCGATTAGTGTCGTCGCCATGGTATGAGTGATCTGGTTGCCCTCTTCGCTGTATTGAAGTCCAAATGCTTCGGCCAGCTTCTTGAGATCGCCTGGCGTCGTGTCCGCAAACTCCCAGTGAGAGAACGCCGCGGCATTGTCATCGAGGTAGGCAAGACCATATTGCCGCAAAACCGGCGGCTTATCGTATGCGGGATCGAGACTGATGCTGATGAGATGGCTTGCGTCGTAAGCTCGCTGATCTTGGGCCAGATCGCGGTTCACCTTTGCAAAATGGCTGGTGATGAGAGGGCAGGCAGTAGGCATGGGGCAGCGCGTATAGATGAATGTGATCAGCAGCGCCTTACCGCGATAGTCCTTGAGGCGGATCGCTTTGCCGTCCTGATTTACGAGCGGAAGGTCTGGAACCTGTTCGCCCACCATCAACTGGTGCGGAGGCAACACTGCAGGCACGAATCCGCGACGGGCTTCACTCGTGACGATCACCGAGTCAAGCAGGTAGTCGTCGCTATCAGAGTGAACAAGAACATCGGCAGATATTTTGTCACCTGGTTTTAGTTTCTGGATCTCGGTCGGGTCTTTCAGCTTGTAGGCCATGGTCATTGCAGGCATGAAGCCCGGAATGTCGCCATGCTGAACGGTGAGTTCACCGGTTGCGGCGCTTAGGGCAACCACCATCCCGTGAAGCTTATACCGATCGACCGGCGTGTTCGTGGGATGAAGCGCCACGCCGGGCTGGGTATCGGCGGATTTGTGGCACCCAATTTGGAAAGGCAAAACTACACAAGCCAGGATTGCAGCGCGCGCAACGTATTGACGGGAAAACAAAGGGAAACTCCTCTAAAGGTAAGCGCAAGTAGCAGCACGAGAGAATTGCGAGACGTTCGAGCCCTGCCCAACGGTGCTCCGTGCGCGATCTGCTCGTTCGTCATTTGGCAGCGAATTGTTCTGGTGAAGCATCGAAGATCTGCTTATGTTCACGCACGCAGAAATAGTAGGTCTTTCCCTTGTATGTCGACGACAGAGATCGATCAATTTCCATACCGCAGATGGCGCAGACGGGATGATTCGCGCTCTGCTTGATGGGGCCGGCAAACTCCGCGTTGGAAGACGGGTTCAGCCAGCCTTGGCCCTGATATTCGAGCACTGAGGCAGTCTGGTTTGCTACATCCCTGCCGAAGTAACGCTCGACCACCCTGAAGGCGAGATCCATTCCGGAAGTGAGGCCGCCTGCAGTAGCCAGATTGCCCACTTCAACAAAGCGGGCACCGCGCTCAACATGAATGTCTGGATACTGCATCGCAAAGTCTACGTAAGCACCATGATGTGTCGTGGCAGGCTTGCCAGAAAGCAGACCAGTGCTCGCAAGGACAAACGCTCCTGTGCACACGGACATCGTCACATCGGTATTCTTGGTCGCACTGCGAATCCAGGCTTTCGTCGCTTCGCTGGCAGGACTTTGTGCAGGAATGACGATAACCTTCGGCGGAGGAGCATTGGCGATCGTATATTTCGGCGTGATCTCCATTCCGCCGCTCGTATGAATGGGTGAGGATGACTCTGCCACAGTGTAGAGGCTGAAGGCATCATATTTGCGGTCGGGAATGCTGACCCGTTGGAAGACCTCCCATGGCCCGCAAAAATCAATAACGACGGCACCTTCGGAAATGAGGAACGCTACCGGAATGGATTCATTGGCGGGAGGGGTGAGGGGCCTTGGAGGTGTAGCCTCTTTGGCTCTATCGAGCGCTGCAGCAGTTGCGCCCGGTAGGGCGTTCGAGCCGACGACTGACAGTCCAAGGGCCACGGAACGCTGAAGGAGTTCTCTGCGATTCATTGAGGTAGCCTCCGGAAATGGTTTGCCGCGTGCGCAGGCTGAGAGCGCCTTTATGTGCGCTGTGCCTTCTTCGCAGTGGCATATTGGCCACTCACGTAATCCCAGTTCACGATGTGGAAGAAGGCCGCTACATATTCGGGGCGACGGTTCTGATACTTCAGGTAGTAGGCGTGCTCCCAGACATCGATGCCGAGAACTGGGGTCAGGCCGCTGCTGAGTGGACTGTCCTGATTTCCGGTCGACTCGATCTGCAGCTTTCCGTCTTGAGCAAACGTCAGCCATGCCCATCCGCTGCCGAACACGCCGGCAGAGGCCTTGGAGTACTGCTCTTGAAATCTGGCGAAGCTGCCAAACTGCGTGTCGATGTCTTTGGCTAGTTCGCCTCTCGGCGCGTCGCCACCGCTCTTTGAGAGGATCGGCCACCAGAAGGAGTGGTTCGCATCGCCTCCGCCCTGATTGCGAATGGCTGTGCGAACTTCTTCCGGAAGTGAGTCGAGATGAGCAACCAGATCTTCGACTGTGCGGCTCGCCAGGTCAGGATGGCCTGCCACGGCCGCATTCAGGTGATCGACATAGCTCGCGTGATGTTTGTCGTGGTGCAGATGCATTGTCTCGGCGTCAATGTACGGTTCGAGTGCGTCGTAGGCGTAGGGAAGAGGGGGCAACTTGTAGGGTCCGCCCGCAGGCGCAGCGGCGGGTGTAGACGTCTGGGAGAATCCGGCCCGGTCGAGGATCGCAGTTGATAAGGAGACTCCGGCTGTATATCCAACTCCATGCAGAAACGATCGGCGATTCATTCAGACCTCACATGACGGGTTGGCCACGCGTCAGTTTGGGGAATTGTCGAGAAGCTGAGTACTGCGAGCGACGTCACTCTCGCGATAGCTCACGAAGTGGCGCACGTTGCTTCTTCAATGGCAAATATATTTCCTCAACGCTGGGTCAGCGGTGCGGCAAATTGTCGCAAGCAGTATCCGCGGCAGAGAGAAGCATCTGGTCTCTATGATTCGCAGGAGGGTGCTCTATTGATCTCTGTCAGACACGCTATCGCGCGGGAGGATATTTGGAAAGTTTCCTTTGGAGGGAACGGCGATGAATACCGAGAGAGCGCGCCGCCTGCGAGATATTTCCTCCACAGTCGGCAATCACACGCTGAATGTGTTCCCATTCCACCCTGGCGAGGCTCGGGACATTCGACGGCGGGTTCGCATCGATGCCGTTCGTAGGTGAGGCATTGAAAACAGCAATAATCTGATCGGCATCAACCGGCTTACTCAGATAATGGTTGGCGCCGCCACGTACCGCTTCGAGAGCCGTTGCGATGCTCCCCCAGCCCGTGAGCATGAGAATGAACATCGTGGGGTCTAATGCGCGCAATTTGCGCACGATGTCCAGACCGTTTTCGGACCCTAAGCGCAGATCTACAATCGCGAGATCTGGTGCATGCTCCTCGGCCGCAGCGATCGTTTGCGCAGTATCGGCTGCGAGAAAGACCTCCCATCCTCGGGATTCAAGAGCACGGCCGAGCCGAGTGCGAAAAAGCTCGTCGTCGTCGGCAACCAGCGCCGAAAGTTCCTCATGCTCCGGTCTTGGCTGCAAATGGCAACTCCAGGATGGCAGTAGTTCCTTGATTTACAGCAGAATCAAAAATGAGAGAGCCGCCCATGTCCTCGGCAAATGTACGTACCAGAAACGTTCCCAGACCGATTCCACGGTCTGACCGCTTCGTTGTGTAGAACGGTTCTGCGATGCGATCGAGAACCTCAGGCGGCATCCCGGTGCCGGAGTCCTTCACCATGAAGCGAAGAACTCCCGAATCGACTTCGCCCGCCACGTGCACAGTCTCTCCTGTGGGGCTTGCCTCGAATGCGTTCTTGACCAGTGCCGCGAGGACTTGCCGGGTTGTCTCGATAGGAAGTGTGGCGCTCACATCAGACACAACGTCGATTTGGATCGTTTTCCTTTGTGACTCCGGGAAGTTCTCGCGCAGCTGATGGAGAAGCGAACCGATTGAGACGAGCGAGGGAGATTCTCCGGTCAACTCCGCGCCCTGAGAACTCATCTCGCGCAGGATCCGGCCGCAGCGATCGACTTCAGACCTGATCAAGTTTGCTTCTGCAGCCACGTGTGGATCGGCGCTGCGCATGGCAGCATAATTTTCCAATTCCTTGGCAACCACTGCGATTGTCGCAAGCGGTGTGCCCACTTCATGCGCCGCTCCTGCAGCAAGCGTGGCGAGAGACGCAATTTTTTCATGTCGGGCTAGCAGGCTTTGCAAGCGTAGGAGTTCCTGTTCGTGATTGCGTAAGACTTCAGTCACCCTTCCGACCAGGGCTGTAACCAGCGCGGCTGCTGCAACAAATGCAATCCACATCCCGACCAAGTGAACTGAGAAACCTTGGCCTGGATGATGGCCTTCCAATACCGGAACTCGGACATGGAAGAAAAATAGTAGTCCATAGCCAAGAATGGAAAGGGCACCCAGCGATCGCGTCCAGGCTTTGCTTAAAACAACTGCCGAAAGCGTGATCTCTACGAGGTAAAAAAGGCTGAACGGATTTGCGGGCCCTCCAGACAAGGCCAGTCCGACGGTAAGGCCAATCACGTCGGCCACCAGAATTCCGCCGACGACTCGGCGCGCACCTACCAGGTTGCTGAGTAAGCGGAAGAGAACGTTCGATGCCAATGCGAGAATAATCAGCACAGAGAGCCATAAAAGCGGGAGGTCAATTCGTGCAATGACCGCCGCGAAAAGAACAAGAGCCGCCTCGCCAAACAGCAAAAAATAGCGTAGGCGAATCAGCCAGGGCAAAGCCAGCGCTGGCGCCAGTTCGCCACTCGTGCGGAGGTCCTGCTCAGAGATTCTCTGACGATCCGTAATGCTGACTCTCATAACCAGCCGGGGAATTGATCGCGAAGATACAACTGCGGTGCGCAGTGGATACCACCTATTGTAAGCCGCACTGCGTCCCATCTGGATCGAATTGTTGCCTCTCGCTTTGCGGGTTCTTCAGCACTGGCGGGCGCGGCGGGTGCGTCAAAATGCCGCACTGGCGGAAGCTTTTGCAGGATTTAGCTTGAGAGTGAGGTCAGCGATTTCTGCCATCGGGTGGTTGGTCGTCAGGTCTGACAGCTGACCGACATCACCACGCCGGATCCCTAATGCGATGTCTTGATTGTTCCCTTTCCAGAGCCAACTTGCAGTTTCGATCGAGCGTGATGACGCGCGATAGAAAAGCATCGCGCACGATCCGCGATGTCGCGGTCTGACTAAACGGGGCAGCAGTTTCCTCCCCCACTAATTGCAATTTATTTGAGGACAAATGCGAATCAAGTTCAGCTGTTTTGCACTCTTCCTGATGAGCCTGATGACGATTCATGCAATGAATGCTCAAACCACTGCCACTCTGCATGGCACCGTGGCCGATGCCACGGGCGCCCTGATTTCCGATGCCTCGATCACCGTGAAACCCAGTGGCAACGAGACCGCCTATACAAGTGTCAGCAATCGCGACGGTGAGTTCACGTTTCGCGGTCTCGTGCCCGGTTCATACGAGGTCATTGCCGAGCAGACTGGCTTCAATCGCGTCTACCGTACGGTAAAGCTCGCTGCTGGCCAGACGACTGAGGTGAAGCTAACGCTCAGCGTGAACCTGGTTAGCCAGAACATAACCGTCTCCGCGCAGACCGCCGCCGTAACTGAAGCGCCGCTGGCGCAGACCATCACGTCAGTCGACCGGCAGGACACCAAGGATTCGGCCGACTTCACGATCCAGGAGAGCCTGGAGTTGGTGCCCGGCGTGACCACTATCACCGGCAACGGGCCGCGCGATATTTCTATCTCGCTACGAGGCTCGAACGACCGCCAGAGTTACGGCATCCGCAACGCTCTGCTCTTTGAAGACGGATTTCAAGTGACGCAACCTGACGGCCTTGGCCGCGCTGACCTCACCGATCCGCATGCCTATGAGGGCATCGACGCCGTGCAGGGGCCATCGTCGACAATCTACGGCAACAACGCCAATGATGGCGCCATCTTCTTCCGTACTCGCCCTGGTGCTGAAGTGAGCGGCGTCGATTTCGGAACCGATGTGGGTAGCTATCAGTTTCTCAACAACTACATGACCATCGGGAAGGCCGAAGACAACTACGACTACTCGATTTTTCTGAGCAACGTGCGCGGTAAGCAGAACTATATTCCGAATTTCGAATTCAACACCGCCACGGCCAACATTCTGGCCACCTTCTCGCTAACCAAGCAGGACCGCGTGACCTTCAAATTCATCAACAACGACCTCGACACGGCGCTGCCAGTGCGGCTCTCGTTAAACCAGTTTCTCGCCAATCCCTTTCAGAAGGGTTGTGTAGGATACGAGTCATCGAGTGCAAGCACCAGCAGCTGCTCGACCGACCACGTGTATGTCAATGGCATCGCCGGCAGCCAGGTGTACGTGACGCCGGATGTCATACAGAACGGCCGGCACGACCGCCGCACCATTGTTGGGGGGCGCTGGGAGCATGACTTCTCTGATACCACGTGGCGCACGCAGGCAGTGTGGGATGACAAGGACATCGACCAGCCCACCGGAGCTACGACGGCGCGCGGCTCGACGCCGTCGTTCATACTGGACAGCGACGTTACGCGCACCGGAATGCTTCTCGGCCACCATTCGGTCACCTACGCAGGCGGTTGCTTCAAGTACGAAGACACCAACTCGAACGGTTACAACCTTACGCCGAACGGTTCCCTAGGGGCCTACACTTCGGGGGCTTTTGGAACCATCACCGGCGCGTGCATTCATTTACGCGAAGAATATTCGCTGGGCGAACGCGCAACCGTTGTCGGCGGCATCGGCTACGAACACACCACACTCTCCGACGGAGAGACACTTTATACCTACACTTCTACTGCCGAGCCCGCAACGGCAAATTACAACGTGAATCGCGTTTACAACAACGTTGCACCCGAGGCTGCCATCCTGGTGCGGGCAACGGACTCGCTTGCGCTGCACGCTCGTCTCGGCACCGGTTACGGCACGCCACCGAACAGCGACTTCTTTGTCACGCCGCAAGGAACCTATGGCCTGAACGCCACGCTGCAGGCGCAGACCAACTGGGGCATTGATTTCGGCGCCGACTGGACGGTGGCCCGCAACATCGTGCTCAGTGCCACCGGCTTCTACGAGAGGTTCGCCAACGAGATCGTCTCGCAGTCGCCGGGCGCGGGTCTGCTCAGTTACAACTTCAACATCCCCTCATCCGCGCATCGAGGCGTCGTGACTGCAATTGATTGGCACCCGCTGCCGCAGGCAGTCAGCGGCTTGCGGCTGCGCGCCGCGTATCAGTTTGACGCGCAGGTCTACCGCAGCTACGTGGAGCAACTCAGTGCTGGCAGCGGCACCGGCAATGTTTGCCCAATCCTGCTATCTACAGGCGCCTGCGAAACATTCAACCGCGCCGGCAACCGCATCCCCGGTGTCATTCCCAATAATCTGAGCTTGCGCTTGGCTTACGAACGGCCATCGAGCAAAGAGGGCAACTTTGGCAGCTATCTCGAAGCCAACTACCGCTCCGCCTTCTGGCTCGACAACGCCAACCTGCTCTCGGCGCCCTCTTCTACAGTGATGAACTTTGACCTTCACTACGACCCCGCTGCTGGCCACGGCATCTGGTCGCGCACGCATTTCTACTTTGACCTGCAGAACCTGGCGAACCACACTTTCGTGGGCTCGGCCAGCAACATCACGGACACCATCACCACCGCCGGCATCGAGAACCCGGGCTACGGCTCGAGTACGGCGCTGGCGGCAACCGGCACGGGCGCCATTTACGCCGGTGCACCGCGGCTCTCGATCGGCGGATTCCGCATCAAGTTCTAAACTGAGCGTGCAGCGGCGGAGAGGATGCGCCGATGCACGCAGATCATTCAAGGACTGCATATGTCTATTTCTTCGCAGATAGCCGTATCGGATACGCGACGCGGCCTCGACTACCGGACGGTATGGCGTTGGCATTTCTACGCCGGGTTGTTTTGTATTCCGTTCGTCATCTGGCTTGCATGTACCGGCTCCATCTTTCTCTTCCATCCGCAGATCCAGCGCTGGATTGATCGGCGCTACGACGATCTGACGATCACCCACGCTGCCAGCGCAAATTCCCAGGTTCAGGCGGCTCTGGCGGCCGTGCCGGGATCGATGCTGCACTTTTACCAGTTGCCCGAAGACCCGCACTCTCCTGCCCAGGTCGTCGTTGGCAAGGGTGATAAGGAATACCGCATCTACGTACAGCCGCAGACGCTGGCCGTGCTGAAAGTGGATGATGAAGACAAGCGGCTAATGAACGTGATCTTTCGGATGCACGGAGAATTGATGATCGGCAACACCGGCTCGTACATCGTGGAGCTCGCGGCCTCCTGGGCAGCGATTATGATCGTGACCGGACTTATTCTCTGGTGGCCGCGGGATGCCAAAGGCCTGGGTGGCGTCCTATATCCGAGGCTACGTGCGGGTGGCCGTACGTTCTGGCGCGATATTCACTCCGTTACAGGCATTTATATTTCCTTTCTCGTGCTTTTTCAAATATTCACCGGGCTGCCCTGGGCTAAGAGTTGGGGAGGCTATCTGAAAACCATAAGGCATGCGGCCAACGGCGTGGCTGTCCAGCAGGACTGGACCACCAGCAGCAGCGAGCAAAAAGCTGCGGGAATGGCGATGAATGACGGCATGGACATGGGCTCTGAGCATGCTCACATGCATCACACAGTGACCATGAAGGTGGGTCCGGATGCCTACGCTGCGCTCGACAAAATGGTCGCAACCGTAGCGCCGCTCGATCTCGCTTATCCCGTAGAGATTGCTCCTCCGACACGCCCGGGTGGCAACTGGACCGCAAAGTCAGACGCACGCGACCGTCCACTGCGTGTCAACCTTTCCCTCGATGCCAGGAGCGGCGCACTTGTATCACGTCAGAATTTCAGCGCACGACCGTGGCTGGATCGGGTGATCGGAACGGCAATCGCTATTCACGAGGGGCAGCATTTTGGACTGTTCAATCAGCTGCTTGGATTGTTTATGGCGATCGGCCTGGTGACGCTCTCTATGAGCGGTGTGATCATGTGGTGGAGGCGCCGGCCGGGTGGAGTGCTGGGCGCACCCCAGCCATTGGGGCGAATACGGTTTTCGCTGGGACTGTTAGTGGCGATGGTCGCCTTCGGCATTTATTTTCCCTTGCTCGGGGGCTCAATGATCATTGTCGCTCTCACAGAACGCTTCATTATGCGACGGATTCCGAAAATGCGGAGGTGGCTCGGGCTCCGCGAACCGCTCGCAGCGTAGCCCCGAAATAGCCTTCAATTACTGCCAAGAATTGATCATGGAAGGCTGGAGTCGTTGTTGCTGTTCAGTCGTCAGTCTTGCTGGGCGCTGGAGAGTCGCTCTCTTTACCGACCTCGATCTTCCTTCGCTAGGTTACCGTTGCGTAAACTGAATTCCAAGTCGCTGAACATCTTGCCAAGATCACGCGCCGCTGAATCTCTTGCGTTCAGTAGGAGGATAGACTTAGTTTCGGTCGCCGAAGCAAACAGGTTGACTTCAGGATCCCAACTGAAAAGCACAAAGCTTCGATCCACAATCTGATCCACAAAATGTGCGGTCTTCTGCGACTTCGGCGGTTTTAGGTGTTCCCCACGAGTTGGCAAATCGTAAGAAACCTGAAACCGCAAATCTGTCCCGGAAGCCTTATAAGGCGTGCGGATCGCAGAAGAACGTGAAGGTCACTGATCAGTCGGTTTGCGGGGGCGTAGTGCAGCTGATTAGAACGCCTGCCTGTCACGCAGGAGACCACGGATTCGAGTCCCGACGTCCCGCCAGAATCTCCGAAGTGGTTCGGTTCTTCGTCTTCGATGAGTGCATTGCGATTTACCACTTGTCGAGAAGGCCGTTATACGTCAACTTGCCCTCTAGACCGAGGCCTTGCTAATTGTCAGTACGTCGATATTCGCGAGGTCGACGAGATCGATCAAAGTTGCGCTCAGTGCGTCTGCCAACACGGAGGCGCGCCGCACCGGGGAGCCAGGACTCTCTGTATCAACCACGAGAGTGCGGCAATTCAGATCTCGGGCGCTTTCCAAAGCGTCCTGCCAGGGGTCATTGCCCCGCAAAGGAATATTTGCCCGGCCGTCACTTAGAAGAATTAGAAGAGTCGAGGGAGTTAGGTATGTCTTGGCTAATTCCAAAGCATGCGCAAGTGGCGTTCGGCCGCCTGTAGGGAGGTATTCGAGAACTGCGGCTGCATCATCAATTTGATGCGAAGGCTCCAGTATTACCTGGGCGTCAGTCCCACGGAAAACGATGATTGCCACTTCGTCATCTTGGCGAAACGAGCGATGAAGCAGGCCAAGCACTGCACCCTTTACCAACCGCATTTTCTCTTGAGCAGCGTGCGATCCACTGGAATCGATGAGGAAAAGATATCGAATTCCGGTTCGGCGCTGGCGCACTTTCTCGTGTAAGTCCGAGAGTCGAGGCTGCACTGTTCCAGTTTCAATCGCAGCGTGGGTTAGTGTGGCTCGAAGGTCGATCTCGTTGGGGTTCTCTGTCGGGCGGGCGGCCACTACAGGACCTGGATGATCGAGTACCGCTTCGTGGCTGTTGCCGCGTTGTTTGGCGCCATCCAGGGATACAGTGATGGCCGGCGTAACGAATTCTTGCGGGGAGAAGATTCGTTCTATCGCTTCTTTCGCGCCCCGATCTCGCGTGGTGGAGTCAGTGGGTTGGTTAGAGGGAGCAGGAGGTGGTGGTGCAGAACGACCAGCTGCCCTGGCACGGTGGTTGAGCACGAGCGGTAAGACGGCATCGACGTGATGTGGTTCGACTGCATCATTGCCCATAAGCGCGGCACATGCGGTGCTGGCTCGAACTGCGGCAAGGTCGGCCCGCAGCGAGCGGGCGCCTGCCGCACATACGGCTGTTCCAATTTGCTCAAGGATCTCGTTGGATATGTAAACGGAGCTAAGCTGGGCTCTGCCCCTTGCAACTTTACTTCGCAACAACTGCTGTTCTTCCGACCACTTCTCAGCGAACTTCGCGGGTTCGCGCTCGAATGCAATTCTGCGCTCGACGATCATCTGTCGTACCGGTACATCCAGTGGCGCTGTTATGTCGACGGAGAGCGCGAACCGATCGAGAAGTTGCGGACGCAGTAAGCCTTCTTCAGGATTCATGCTGCCGAGTAAGACGAATTCAGCAGCATGCGAAGCACTGAATCCTTCGCGCTCAACCAAATTCACGCCGCTTGATGCAGCATCGAGCAGCGCGTCGCCGAGATGCGCGGGCAGCAGGTTGACTTCGTCGATGTAAAGCACTCCGCCGTGAGCCTCGGAAAGCAAGCCCGGCTTGAGTTGAGGGTTTCCCTTGAGTGTGCTTTCAAGGTGTAGGCCTCCGATGAGCCTGTCTTCTGTGACACCGATGGGAAGATTTACAAAAGGTGCAGGCTCGGGAAGAAGAGCAGCAAGTCCGCGCGCAGAAGTGGTTTTGCCGGCTCCTTTGTCGCCACGCAGCAATACGCCGAGACGCCAGTCGATGGCGGCAAGAAGGAGGGCCAACTTCATCTGGTCCTGGCCCACGATGGCGGAGAAGGGATAGGCAACAGGTTTCATTCGACCGCCTCCCGTTTCTGTTCTCCCTGCGCTTCAAGTAATGCGTCGGTTTCGAGCAACACGTTGCGGAGAGATTCCAGCGTTTCAGCGCTCGGATTCTCCCATAGCTCGCGCTTCGCCGCTTCAAGAAGCCGCTCGGCGATGGCATTGAGAGCCCAGGGATTTGATTTCGAAAGGAAGTCGCGCATCTCCTGAGAGAGCGCGTAATGCTCGGCGAGTCCCTCGTAGACGAAGTCGGGCGCGATTTGCGCAGTAGCGTCGAAACCGAAGATGTAATCGACGGTCGCAGCCAGTTCGAGACCGCCTTTGTAGCCGTGCCGCTTGATGCTCTCGATCCACTTGGGGTTGACGACACGAGAGCGATAAACGCGAAGAGCCTCCTCGCGCAGGTCGCGGACCTGTGCCGCGTCGGGGCGCGAACTGTCTCCGAAATAGGCCTTGGGCTGATTGCCGGTGAGGGCGCGAATGGAGGCTACCATACCGCCGTGGAATTGGAAGTAGTCATCGGAGTCAAAGATATCGTGTTCGCGATTGTCCTGATTGTGGAGTGCGACTTCAATGGACTTTAGTCGTTCAGCGAAGACAAGTTGGGCCTCTACGCCGGCCGCGCCTTTGCCATAGGCATACCCTCCCCAGGCGAGGAAGGCGCGTGCGAAGTCCTGATCATTTTGCCAATTTCCAGTTTCGATCAATGGCAGGATGCCGGCGCCGTAGGAACCGGGCTTTGACCCGAAGATGCGGTAGCGAGCCTGGGCTTCCGCTTCGTGCTCCGGAATATCTTTGCGCTGTTCGAGATCGGCGAGGTAGTGTTTGCGCGGGAAATTCTGGTCGAGAGGCTCGTCGGATTCAACGACGAGCGAAACGGCCTGATCGAACAGGTCAATCAGGTTGGGGAACGCATCGCGGAAAAACCCGCTAATTCGAAGGGTGACGTCAACTCGTGGGCGCCGCAACTGTTCA